>JAJDBF010000047.1 GCA_029261535.1 Nitrospinaceae bacterium | reverse complement strand
CACTGACAAACAACTGAAAATCATCATGGACCGACTCAATCACAGACCAAGAAAAACGCTTGGGTATAAGACACCACATGAACTATTCTGCAAAAAGAAACCACCACTAACCGTTGCACTTCAAACTTGAATCCACCATATTACTTCTCTGGCTTTGGTTCCGGTTTTATTCTCGTAAAAATGCGCAAAATTTAATCGGCGGGCAAGTGTTACCTGTATGGGCTGCGCTTGGACCTTTTAAATCAGGGAAAGATTCAGCATCTGCCTTAAATTATGCCTACATGGCAATTATGGGGCCGGAAGAAGCCGAAAAGATAAGCCAGGAAGTTTCTCTCCATGCTGTTGCCTACAAAAGCAATCCAGAAAAATGGGAAAAGGTTCGGCAAGAAGCGGCAAGTGAAATTGGACCAGATTTAGAGGATTTCATTGCACTTGCTAAAGGCTTTCAGGCAATGGATTCCTTAAACGAAGAAATACTTCTAGAAGGCGGACATAAACTTGAACCCCAGAGGAAACCTGATGGAACGCTTGGAATTGCCTACAAACAAACCATGTCCGATGAGGCCATTGAAGAAAAGAGACATAAGAGGGGAGAGGAGATTTTTCATGGAATTGGGGAAAGCCTTCTCAATGATTCCTCAAAAGAAGGCTGTGCCTTGGTTGGGTTTCTGACGAAAGTTTATAAGATGTCTTCAGGGAAAGAAGATGTTTCTGCTGCTGCCATTGGAAAAATCTGGTTTGCTTGTCAAGCTGAGGATCCCCAATCAGAACTTCTTCAAGAATTTGAAAAACTCAACGAAGCTTATAAGGCAATAAACTCAGATTTAATGGATTCAGACTTAGAATGGTCCAATAATCCCGGAGCGCATGAAATACATTTAAAAAGGCGACAGAATAATCCTTATTTCCCGGAATCTAGAAGGGTGATTTCAAAAGAAGATTTGGAATTGACCCAGAAAAAGGATCAATCTGATTTTCAAACGTGTCAACAGCGTTTTGAAAATTTGGCGAGTGATTTTCAAAAGATTGTCACAAGTAGAGACTGGTTAAAAATTCGAGAACGACTTGATACACTCATATCTTTTTCTATTGGTGTGGGAGGGTCAGCCAAAGAAATTGAAACAAGGGCTCTAGAACTCCGAGAAATTCTTATGTCGGTGTTGCGAAAAACCTTAGCTAATGATCAAGAAAAGTTGGGGAAGTTGGAATTCGCAAATTCAATCCACCGGGATTTTATTAAAGAGCGACTTAACTATCCTGTAATTGCCCAAATGTGCAGAGAAGGGAGTCCAGTATTAAAAGAGGAGACAACTTCAACTATTTTATCTGAAAACCCTGAAACTATATCCACTTTTTTGAATACGCTACCGGAAGATAACCGGTCATTAATCCGAGTAGAAGCTTTGAAAATGTTAAAAGAGGCTTTGAATGGAGGCTTTAAAGACCCTCAGCTAGAAGAAAAAATCTCTATTCTCACGGAAGAAACATAGAGAAGCTTTTTGTAAAGAGGTCACCCTTTAGCAGGCCCACCTTCTCCCTTCCTAATCGGTCCCTTTAAAAAACTGGAAGCCTCCGGGGTCAACCTCGTACTATAATAGGGACGCAACGAATACCCCAACTATTCCAATAAAACGGTCGGTATGCTCACTCTGTTCATCCTGACATTCTCCTGTCTGTTTTTTTACTTCATCGGCTACCGCTATTACGCCGGGCGGCTCGACCGTGAAGTGATTCAGCCCGACCGTTCCAAAACAACTCCGGCGGTGGATCAACAGGACGGCGTTGATTACGTTCCGAGCAAGCCGATGGTGCTGTTCGGTCACAACTTCGCTTCCATCGCGGGAGCCGGACCCGTCATTGGCCCCATCGTTGCCATGCAACATTTTGGCTGGGCACTCACCATCCTATGGATTCTTATCGGCAATGTGTTCATCGGTGCAGTGCACGACTATCTAGCGCTGATGGTGTCGGTGCGCAATCGTGGCGGTTCCATCGCGGACATCGCCGAGTCCACCATGGGGAGTCGTGCCAAAACTGTGTTTGCTGTGTTTCTGATTCTTGCCATGCTGTTGGTGATCGCGGTGTTTGGCGTGGTCGCCGCCAAGACTCTCATAGCGCAACCGGAAATGGTTTTCCCGACCTTCGCCATCATTCCGATCTCGATGCTCCTCGGCTGGGCCATCTATAAAAAAGGACTGCCGCTGGGACTGGTCACCTGCATCGCCCTTTTAGCGGTGGTGGCCAATATTGCTATCGGATTCGAATTCCCCCTGCCTCTGCCTGTTGACGGCGTGCTCGGGTTGTCTCCGTTGATGTTCTGGTTCGTCCTGCTGATGCTCTACGCAGGCATCGCTTCGGTCATGCCGGTGGGGATGCTTTTGCAACCACGCGATTACCTATCGACCTACATTTTATTTGGCAGTATGGCGCTGGGCTTGCTGGCGCTGATCTTTGTGCATCCCGGCCTCAACACCCCGGCTTACATGGGCGCGGTGTCGGATAAACAAGGCCCGGTGTGGCCGATGCTGTTCGTGCTGGTCGCCTGCGGCGCGGTGTCCGGCTTCCACTCACTGGTGGCAGGAGGCACGGTGTCCAAACAACTCGCCAACGAAAAAGAGGGACGACTCATCAGTTACGGCGGCATGCTCACCGAGGGCGTGGTGGCGGTGGCAACCGTCCTGCTCGTAGGAGGCGGCCTGTACTGGGTTCAGCCTGCCGGAGGCGGCATCGACATGGCGCAACTTGGGTTTCGCGAAACTTTGAATGCGGGTGGCTGGATCCATGCCTTCGGTTCCGGCTATGGCAACGTGGTGCAACAAATGATCCCTGCACTCGGCTTCACCGCCGCCTCGATGATCGCCGTGCTCGCCCTCAACACGTTTGTGCTGACTACATTGGATACGGCGGTGCGCATCACGCGGTTCATCGTGCAGGAACTTGGCGGCTCGCGCCTGCCGGTCCTGCGGAGCAAGTACAGCGTCACCACTGGTGTGGTATTGCTCGCATTTTGTATTGGAGCCACCGGTGGCTGGCAGAAAATCTGGCCCATCTTTGGAGCCACCAATCAACTCATCGCCGCGGTCGCCCTGTTTGTCATCTCGGCTTATCTGGTCGGCGTGAAAAAGCCCACCCACTTCACGCTGGCGCCTGCACTGTTCATGGTGGTGACCACCATCGCCGCCCTGCTCTGGCAATCGTACCGGTTTTTCACCGCGCCGGAGCCACATCTGTTTCTCGGAGTTTCCGCCCTGGTGCTGACCGGGCTTGCAGTATTTGTCGGGCTTGAAGGGTGGCAGGCGATCCGTGGCAAAAGGCGATACGCCCCGGTGGTCACCGGAAAAGTGTGACTGCCTCTTTAAATTTCCGGGATTGTTGAACATCCCCGTTGCTTTCCGGGAGTGTTCTCTTTTATGATGGACACAACATCCAAACTGCAAACAGGTCCTTGTAATGAAAATCAGTGAAATACTTGCCGCACGCGACAAGAAAGCAAGCTCGCCCGCGACCGGCAATGGAAGCACCACGCCGCCCAAAGGCACCGGCAAAAAACTCATTAAAGTCGTTCGCACGCGCGAGACCCCGAATCCCAACGCTCAACAATATGTGCTGAACACACAGATCCTCGCCTATGGGAAACGCTCGTATTCAACAATTGATGACTGTGGTGACGATGCGATGGCCCGCTCCATCTTTGATTTCGATGGCATCAAGAATGTTTACGTCATGAATAACTTTGTCACCGTCACCAAGGCCGATGCGGTCGGATGGAATCCGCTGGAACAACAAGTGTGGAAAGTGATCGATGACAAAGTTTCGATTTATCCGACGGAAGAAACCGAGAAGATCGAAGTCGAGGTAAAAGATTTTTTGAACATGGAACACGACAAGCAAATGCAGGCGGTGGAGATGGTGCTGAACCGATCGATCCGGCATTCGCTGGCGCAGGACGGCGGTGGTGTCGAACTCATGGGCGTTGAAGGCAACGAAGTAAAAATTCACTATCAGGGAGCCTGCGGCGACTGCCCCTCATCGACCACGGGCACGCTCCAGCACATCGAGCGACTCATCAAGCAACAACTGCACCCGGACCTCGTTGTCAAACCGGTTTAAGCGTTTTCTTTAGCGAGAAAACTTCCCTGGCAATCGACCAAGCTCCCGCAACATATCACCGCCTTTCCCCACCAGAGACCCTTTCGCATCGATCGTCACCTTCGGACGCTTCAAAGGCCCGGAAATTTTAAAGCGCGTTTCAATGACGCCGCCTTTTTTTCCACCGGTGAGTATATCCCCTAGAATCGGTACCGCTTTGACGATTTTATCGATGGTCTGCGACGGCTGGAACCGACCCTGCATCTCGATCCGGTTGACCGTTTGATCTGCCCAACCCGTCAAATAAATTTTCATCTCCGGAGACAGCAAAGCCAGGTTGCGCGTGGTCGCTCTTCCTTTTACTACCTTGAAATCGCCGCCGAAAGAATCGTAGCCCAACCCTTTATTGTTGAGTTGGGTGACCGACAGGGGGTTGAGCAGTGTCAGTAATGCGCGTAACGGTTCCAGTTGATAAAACCTGCCTGCGGTGGCCTTGAAATTGATGTCGCCGGAAACTGTTTTGAGAGGCGATCCGCTTTCGGGAAGACGACCGACCAACGCCCCTCTTGTAGAAAAATCACCATCCACATTCTGCTGATAAAAATCTTCGACACGCAGACCGTCTCCTTGATAACTCACGCGCCAGGAACGATCAGTGGTGGAATAGTTTCCCTTCGACTTTATGTTGCCATGCGGCGGGACGAATTCCAGCGAAGAAAGGATCAACTTGTCATTCTTCAGACGCCAGCCCCCTTTAATACTGGTGAGCGGAATTTTAAAATGGGGATCGCGCTTGAAACCGATCAGCCATCCTTCACCTTCCACCACCCCGTCTACCTGAAACAGGTGCGGCCTATTCACCGGTCCGCGAATGTTGATGCGATGCGACATCGTGCCCTGTTCCACCGTCCAGTCCCTCGGCATCCATTCATTCAATAAATTGGCGCGGGCTTTGGAAACACGAACCACTGTATGCAATTTTGGGGCTCCGGAAAAATCAATACTTCCCTTGACTGTAAAGGGAAGGTTGCGCATCTCACCTGCCAGTTCATGCGCCAATTTTTGGTTGTTCCAGTTGGCACTTCCCTTAATGAAGGTGAAGCCTTGCCGGAGTTCCGGGCGATCAGCCGGTGGCTGTAACACCAGATTGTTGACGGCAAAAGTCACCCCTGCCTTCATTGCCTTACCACTCAGAGACGACTCGTCAAAAAGGTTGATGTCTTCCGCCCCGGCATCGAAATTCCAAGCGGAGACCTCACCTGCCGGATCAAATTGTTGCCATAAATTTTTTGCCTGTTCGGGCAGGTAATTTAAAAACCCTGCCAATGTTTGAAGCTCAAAGGGTTGTCCCGTCAGTTGCACCTTGAACTGACCGTTTGGACTGAGCACATCCCGCGCTAAAACATCGCCAGAAATATTCAGACCGCCTGAGGAGAGATCGAGCTGGTGAATTTCCAGATCCAACCGCTTTTCATCCGGGCGATTGACCTTCAAAATTAGAGAAGCGTGTACCTGCAAGGGTTCTATCGAAGGATCATCTGTCGGAAACCACAGAATTTCTGCATCCTCAACTTTGACGGTCTCTGCATTCAAATGCAGTCCCATCAACAGACGCTTCATCGGTGCCAGACCGACCTGCCCGGTGGTGAGGGGAGAAGTATCGTTTTTATCTAGAGAAGGCGCACCGGCTACAGGGGAATCGGGTTGCGGCTGAATGAGGAACACCGGTTTTCGTATGACCGCCTCTTCAACTTCCACCTGCCTGTCTAGCAAGGGTGCCCATTTCACTTTTAGAAACAGCGATTCGGAAGAAAACAGGGTGCGCTTGCCCTTTTGCGAATAGACCGAAACCTCATCGGCACGCAAACCCAGTCCGCTGGACCATTCAAGATTCAACGCGCCGATACTCACATCCAGACCGGAGGCCTCGGATATAGCAGTGGTGATCGGCTCGCGCAGGGTGTCCATGTCAACGGTCTTGATGAGGACGGTAATCAACACAGCCAGAACGACTGTGAAAATCAGCAGAGCTTTTGCCAGACGTTTAAACAAACCAGGGGATTTAACAGGGTCGGGGGTTTCGGGCGAGGCAGGAGGATTAGGTTTCATATCCTGCAATTATACAATTAAAACAAGAGGTTGTGGCAAGCCCTTTTTTGAACAGAAAGGAGAAACAAAAAATCAAAAGCAAAGGCGAGATTCTTCGTCACCCTTCGGGTTTCTCAGAATGACATGCGATAGTTTCAAATTATGCGCTTCGATTAAAGCCTGTCCTGAGCCTGTCGAATGACATGCGTTGGTTTTCGTCGCCACTCCAGTGAAAAAGATAATTCGAAAAGAACATAAAAAAAACGGCCGCAGAAAAAATCTGCGACCGTTGCAACAGGAAATAATTCCTGGGAAATGCTTTTTAACGAAGAACTTTCAGAATCAATTTCTAGAAGTTGAAACCACCATGGCTTGATGCCACCATACAGGCCAGCATCGGGATGGACAACCAGGCGTTGGTGCGGCTCGCCAGAAATGCCGTCCGCTTGGCCTTGGCCAATGCATCGCCTTCGAGCTCACCCGCAATGATCCTTTTCTGGTTCGGCCAGATGATGAACCAAACGTTGAACCACATGATCGCACCCAGCAGCATACCGATGTGGATAATACCGGGAACTCCGCCGCCCATGATGTAATAGACAATCCCAAATACCAAGGTGCCCATGGCGGCCCAGCGGAAATAGAAGAGGGCCTTGGGTAAAACGATCTGAGTGTATGGCTTGGCGGCTCCTTCTTCCGTCATCTTGGGCATGGATTGTACCTGCACAAGATTGAAGAAATACAATAGGCCAATCCAAAAGACGCCGCAAATTACATGTAAAAATTCAATGAGCCACATGAGGACCCTCCCCTTTCATTCAATTAAATCAGAAATAGTTTAGGTTTTCCGGCCTAGCCGGTTACTGAACCTTGCGAGTAAGATGGATTTTTAGGACCCAAGGATTCAATTTTTCGGGAATTATAGTACGGGAAAGCAAATTCAGGTAGAGGAATCGTCAACCAAAGTACCACCGGGCGCACAATAGAGCCGCCGCAATGAAAAAAATCACCACGCCGCCCTTGCTCCAGCAGTTCCCCCCCGCCGTGTTGGTCGAGCAAGAATCACCGGGATGCTCGGCTGTGTCCGGGTCCGGCGGGTCCGAAGATTTCGATTGCGCCTCGACCAGTTTGCTGGCGAGTTCAGTATTTTCCCGGCCCAGCGATGCTACGTCCTCTTCCAGGCGGGAGATGCGGTCGCGCAGTTGAAGGCGTTCCACCTTCAGGGCCTTGGATTTCGCGATCTCGCGTTCCAGTCGGTCTTCCGGCCCCATGGTGATGCCGCCGGACTCGTAGTCATCGTTCCATTCATCAGACATCTTAATCTTTTCCGTAGAAACAGGTTTCAGGCGGTGTCTTTCTGGAATTGATCGCTGACGGCATTCAGTTGCTTCAGATGCTCTAGGCTTAGCTGAAGATCACCCGCCGGGCAGACTTCCTGGATCTGCTGGTGTTTCCGCGAACCAACTACCGCAGAAGTCAGGTTAGCCTGGGCGATAACCCACGCCACAGCAACATTGATCGGGTTGGTGCCCAGTTCCTGAGCGATCTCCGCAAGCAGATTGAGCGCTGGTTTGGTCTGCGAGAAATAAGGTTCCTGATACAAATAATATTGCTGGCGCGTTGGGGGCCTTAGGGCTTCCGCATCCACGCGACCACCGAACAACCCGCGTGCGGTCGGCGAATAGGCCATGTACCCCATCCCGGCTTTTTGACACAGCTCCCGCGTTTCACCTTCGTATTCCCGCTGGAGCAAATTGTAAGGCACCTGATTGACTACGAATTCAGAAATACCGTCGCCGAGACGTTTCAAGTCCGCCGCCCGGTAGTTGGACAGGCCAATGGTACGGGCTTTGCCTGAGTCGCGCAGGGCCACCATCAACTCCACCATCTTCTTTGCGTTGGCGGGATTATTGAACTCATCGCTCGGCCAGTGCATCAGATACACATCGACATGGTCGCGACCGAGTGCTTTTAGCGTGTTGTCGAGGCGTTCGCTGTAGGCCGGGAGAGTCAGTTTCGCATCCGGCCACATTTTCGAAATAATGATAACCTCATCCTTGTTCGAACCCAGAGCCTTCGCCAGCCGCCGCTCGGATTCACCATCGCCGTAACCTTCGGCGGTGTCAAAGGCACGGATGCCACCATCGAACGCGGTTTTTACCACACGGTCCGCTTCTTCGGTGGTACACAAATCCCCCCAGCCGCCACTCGGCGCGATCTGCCAGCATCCGAAGGTGATGCGAGTCCAGGGTTTGTCGAGTCCTTTGACATTCACTGATTGCATATCACCTCACGATCCAGGTCACCCGCCTAAACGTGTACGGGTGTCGTTTCACTTCATCAAATTCCGGCTGGCTCATCCACTCCTCCTGCACGGCTGTCACTTCGCGTTTGAATTTCCAGGCCCGCCAGGCCGCGTAAAGTATGGCCCCACCTGTCACCAGAATGAACGCCGCAAACAATAGCCCGATCAATTGAGGATAAGCGAAAATCAGGATACCCAGCATCAGCAGGGAAATACCTGTCAAAAGAGTCATGCTGAACAGGGATCCAAAAGCTTCGGATACAAAATTTTTCTGGCTGTTATTGGCTTGTAACATAACATTCACCTCCTTGACGTTCACAATCTGAATCTCACTTACTATTAAATAAGATGCGTGGAGTTGACGGTCAAGATGGCAGATGCAATGCCTTCAATATCAATTGGAAGTCCTTTTTTTGCTGTGCCAGCGGGCGACGCCAGTTGGCGACTCTCGGGCTTGGATGATACAGCGGCAGTAATTGAAAGTTGTCAGCAGAAATCAATTGAGCTGAATGCGTGTTTAGTTTGTAGCGGGTACCCAGCAAACGATTGATCGCAGACAGACCGACCCCGCCCAGAGTCACCACAAGTTCCGGCGCAATCAGCTCAAGCACTGTCTTGAGAAAAGGCGAACAGTTGGTCATTTCTTTTGCCGTCGGTCGAGAGTTGACACCTTCCGACAGCGGGTTGCACAGCACCGCATTGGTGATGAAAATGTCCTGTCGCGACAGACCGACATGATCGATCAATTCCTGAAAATTGTCGCCGGATTTGTCGCCATAAAAGGGAATGCCGGTGCGACCACTGCCGAACCGACCCGGTGCCTCGGCGACAAACACCACGCGGGATGCAAGCGATCCGTTGTTCTCGCTGAGAACCGCGCGTTCCCCGGCCATGCGCGGGCACAGAATGCAACCAGCGGCTTCATCAGCAACTTCCTTGAATTTCATTTTCTGGTTTTGCGGAGACGGCTTACCGCGATGTTCAAGTGTGGGGGGTGGAGTCGGTTTTGTTTTCCGTGGTGGTGTTGGAGACTGTCTCGTTTTCTTCGTCGTATTCTTCTTCAATTTCATAATACGCGTCCTCATCTTCCGCTGTGGTTCGGCAGATGACCAGGAAACCGACCAGCATCAGGGCACTGGCAACAATGGTGGCGAGAATATCCATGAGACGTTTGGGGCAATGGGATCAGATAAATAAAAAAGCCGTTTTCAATTCGCTGGCAATATCGAAACTCACTTCATCAAACGGGTTTGACGGTGGCGAAGTAAATCATCCACGCTCCAACGATGAATATGGCGATGTGGACCATCATCGCATATTTTTTTGGCATGAGGTCTTTTTTAATCTGCACTCCATTTAGAATACCAAGACCAATCAGGATCACCAGCAAACCGAGCTTGGGATAAATCCAGGTGCCGTTTTCGAACACCTGAGTTTTGACGGCAAGGAAGACACCGGAGAAAATGGTGACAAACAGAATCGGGTAGTAGATGAACTTGTGGATGCGCACTTGTGTTGCGCGCAGACCGGCACGTTCTTCTTTGGTTTTCAGGCGTAGACGAAACACCACCGACAGGGATTGCAGAAATAAGGTGCCGATGACCAGACACATGGATATCATGTGGAGCGAAAGAAAAAAGTTTTTCACAAATTCTCCATTCGAGGTGAATCAGGATTCAGTCTTGGCGGTAGTTCCAGACTCCGGCTTCCAGTAATAAAAACTGGAAACCGTCAAGGCCAGCCCAACGCCAACGTAAATAGCCGCAACGACCACGTAGCCCCCGATCAACTCGTTGAAGGAACGCAGGGAAAAACCGAACGCCATCATGGCGGTAATGAATAAATAAAATCGGGGTGAATACACCTGATGGACTTTTAAAGGAGTCGGCAGAGCGGAAATGCGGGCCTTGTTTTTTCGAGCAGTCTTGGAAAAAACCAGTTTGCCTTTGACACCGCCAATGACGAGGCTGATGGCAATTGCCGCCATCAGGGCCGTTTGCGAGGCCTGTTGTTGTTCTACCGCAAGCTTGAACATATCAGCACCCCTGAGAACCAGCATCACGCCCACCAACCCCCAGACCCCGCCAGCAATGTTGAACAACTGATTGTGGTTCATACGATGCTCATTCCCCCAAGCCAATCGGCGTACCGCGAACAAGCCGCGCCGCCATTCGTCCACTTTTACTTTTATAGAGCAGGCCCTCTTCCCCCGTATTCAAATTGACCGTGTGGCCGTCCTGTCCGACTCCATCCTGACACCAGAAGGTAGCAAGACATCCTTCAGGAAAAATGGGGTCCAGAAAAATGGGTTTCCCATATTTGTCTTTGTTATTACTTTCGGGTGCCACCAGACTGAGAGCTTCTTCCAGAGTGGGCAAACGCCAGTCGTTGTAACCAGCGTGTTTCGCTTGCCCCATCATGAGCTGAAAGTCTCTGGCCTCATCCCAGGTGACCCAGCGCGTTTCCATCTGCCAGGTGTCTTCCCGCATCCACTTCAGTGTCGTTTCGTTATCGGTCACGATGCCTTTGCCGTTGTCCTCGTATTTTGGTTCGTCATCCATTGTCGGCTCCCTTGCCGGTGGTTTCAGGTGAACCCGGTCCCAGAGTTTCGAGGCGGGCCTTCAGAGCCTTGAGATCAAACTCAGGCGGGTTCTCCAACTGGGCTCTTCTTTGAATGCAACCGAAGGACCACTTGAGCAGAAGGTCCGAGAAACAGATCAATCGGGTTCGCCGGAGAATGCGTCTCACTGTTTTGCGAGTGATCTTGACCGGGTCATCGGATTTCAAAAGTTTCCGGTTGTTATGCAACACCGCCACCGTTTCCATCGCCATCCACAAAGGCCAGATACAAAACAAGCGGATGCGGGCAGACCTGGACGGAATCGCCAGAGTGAAACGTAAAGCGTCTTTGAGGTGCCCGGTGGTCTTGTTCAATATCCGACCGAGTACTTTAAGGCTCTTGTCCTCTTCGCCTCCCTGACTGAATTCTTCGACAGTGAGACCGACCTCGGTGATAAAAGACCGAGGAATGTAAGACCAGCCGCGTGACCGGTCGACGATCATATCTTTGCTGATGTTGGTCATTTGCAAACCCAGGCCGAAAGAAACGGCGGTCTCCCGCATGATTTTTTTTGAGGCTGGAGACAGGTTCGGCAGGGCTTGAAAAAACAGGTTGCACAACATCTCGCCGACAAGCCCGGCGACATAAAAACAGTATTCTTCCAGTTCCTCCTGCGACTCAAGCAAGGTCAACCCGGATGCGTCGAATTTCTCCTGAAAATACGCCATCCCTCTGGCCATCTCAGCCACCGAGGGGATGATCTGCTCCCGATGGTTTTGCGGCAGAGTATCGAACGCACGAAACACAGTCACCGTGTGGGCCAGCAGGTCGAGGTCATTGGCGGAACCATCGACCTCACGACAATCGTCCACCCAGGTGGCAAGCGAAGATGCTCGAACCTCCGGGTCCTGCATGATGCGGGAAAACTCTTGCAGAAGGCGAACCTTGACCTTGGCATCAAGAACAGCCGCGTCTTCTACCGTGTCGACAATCCGGCAAAACAGGTAGGCCACGAGAATGCTATTTTTCAGGTCGCCTTCCAGCACGCATATGTTGAGGGCAAAGGTCCGGCTGACTTTCGGCAGTGCCTGCTCGCAATATTTCCAATCATCCATGAATAAAATAATTCCGGAACCCGTCTGCCCAACAGGGCCAAGGCTCACACAGTTTGATGGGGACCTCTAATAATTCAATATTTCCTGTTCCGGCAACTCGTTTCCCCTTGTTTCACAAGGGACGCTTGCGACCAGATGCCATTATTAGAGATGCCCTGATATTAGTTGGCTTTGGGTTTTGGATTGGTAACGATCAGGAAGCGGCAACGGGTTGTTCCCTCTTATCCATTTCCTGGGCAATTTTAAGAATGGCGGTGTGCACTTCGTTGATGACCCATTCCGGCGTGCTGGTGCCAGCGGTGATGCCCACATGTTGCTTGTCCAGAAACCATTTACGGTCGAGTTGCGAGGAGTCCTCGATATGATGCGCCTCAACCGGCTTCTCTTTACACACCGCAACCAGCTTTTTGGTATTGGATGAATTGTAACCGCCGATCACGATCATCAGGTCGACCTGATCCGCAAGTTCACGCACGGCAACCTGCCGGTCGCGTGTTGGTTGACAAACCGTGTTCACAAACGCTACTTCATCAACGCAATCCATTTCGCGGATTTTCTTGACCAGCGTCTCTACTTTTTCTACTTGTTGCGTGGTCTGACTGACAATGCCAAGTTTTCGCTTGCCGGTGGCGCGCAGTTTCTCGAAATCCCCTTCATCTCCAATCACAATGTATTCTTTCAGGTCCCCAACAATGCCCTTCACTTCCACATGGGCTTCCTGACCGATGACCACAGGAAAATAATCTTTTTCCACCATGGATTTTATCTGGCTGTGCACACGCATCACCAGTGGGCAACTGGCATCGAACACAACAAACCCGGCATCGGTGAGCTGGGTTTTCATTTTTTCGGCCGCCCCGTGCGCGGTGATCATCACCTTTTTCGACTTGGCAACATCGAGTTCATCAACGCCATTGACGAGGGCAATGCCATTCTTGTTCAGGGCTTCATTCACCTGCCGGTTGTGGACCAGTTGTCCGACGATCGTCAGGTCGTCCTTAAATTGAGGTTCCAGTGCCATATTGATGGCATCTTTTACCCCGAAGCAGGTGCCGAGCGCGCTTGCCAGCGATACTTTCATTTGGGTGTCCTTGAATATCCGGTTTAAGATCAAAAATTTCCTTTAAAATCATAGCAAATCCCGCTGGGGTTGGGAATAAAAAACCCCGCGTCGGCACACCCCGTTTATTTGAACAACAGGTTTTTAATTATCTGGAGAGTCGCCTGACCGCCAATATCGGCGATGCTTTCGGTCAGAGGAATATTCTTGGGGCACACCTCAACGCAAACCTGAGCGTTACCGCAATCGGCGATTCCGCCTTCTCCCATAACGGCTTCCAGCCGTTCTTCCTGATTGTGCTTGCCGGTGGGATGGGCGTTGAACAGGCGCACCTGGCCGAAAGTCGCCGCGCCGAGGAAATTATTGTCACTGGTAAACTGGGGGCAGGCATCGAGACAGCACCCGCAGGTCATGCACTCCGACAGGACGTAGCGTTTGGCGCGTTCATCCTCGGGAAGTATCGGTCCTTCCCCGATATCATGGGTGCCGTCGATGTTGATCCAGGCCTTCACCTTCTTGAGGTTTTTGAACATACGACTGCGATCAACATGCAAATCCCGAACGATCGGAAATTTGGTCATCGGCTCCAGTGAAATGGGATGCTCCAGTTTATCAACCAGAGCAGTGCAGGCTTGCCGCACTCGACCATTGATGACCATGGTGCACGCGCCGCAGACTTCCTCCAGGCAATTGCATTCCCAGACCACCGGATTGACGGTGACCCCTTTGGTCGTTGCCGGACCCCGCTGAATATCCTGCAGACAGGAAATGATATTCAAATTTTTCCTATGAGGCACCTCGAACTCCTGCCAATAGGGTTTGGTGTCCGGGGCATCCTGTCGTTTGATTTTCAGGGCAATGTTTTTAGTCGTCATGGCATCAATCGTATTTTCTGGGGCGCGGTGGCACAATCGAGGTGTCCACCGGCTCGTAACTGATATGGGGTTTGCCCTCATCAAAATGGGCGATGGTCGTTTTCAACCACTCTTCGTTGTTGGACTCGAACCGTTTCATGTAAGCCATGTGCCCATCAGGAAAGGTGTCCTCAGGCACTTCATCGTAATTTTTCTGCTCCATATAATCGACATATTCATGCGGGTCAAAATCGGACGGTTGTTTGAGGTCGAAGTCCGGCTTGTAATGGGCCCCGCGAAATTCGTTGCGCTGTAACGCCCCCAAGGTGATGATGCGGGACAGGTGGATCATCGCATTCAACTGATTGATGAAGCTCGGTGTCGGGTTCGCCCAATGCGTGGTGTCCAGACAGCGCACATCAGCAAACCGGGTTTCGATATCGTCGATCAGGGTCAGTGCTTTTTCCAGCTTGGCGTTTTCACGAACGATCAGCACATGCTCCATCATGGTTTCCCCTAACTCCTGATGCAGGTCATACGGGTTTTCTCTGCCTTGCATGGACTTGATCTTGCTAAACCGATCCTTCCATTTGTTCACGGCTTTTTCGAACACCTGCGATTCCACATTCTCGAAAACCTTATTCTGGTTTTTGGCGTATTGAATCAAACCCGGTCCCATCATCAGCCCCGTATAAATACAACTGAGCAGGGAGTTGGCCCCCAGCCGGTTGCCGCCATGGTACTGATAGTCCGCTTCCCCGGCGGCGAACAAGCCGGTGATGGATGTCATCTGGTTGCGTGGTGATTGATGATCGATCAAGCCGTTACCATCGTCTTGATAGTCGGTCCACAACCCGCCCATCGAATAATGCACCGCCGGAAAAATTTTCATCGGCACTTCCCGCGGGTCATCGCCGGTGAACTTTTCATAAATATCGATAATGCCGCCCAATCGGTTGTCGAGAAATTCGCGCGATTGATGAGTCAGATCGAGGTAGACCATGGACTCACCGGCAACCCCCATTTTCTTGTTGAAGACTATGTCGTAGATCTCACGGCTGGCAACATCGCGCGGCACCAGATTGCCAAACAGGGGATAGTTTTCTTCCAGGAAAAAATAACGCTCCGCTTCCGGAATCTCACGAGGTGGGCGGGCATCACCCGGCGTTTTGGGGACCCAGATACGACCACCTTCACCGCGAGCGGATTCACTCATCAACCGCAATTTATCGTGGCCGGGAATGGCTGTCGGATGAATCTGGATGAATTCAGCATTGCCGTATTTCGCGCCCTGCAAATAGGCTGATGTCGCCGCCGCTCCGGTGCAGACGGTGGACCCGGTCGACCGCCCGTAAACCTGTGCCGGGCCGCCGGTTGCCAGCACCACCGCATCTCCACCCACGGTGAAAATGTCTCCTGTGCGTAAATCGTTAAGGACCGCTCCCCGACAAACTCCGTCATGGTCGATCACAGCTTCCAGATACTCGTGCCATTCCAGCTTGGTCACCTGACCATCGTGTTCGTAGCGACGCACCTGTTCATCGAGCGCATACAGCAGTTGTTGCCCGGTGGTGGCACCGGCAAACGCGGTGCGTGAATACAAGGTGCCGCCAAAACGCCTGAACTCCAGATGCCCTTCCGGCGAGCGGTTGAACGCCACCCCGAGACGATCCATCAGGTGGATGATCGCCGGTGCCTGAAAACACATGTCCCGCACCAGCGGTTGGTTGGCGAGAAAATCGCCGCCCTTGACCGTATCGTAAAAATGAATGTCCGGTGAATCGCCTTCGCCCTTGGAGTTGATGGCGGCGTTGATCCCCCCCTGCGCACAAACAGAATGCGAACGCTTGACCGCCTGATAGGAAACCAGCGTCACCTGGGCTTTGGCTTCGCAGAGTTTCATGGTGCAGGCCAGACCGGCCAGGCCCCCTCCGATGACAACAAAATTTTTGCGTCTTTTTTCCATCAGGAACCCCCATCCAAATGAGGGATCGCGGCAAGGGTCGGTACGGTGGATTCCGGATGCATGGAAAATTCAAACACCGTCGCGAATCCCATCACGGTGAGTGCCAGGCCGAGCAGGGAGAACGCCAGTGCCGCATTGCGCTGGGCTTTTTTACCAACGACAATTCCCCAGGAAACGCAGAATCCCCAGAGCCCGTTGGCAAAATGGAAGGTTGCGCTGGTGATTCCCACCAGATAAATGATGCGACCGGTCCAGGTGCCAAATTCCTCGTTGAGGATACCGATCATAAAAGGTGCCGCCTCGAAGAGGTGCTTGCCCTCGGTCCATTTGGGCACAACGGTCGTCCCTACATGGTAGATCAGGAACACAAACACGATGGCACCAGTCACCCGTTGCAGGGTGTACAAGCCGTTGCGCGGGTATCGGTAACGCGACAGGTTATAGCGTGCTGATTTCGTCAGGTAAAACCCCATGAAGGAATGAAACAGGAGGGGAATGTAGATGAAAATAGTTTCGATCCAGATGAGAAACGGCAGGTTGTTGATGGCATCGATACTGAGCTGGTAAGGCAATACGCCAACCGTTCTCAGGGAATTGACTGAGAGGTGGACCACCAGATAGGCACCAATCGGCACCAGCCCTGTGAGCGAATGCGTTTTGAGCAATATGAAATGTAGTTGATCCCTGGAAATAATACGATCCATCCGCTACCACTCCAACCCGGAAAAAAAATTTTGCGAACACGAGATTCAACGCGAAGGCACTATCAGTATAAATGGGCAAATATTTTCGGCCCACACCATTGTCAGGTAAAGATCAATGTAACTCAAGTAGTTTGAACGAAAAAGGAGGAGGGATGAACTGAAATCAGAAATCGTGTTCGAGGAGAGGCCGGTTTTTGAAATCCGGATCGACCGGTTTGTCTTTGGAGGTGATTTTGAGGGATTGCGGTTCATCAACAAATAAATCGACAAACCCGCATTTGCCACAAACCCTGGGCTGGAGCGGGATCTTTTTTTCAATCCCATGGTCTTTGCGGACCACCATGATCAACTCCAGATCACGGCTGGTTCGAAGACCGATATCACCCTTTAGAATGGATGGGCTGTTACAGCGCCCACAAACTTTGGGGTCGTCCATACAAAACCTCGGGGTTCGTCTCACAACCCGGCGTTCTGGCAAAAAGGAACGCCGCTACCGGGGAATCTCAACAACCGAAAACATCGAGTCACCCTGAAAACCAGTATAGCAGGAGCCTCGACCGGGGTCCAGTTTCCACTTCGTTTTTGGTTCAGGTGAATCTTCCGTTTCCAGAACCGGAGCATAAAACATTCTATTTGCCTGATCTGGTGTGTATTCCTCGTGAACTTTTAAAACACCGTTTTTGTCTGGTTTATAGATCGTGATTCCGTGAATCATTTTTTTGTCCTTTCGATTATAGGGCCTTAAAAACATGGCCCGCAAAAATAAAGAAATTTGTGTTTTCAATCTAGAGTGACGCTGAAATACCAGGAGATTCCTCTACCTGTGAGATGATGCGTGGTTCACGTTCTGAATTAATCAATTGAAGCAGATCCTTGCTGGGTCGAAAAGCCGCCTTCTTGCGGGCAGGAATCTCAATCTCTTCACCAGAGACAGGCTTCTTGCCCACGCGGGGCGCATATTCTCTGAGAACAAACGACCCAAAGCCTTGAATCGCAACCTTGCCATCAATCTTCAAGTTGGCTTCAATCGCATCGCAGAAGGCCAGAATCAGGCGGTCCGCTTCCAGTTTTGAAATGTCCATCCTTAGTGACAGTTTCTCTGCCAGGTCTGATCTAATCATGATTTGCCTCGAGCATTTAGTTATCAACACCCTCTTCTATACAAAGTCCGTGCCATTTATAAATATTCGAGTTAAGCCCTTTTATTGAAACATGTTATATAATCGCGCCTTAAGCCTGACCCTGTTTTTCGTTTATGGTATATTTCAACATTGTATGATTTAGTTAACACTTTTTTGGGAATAAACCATGGGTCTGCAAGTCAGCGTCTATCTCACCCACCCACATGTTATGTGCTGGAATTTCAAGGATCGGCACCGCCAGAGGCTGGAACAGGCGATCCCTGGAATCAAGGTCAAAACCTTTTTAAATTCAAAGGAGTTTTTGGCTTCCCTAAAGGATGCGGAGGCGGTCATCGTGTGGTATTTCAAAAGGGAATGGCTGGAAAATGCCCCAGGGTTGAGGCTGATCTCAACACCGGCGGCGGGAGACGACTGGATTGAGACTCCTGCCCCTGCCTCCGGTGAAAACGTCCCGGAAGTCTGGCATGGCGGATTTCACGGTTCCATGATGGCTGAAAGCGTTTTAGGTGCGGCTTTTCATTTTCTCAAGGGATTTGAACTGTCGAAAAAAATGCAGGCTCGAAAAAAATGGGCGCGGATAAAAATTTCGGACCAAATTGGCTCTCTTTATCAGGCGCGGGTCACTGTCCTCGGCTTCGGCAGAATCGGGCAGGCCATCGGGCAGGCTTTCAAACCATTCAGGTGCAAGATCACCGGAGTCCGAAGGTCTGAAGGGAAGCCGGTCCCCGACTGGTTTGGGGAAGGAGACCGGGTGACGACCCCTGATAAATTACAGACCGTTCTGCCGGAAACAGACCATCTCGTTCTGGCTCTCCCCGGTGGCGAGGCCACCGATGGACTGCTCACAGCCGATCTTTTTGACCGGATGAACGGCAAGGTGATCCTATACAACGTAGGCCGTGGCAATGTTTACAAGGAAGCGGATCTGCTCAGTGCCCTCAGGTCAAAAAAAATCTGCGCCGCCTATCTCGATGTGTTTGAACCGGAGCCACTGCCCGAAGCATCCCCGCTATGGGATTTCGAAAACGTGTTGATCCAACCGCATGTGTCCGCGGCCTCACCGCAATATCTGGATTTGTATGTAGAGGAATTTATCAGGAAATGGCAGGATGCCAACAGGTGACAGCTAAAAATATCGGTCAGGCTTCCTCACCCAGAAACTGAATGAACCGTTTCAGAATACTGACATCAAACTCTGGAGCCATGTCTTTATTCATAATTTCAAGAGCTTTGAATGGAGTCATCGGAGCTTTGTAGGGCCGACGCGTAGTCAGCGCATCGTAAACATCCATCACCTTGCAGATACGCCCCTCAAACGAAATATCTTCTCCGTGCAGGCCCTGCGGGTAACCGGACCCGCTGAACTTTTCATGATGCTCATAGGCCATCTGCGAAATCCTGTTGCCGAAGCATCCCATACTATTGAGCATATCCCGCCCAGCTTCCGGATGCTTTTGCATTTCAGCAAACTCCGGGTCGGTCAACTTGCCCGCTTTGTTGAGTATCTCCATCGGCACCGTCACCTTGCCCACATCATGCAACATGCCTCCCATGCCGAGTTCCCGCGACTCACCGGAGGACATACCCACCTTGGTTGCGTAGGTCATACAATACAATCCCACGTTCACGCTGTGCGTGTAGGTGTAATAATCCTTATTCAATATTTCTCCAAGACCGGCGAACCCCACCGTTTTCTGTGAAAAAACCTGATCCATCATCTCCATCACCGGGTCCGCCATCTTGAGCAGATTGGCAGGTGCCTGGTACTTGAAAAACTGGTCCATGATATCAATGGATAAATCATAAACCCTGCCGGTTTTTTCCTTTACACTGATGCCGGTATCGACAATGAAATCCTGCATGACCTCAGTGGCCTGCTGGTAATAATCGACCATGTCCATTTCGCGGACAAACAGTTCCTCTTCCAGGTCACCGGAGTCGATCAGGTTGAGTACTTTGTCTTTATGCTGATTGCTCTGGTCTGCAAATTTCAGGTATTTCAATTGTCCATCGACCCGTGTCCGATAGTACAAGTTGAAATTAAACTTGAAGTCGTTTCCCAGAAGTCGGGGATTGATAGGTCGGTAATGAATTTCGGTTTCGGTCACGTTGTCAGTATTCATGTTTGGTGTCTTATTCTCCTCCTTCTTAAGGAGAAGGGAGGTTCATAAAATATCCAAGGAAAAAATTAGATTATTTAAATAAATATGGTAAATATGGCGTGATTTTAAAGTTCAGGAAACCGGGTATGGTGGTCAGTAGCCTGCTGATAGCCATGACCCACTGCAAGCAGGGTAGCTTCATCAAAGGTTTTGGCCAGAAGCTGTAACCCGATAGGCAACTTGCCAGAGGACTGCCCGCAAGGGATGGACAAGCCCGGTAAACCTGCCAGGTTGGCTGAGATGGTGTAAATGTCCGAGAGATACATTTGTAACGGGTCTTCCATTTTCTCCCCGATTTTAAAGGCGGGAACCGGGGAGACCGGTCCGGCGATGACATCGCAGACCTCGAATGCCCGGTCAAAATCCTGCTTGATGAGGGTGCGCACTTTCTGCCCCTTCAAATAATACGCGTCATAATATCCGGAGCTGAGCACGAAGGTGCCGAGCAAAATCCTGCGTTTGACTTCTTCTCCAAAACCTTCTTCGCGGGTGTTGGTGTACATATTGAACAGAGAATCCGATTCCTCGGAACGGTTGCCAAAGCGGACACCGTCATAGCGCGACAGATTGGTGCTGGCTTCGGCGCAGGCCAGGATGTAATAGGTCGCCACCGCGTGTTCGGTGTGCGGCAGAGACACCTCCACCGTTTTCATTCCCAGCGACTGCAATTGCTGGATACCGGCTCGCACCGCCTTTTCAACTTCAGCATCCAGACCGTCCGCAAAATATTCTTTGGGGATGCCCACCGTCAGGCCCTTGAGATCGCGCTCAAGTCCGCCGACAAAATCCGGCACCTCAACCTCGGCACTGGTGGAGTCCATCGGATCGTGACCGCTGATCACATTCAGCATCAAAGCTGAATCTTCCACCGTGCGGGTGATGGGGCCAATCTGATCGAGCGATGAGGCGAACGCCACCAACCCGAATCGCGACACTCGCCCGTAAGTCGGTTTCAATCCGGTCACCCCGCAAAATGCGGCGGGTTGGCGGATGGACCCGCCGGTATCCGACCCCAATGAGGCGACACATTCCTGCGCCGCTACCGCTGCCGCCGAGCCGCCACTGGAGCCACCGGCAACATGATCAAAATTCCACGGATTGCGCGCCAGATGGAATGCTGAATTTTCGTTGGACGACCCCATGGCAAATTCATCCATGTTCACTTTGCCGAGGATGACGGCTCCCGCCTCTTTCAGCTTCTTCATCACCGTCGCATCGTAAGGGGCTACAAAATTTTCCAGGATGCGCGAGGCGCAGGTGGTTTTCACGCCCTGCATACAAATGAGATCCTTGATCGCCAGCGGCACACCAAGCAGAGGCGCGTCCTCCCCGGATTTAATTTTCCGGTCGGCTGATTTCGCCTGCTCAAGTGCCTCGTCTTCAATCAAATGCAGGTAGGCACCCACTTTGGAATCGACCGCTTCAATGCGTTTAAAAAACGCTTTGGTCAATTCAACAGAGGATATTTCTTTTTTACGGAGCTTGTCCCGGACCTGGGTGAGAGTGGCTTGATGCATCAGCCGATGATCTGCGGTACTTCGTAATGGTCCTTGTACTGCGCCGGGGACAGCGAAAGGTAGTCTTCATCAGGAAACCTTGTTTCCGCCTTGTCTTCGCGAAAAACATTTTGCAGGGGGATCGCATGCGAAGTCGGCTCGACATTGGAAGTATCCAATGTATTGAGCTTGTCGATGTGGGCCAGAATCTGCTCAAACTGGCGGCCCAACCGATCTTCTTCCTCCAGGCTCAGCTTGAGCCGGGCCAAAAAGGCAACTGTCTGAACGTCAAATCCTGATGCACTCATGGGGAAACCTTTGATTTAGAAATGAACCGGCGAGACTACTCGCCGCCCTTCTTTTTCTTTTTCTTCTCTTCCTTCATTTTTTCGACATAGCCGATAGCAGAAACCTTGCGCGACAATCGTTTTTCTTTTTTGCGGGCGGCCCGGAATTCAGAATCGTATTTATTGTCGCCGGCTTTTTTCTTTGCTTCCACGGTTTTTTCCTTAGCGTTGGAAACGTGCGTTTTCAATTGTTCAAGTGTTGCCATTGTTTTCTCTTTATATAGTGGGTGAGTGTGGCGTTGATATATAGCAAACTTTCAACGGGTTCACAACTTTCCGGGGGATAAAAAAATCCCTACCCCGGCAAGGGGAGGGATTTACACGAACCCTCGGGCAACTCGAAATCACCTAGCCCCGGCAACTCGCCTCCCCCGGACAATCAAGGGGAGGCTCGTGGCCAGAAGCCATTATCCAAAGTACTTTGTTCCACGGAGCCTCAAGATTCCCGTGCGTTAACGGGTCTCCGTAGAGGCTCCCTTTATACTGTGACTAGACAAAGGATCACCTCCTTTCATCCAGGGGATAAGCATTGGCGTCTGGGACTCCCCTGGCGTCCACAATCGCACGCTCACACTACTATGGTGTCAAAACCGCTCAAAAATGTCAAAACCCTTTTCATTCAGGCTTCTGACGCAAAAATTCAGGGGTGTGAATCAAGGAGACGCCTCACAGAGACTAGGGGCAAGAGCCCAGGGTCTAAGGAAGGGTGATATTCAAGTCGATATTTTTCCTCGGCTCAATTTTTATTTCCATAGACTTTTCTCCGACATAAGGATGCCAGATCACCATCCGGTACTTACCGGGAGGAATCCTGTCGATATTAAAGGAACCCTCATCGTCGCTGACGGCGTGATACGGATTCCAGACAACGCGGGAACTAACCGACATCCAGAGGTGCTGTTCACACTCAATATAAAAATGCGTGTCGCGTCCCTTCTTGAGCCGTTTGAGGGATTTGGTTGCGTCTATCTGTGTCCCCTGGTTAAGAAGCCATTTTTTGAAAAAGAACCTTCGCGTGGTGTCTCCGATTGAAAAACCTTTGGGATTGTGAAGAACGCCTTCATCGTGATTTTTAACGACGACCAAACCCTTGGTTTCAAACTTAAGTGGTTTGTGCATCACAGCCACCTTGGGGTAGGACTTGCAGTCTTTGAAATCGATAACTAAAGAACTCTTTCCCCAAGGTTTTCCCTGCTTGATATCCTCAATAAAAATCACCGCATCTTTCAGACCACCGTCCTCCACTTCAACGTGCTGAAGCAGGAGTTCACCTTGGTCGTTGGGTTTGGCATTCTCCAGGCAAAATTCTGGATTCTTTTTTAACTTGAGGTCGATTTTTATCGGTGCGGGGACAGCCCCTTTGAACAGGATCCTGCCCTGAACGGAGCCGCCGTTGTTAACATCTTGTTCTTTATATTCAGGGGGTCTCGCCTGAACCGAAGTGAACGTCAGAATAAGAATTTGAATGGCGACAAGTATGGAAACTGGTAGTTTTCTCAACATGGACCAAGCCCTCTTTGCTGATCGAAGTTTCTATTGTTATGCATTACCCCCAATCAATGCGACAGGCCTTGCGTCAACTCAGGCAACGATGAAGGCGAACCGCAATCAGGGACAGCGTTAAATCTTTTTCGATGAATTTGACATGAGTTCGGATCACTTTTTTCTTCATCAACAGCTTCAGCATTTTCATGCTTGCATCGGAGGTGATGTGAACCTTGTCCCCCTCTCTTTCCACCTTGACCAAATCCGGGTGATCAATTTTAATTTCAAAATCATCCAGATTTAAATTCTTTTCACCAATGTCAATGACGTGGGTTGAAGAAAAACAAAGATTGATGGTCAAGTAAGTTTCAGCTAACAAGGACCTTATAAACACAACCACCTCGGTTATTTGCTCGTCGCTAAAACTTGGATGAGCCGGCATGCCGGTTCCCTTGACACCAAATCGAATAGCCTCTTCGATTTGCATGTCAGGAATCCGCTCCATTTGCAGGAAATTTGTAAAATCCCGGGGCACAGGATCAAGCCCTGCGGCTAAAAACCCCTCCCCATCACCCAATTCGCCATGACACATCGTGCAATCGGATTCCCTGTAAATGGATTCTCCAATGGAGGTTGCCGGAGTTTCGGGTAACTTGCTATACCGCTCATAGGATTTGACCGCCAAAGCGGACAAGGGCATCAAAAGGATGACCCCAAAAACTAATAAAATTTGCGCTTTCAAAAAATTTTTTCTAGGCATAATTTAAAATGTCTCGTATTAAAAATATGGATGCCGCCAAGCAAACGACCCGGCATTTCCAAGTGAATTCACAACACATGCTCTATCAGTTAAGAGGTCGCCGATCCCTCTTTTATTCCACCGTTTTTGATGACCCCCATCTGCTTTTCTTTAAAAAGTGTTTTGGGATGCATTACCAGTTAAAATTAGAGTGACTGATAAAATATCATTTTAAAATCCTTAAAAAAGTCTTTCCAGTCAATTTTCAGCGTAGCGTTTTTTAAAATCCTGCGCCGCAGATTTTCTGCGCATTTTTTCTTCTGTAGACATTTTCCCAAGAAACCATTTGTGCTCGTCACGATTGAGTATGGCATCGAGTTCCTTAAGCACCGCCTTGGCGGCTTTGGCGATTTTCCCGCCTTTTTTCTCCGCCTTGTGACACGCTTCACGCGTCTGCGGCACAAAATGTATGTAAAACCGCTCGGCAACCTCGAAAAAACCATGCCATTGAGTGTAGTCGGGGGCCATCATGGAAGCCCCGTGGCGGGCGCGCCGGCCTTCATGGTGCCACAGATAAAAGTAGGTCCATTCCAGTTCTTCATCGAAAGCGATGGGAGTTAATATGCCACCCTCTTTCATCATCTTGATCAAATGCGTCGTGGGAATCCCGAACTTCTCGTTATACAAATTGATGGCACTGTCAAACTGAATGTAAAATCCTTCGACGTATTTCTCCGAATGACACTTGGTGCAAACGTTTTGCATATTCGCCCGCCGGTTCTCCCAGGGCTCCACCTGCTTGCCTTGCTGAATGGCTTTGGCATCAATTTTTTCTGAAACCGGAGGGCGCAGGGTCCAGGAAATACGACGACCCACATCATGAGTCACCGCCTGTTCTTCCGTTGCGCTCATGTGACAGGTGGCGCAGGTTGGCGCGGCAGTGTAATCGACCCCCACCCGCCAGGGCTGGGCATCTAGGTTCATATATTCCTTCAACGCCTTGAAAGCGATGCCGTGCTTGGATTCTTCATAAATTTCTTTTTGCGGATGGTCCGGGCCCATGTGACATTTTCCACAACTGTCCGGCTCACGCGCTACCCGCAGGGAAAATCGATGGCGCGAATGACAGGCTGAACAAGACCCCTTGCTCCCGTCCGGGTTGATCCTTCCAATTCCGGTATTGGGCCAGGTGGCGGGGTCCGGTCGGCCTTCCTTCGATACTTTCACTACGGAGCCATGGCACTGCCAGCATCCATTGACGGCGGCAGGGGAGTTTCCGTTCAGCGCAAGCCTTGCCATATCACCTTCCACTACTTCGGCTAAAACATTGTCGAGAGATCCCAGAATTTTTCCGGCGTTGGCGTGATGCGATGCCTGAAATTCATCGTTTTCATTCTGATGACATTTGGCACAATCCTTTGGAGAAACGATCACCGCCACCAAAACACCTTCGTGTTCCCAGGCATCGGGCTCGCCGGATTGCGCTTCATGACATTCCATACAGGCCACTCCTTTGAGTGCATGCCTGCTGTCCTTCCATTGCTCAACCAGTGACGGGCTTTTGACCGTATGACACGCCACGCAATTTTTGCTGGTGGCAGATATCTTGATGGCCGCTTTTTTGCCGACGATCCTTTTATTGCCCTCGATCGCGCCTACCACCAGTAACGCCGCCAGAAAAAAAAGACTGATGATGCCGATAATAATTTTCTTTTTTGCATTGAGCAACATAACGACGCCCCCTGTTGTCTGCTAAACCATGGCTTCCCAAACGGTCAAAGCCAGATAAAAACTGAAACCCAGAATTCCGATCCACACGCTCATTTCAGCTTTTGGAAATTTATTCTCCATCACCCGGTCAATGAACGGCCACAGGATAATGATTCCAACAAAGGCAATCTGCCCCAGAACGCCAATATAAACATTGGTGATTTTTAACCAGCGGAAAGAAGCATAAAAATACCACTCCGGTTTAATGTGCTCCGGCGTAACAAGAGGGTTCGCCTGCTCCCCCAACCCCGCGGGAAACATGATGGCCATGATGGTGAGCATGTACAAAATCAAAATCGCGATGATGCCTTCGGTCAACACATGATTGGGAAACAACGGAAATGTTTTATGCTTTTGCCTTTTGTCATCGTCGGTTTCAAACTCGGTCACTCCGTGAAGCCTCACGAAAATAATGTGAACACCTACCAGCCCGGCGAGCAAAAGAGGAAACACAACCACATGAAAAACATAGAGACGGGTTAAAGTATTGCCGGTAATTTCCGGGCCGCCCCGAATAAAATCCGCCGCCAGCGGGCCAATCCACGGAGTGCTTTCCGCAATTTTGGTCCCCACCACCGCCGCCCAGTATGAAAGCTGATCGTAAATTAGCGAATACCCGGTAAACCCCAATCCAAGCGTCAGAAATAAAATGACCACACCGATCATCCAGTTTATTTCCCTGGGCTTGCGATAGGCCCCGGTGAAATAAACACGCGACATGTGAAGGATGACGGTCACGACCATCAGTTCCGAAGCCCACTTGTGCACGCTCCGGATATACCATCCGAACTGGATTTCATAGGTGATGTTCTGAACACTGGCATAGGCCTCCGCCGGGGTGGGGACGTAGTAAAATAACAAAAAAATCCCCGTCACAATCTGGATGGTAAACAAGATCGCCGGAGTGCCGCCAAGGGCATACCACCAGTGCTTGAGATGGTTGGGCACCGGCTCATTGGTCAAGGCCTTCAAATCCTGCAGATTCACCGGGATGCGTTCGCCCAGCCAGTCAATGCAATGCTTCAAGTTATATATTTTCATGGGCCACTTCATCGACATAGATATAGACGGCTTCGTGAACAACCTCGACTTTATATGTCGAGAGAGGTGCCGGAGGGGGACCCTTCAAAACTTTTCCCTGAGGATTAAAATATCCATCGTGGCAAGGACAATAAAATTTTTGAGCATTTTCCTTCCAGTGAACCTTGCAACCCAGGTGAGTGCAAACGGTTGATAAGGCAATAAACTCATCACCCGTATTAATGACATTGATATTTTGCCCCTTGAGATCGACGAACAAAAAACTTTTGCCTGGGGGAATACGATCCCGTGTAGTGATAAAAATTTTCCGGAGCTTGGGGCCTTGCCGTCCACCGAAAAGAAACTTCACGACATACACGGTCATCAGCCCCAGGCTTGCCAGCAGACTCGACCCCAAAAACACGTTGGCAAAAAAATCCCGCCTGGAAATCTTTTTATCTTTTTCCATCCCCACCCTCAAAAAAGGCCACCCTCTATTAGTTAGATCGCAAACGGGAGGCTCTTATTCCAATTTTTCCATAGTCGCTGAAAATGGTTGAGGTATTTTATTTAACCAGCCCCTAAACTTTTCCCAACTATTTTAAATTGCAAAAAAATCATCTCGTCACAGGAGAGAGCTTCCATCATTTCCAGTTGGATAAATATTCGTGCGTCTCGATTTGATAGGTCCTGCCATCGGTGATGAGGTGCAGGGCCCCGTTCTCAGCTGTGTTCCACACGCGGGCTCCTGTCTGTCCGTAACGCCGCATCACTCTCTTATGCGGATGGTGAAAATAATTGGCGAAGCCGGAGGAGATCAGGATATCCCGCGGCGCTACCGCTTCCAAAAATTCCGGCGAGCTTGATGTCTTACTGCCGTGATGCGGCGACTTCAATACCTGCGCCTTCAAATCAGCTCCCTGCTCTACCAGCCAACGCTCGGCTTTTTCTGAAATATCTCCCGTGAGTAACATTCGAAATTCGCGATACTCCAGCATAACGACCCATGACTGGTTGTTGTTGAGCCGCCCCTTCTTGTTACCTCCGGCCTTGAGGTTATAAGCCTCGGTCGGGTGTAAATGGGTCAAGGTCACCTCGCCCATTTCCAGCGGATGCTGAGGCCCGAATTCCAACAAGGGAACACCCCGGCCCACTGCTCGCGTGACCAGTTGGGAATAGCGCCGGTCACTCATCCCATCGCGCCGACTAAGAAAATGCCCGACCTCCATATTTTCCAAAACCGACTCCACGCCATCGATGTGATCCTGATCGCTATGGGTCGCCCCAAGATAATCGACCTGCCCGATACCACGACTCCAGAGGAAAGAACCGACCACACGTGTTCCCACATCCAACGCCCCTTTAAAAAAACCGCCGCCGTCCAGCAAAAGGTTTTGCCCATCAGGAAACTCGATGAACAGCGATTCGCCCTGCCCGACATCAAGCAACCAGACATGCAGGCGATCATTTTTCAATTGAAACACGCGAGGATGGACCAACTCTATAACCAGCACACAACCGACTCCGATCAATCCCCAGGGAACATAACGCGCCCACAAAACCGGCAGGGGTTTTCTCTCAGTCGCGCGACGGTAGAGGAAAAACCAGTAAGCCCATCCGATGAAAAAAATCGCGTAGCCCCAGAGCCAGGGCCAGGACGGTGACGGCAGATACACCGACATGTCCGGCAGGGTCGCCACTCCAATCGGGATGTGGATGAACAATTGCGCCAGCCAACCCAGCGGTTGAATGAGGAAAACGGCAACAGTGGGCAACAGAATTCCAAGAAATAAAACCAGCAGGCAAGCGGGAATCACAATCGAAGCCAAGGGCACCAGCAAAATATTCATCAACGGCGAAACAAGGCTCACCTGATGAAACTGAAACAGCATGACAGGAAATGTGCCGATGTACGCCGCCATGGAAATAAAAGCCGAGGCCACCAGCACATCGACCAGCCGCCTGCTCCAACCCACCGTTGGCACATCTCGGACTGCCCAGCGCCGGTACCAGGGAATTTCGCCCATCTTCTCCAGCGGATCATCGGTCGGTTCCGCCACCCATTTGAGTGCCAGCACAATGACAAGCACCGCCGAGAACGACAGTTGAAACCCGACCTGATAAACCGCCGAAGGGTCCCACAACAAAATAAGTAATCCTGCCAACAACAGCGTGTTCAGTATCTGCCGCTCGCGGTTGATCCACAGCGCGATCAACACCGCCATCACCAGAATACCGGCGCGAATCGATGACACCTTGGGGCCGACCAGCGCCATATAAAAGAGCACCGCCAAAAGGGCCCACAAAGCCGCGCCCTTTCGGGCATAACCGTACTGCGCCCACTCATTTTTAAATCGCCACATCACAATAAACAGCACGCGCTGGCCCACCCAAAAAAATATCAGCGCGACAAATCCGATATGCAGTCCCGACACCGCCAAGAGGTGCCCCATGCCGGTGACCCGGTACGCTTCCATAACCTCAGGCCTCATGCCGGATTTTTCGCCGAACACCAGGCCGCTGACCATGGCCCCCACCTCGGGAGGCAGACCCTGCCTGAGAATGGCAGACATGTCATCGCGTAACGATAAAAGTGTCGCCTCCCATTTCGGCAACGGCTCCTGCCCCAGCACCTTGAGATTTTTCCAACGCGCCGTGCCGCCGGTAACATCAATCCCTCTCGATTGCATGAACTTTTCAAAATCGAATCTGCCAGGGTTTCGGAAATTAAGCGGACGTTTCAAGCGGATGGGAGGGAACTGAACACGATCGCCCCAGCGCAAACCTGAAGCCTCGCCATACAAATTAATTTGGCCCACTCCCGACACCGCGATCCAGCCTGCACCGTAATTTATTTTTTCAAGAGAAATACGATAACGCGTTTTGTCGGGGAACCGTTCGGGACGGTCGATGATCACCGCTTCCACCCGTGCACGTTTATCGTATTGCAGATGACTCCAGATATGATCGGTGGGAAACGGCGTGTTGCCGGAGTGAGCGTTAAACCAGCCAAGGGCAAAAAGAAGGGTCAGAACGATCAGTCGAAAAAACCGGGCGCGTGAGCGGGGAATCTGTATCCAGACCGCGATTGCGATGGCCACGGCACCTGTGGCGAAGGCAAAATAATTTTCCGTCTGCGGACCGACAAACAGGATGCCCGCAAAATAAGCCAGAAACCAGGGCAACAGGGGAAGCGACACTGACTCTCCCGAACGGTGGGTTTCTAATAAGGGGATTCTCGAAAACGACTATGGACTGTGAACCTCACTTAATTCCAAGGGACCTTTGCATAACCTTGAGATTTATATTCCCCTCCTTCATAAAGGAGGGGATACAGGGGAGGTTGTATTGATGACCCCTCCCATACCCTCCCCTTGAAAGGGGAAGGAAAACAAAACCAAGCTTGTCGGCAAGGCTGTCCTCGTCTATCTGACATTCTAAAAACCCTGAGTCACTTGCCAATTTAAAGCTCCGGATTTATAGTTAATTTGTGGCTTTGAGGTTGGGCCGGTATCCCAAGTACCTCATCGCAACGCCCGCCCCTGCCGGGGGGAGTTGGGCTCTAACTTCCCTTTTTGAAAAGCAACTTTCCGATTCTCGCCTTATTCGTCTTCTTAAAGTCTCCGCTCGGGACTACTGTCCAGGCAACCAACTGCCTGAAGGCAACATCTGCGATAACACCCAGCCCCTTTGGTTTCTTCCTCAACGACATTGGCCTAACAAATCGCTTTCGCAAAACAACCTGACCGTGACCACCAGGTTCGCTATGACTCTCGCTATCAATTTTTTAGTTGCGCAAAGCTCTTTTTACTTTGAGGCAAGCAGAAGGTCGATGCGTCGACGCGGCAGGTCGACCTCTGCCACCCGCACGCGGACTTCGTCGCCGATGCGAAAAACGCGATTCCGGTGCTGGCCCTTCAATTTATATTCATGCTCGTAAAATAAATAATAATCATCCTGCAAATTGGACACCCGCACCAACCCCTCGACAAACACCTCACTGAGCTGAACGAAAAAACCAAAGGCTTGCACACCGGAAATGATCCCATCGTAAACCTGCCCGACCTTGTCGGCCATGAACTGGGCGCGTCTCAAGTCGTTCACTTCACGTTCGATACCCTGCGCCTTCAGTTCCCGGTCGGTCGACTGCGCCCCCGTTTCCGTCGCGATCTGCCGCAATCTGCTGGCCTCTTTGCTCGTCAGCTTTTTCTTGTTCAGGACGTACTTGAGCAGACGATGAATCATAAGATCAGGGTAGCGCCGGATGGGCGAAGTGAAGTGCGTGTAGTGCTCGAACCCCAGCGCGAAATGGCCCAGAGGCTGTTCGGAATAAATCGCTTTCTTCATGGCGCGTAACATCAGCGTGTTGATCGCCCGCGCCTCGGGCCGCTCCCGAACCTTCTGCAATAGATTGTGCAAACTTTTTGACGACAGTTTTTTGGTCGAAGGCAGACGGTGCCCCTGGCTCTCCAGAAATTCCTGGAAGACCGCGATCTTGTCCGGGTCCGGCGTTTCATGGATGCGATGCACCGCCGGGATTTTTCGTTCGGTCAGGTAACGCGCCACCACCCGGTTGGCCGACAGCATGAACTCTTCGACCAATTGATGCGCCGGGTTGCGCTCGGCGACGACAATCGTCTCGACGCTGTGATCTTCATTCATCCTGACTTCCACCTCAGGAATATCAAACTCCACGCTACCGCCGTCAAACCGGCACTTGCGCAGGGTGCGACTGAGCTTGTGCATGTTGGTCAAGGTGGGCAGTGCATCCGGGAACTCGTTTTCCGGGTCACCGTTATCAAGCAAATCCCACACCTGGGTGTAGGTGAAGCGGTGCCGACTTTTGATCACCGAAGGAAAAATCTCGAAGTGGGTCAGCTCACCTGCTTTGGTGAACTCCATCAGTGCCGTGAGCGTCAGGCGTTTTTCGCGAGGCTTGAGACTGCACACTTCATTCGACAATTCGACCGGCAACATCGGCACCACGCCATCGGGATAATAAATACTGGTGCCGCGTTCGAAGGCTTCTTTTTCGAGAGCACTGTCTTCCGTTACATAGTGGCTGACATCGGCGATGTGCACACCCAGCCGCCATACCGATCCCTCGACTTCCAGCGAAACCGCGTCGTCAAAATCCTTGGCGCGTTCGCCATCGATGGTGAAGGTCAACCAGCCGGTGAGGTCGCGCCTGTTGCCGCCCTCATCGCCGATAGGCTCCGAGGGAAACCGGCGTGCTTCTTCAAGAGCTTTTTGCGGAAAATCCTGATGCACACCGAACTTGTGAAAAATCGAGCGCAACTCGACGCGCGGATCATCCGCCTTGCCCAGCACTTCCAGCACCTTGCCTGCCGGAGGCTGGTGCCTTGTCGGGTAGTCGGTGATCTCCACCACCACGATCTGCCCTGGCTTGGCACCGTTTTTCAGTTTGCCCGGAATAAAAATATCGTGGAACACGTTTTCGTCGGAAGGAATCACCCAGCCATCCCGACCAAGAGGTTCAAACACGCCGACCAGCGTTTCGTGGGCGCGATGCAGAATACGAATCACGCGACCTTCGGGCTTGCCCCAGCCACTTTTACCCGCTTCCACCCGCACCATCACCTTGTCCTGATGCATGGCACCGTTCATCTGCTTACGCCCGATATAAAGATCGGGCTCCTTCACATCGGTCAGCAGAAAACCGTATCCATCCGGATGCCCTTTCAGCGTGCCAGAGACCAGGCTCATCTCGTCGGGCAAACCATAGCGGCCTCCCCTCAACTTAACCAAGGCTCCCTCTTCCACCATTTCCTTGATTTGTCCGCGAAATTGGCGGCGTTGCGACTCCGGCACGTTCAGAACACGCATCAACTCCGAAAATTTAAGCGGACGACCGGCTTTTTTCTGGATCAGGCTGAGTAGATGTTCGCTACTTAAATTCATAAAATTCAGTGAGTTGGTTTGATTTTACCCGCAGTGGCCTGAAACCAATTTCAGGGTAAACACATTTAATATTTCTTCCGATAAGACGTATCAAGGAGACGCTTGTGCTTTCAACTTTTAAAACCTCTAAAACCCGATTCTCAGTAAGGCTCATGACCCTGGCAGGGCTTGCCCTGGCTTGCGCCCTTGCCTGGTCTGGTTATAGCACGACCGCTGGCGAGAATTCAGATAAGTTTGGGAGCCCGGAAACCGTATTGCAAGCGACTCGGATGTCCGGGCAGATGGCCAGTCGGCTCGGTCAGTTGCCTCTCTATTTTGAACACAATGCCGGACAGGCTCCGGCCGATGTCCACTACCTGGCGCGGGGGTCGGGTTACGCGATTCTCCTCAAGAACAACGGGGCCACGATAGGGTTATCCGGTTCTGCAAAAAAGCAACAGGTGTCTCTCAAAAATTCTCTGGATCAACCAGCAATCATAAAAATGCACTGGGAGAATGCCCGCCCCACCCTTCCCATCGGGGAAACTCTCTTGCCTGCAAAATTTCACTATTTGATTGGCAGTGGTTCGGAGCAATGGCACACCGGTATCGAAACCTACCGTGCGGTGCGCTACTCTGGCATCTATCCGGGCATTGACCTCCTTTTCTATGGCAACCGGCAGGAACCGGAGTACGATTTTATCGTCGCTCCCGGAGCGAATCCGGCGACCATCCGCCTGCATTTTGAAGGGGCCCTGTCTCTAAGTTTAGAAGCGGATGGAGCATTGAATATCGAGACTCCGCAGGGCATCCTGTCTCAGGACGCGCCACATATCTATCAGGTCATCGACGGAAAAAAATTGATACGTCAGGGCGGCTACACACTCGAAGCGCAAAACCGGGTGAGTTTCCACATCGCCCATTATGATCCTCACTATCCGCTGGTCATCGATCCGGTGCTTCTCTTGCGCAACTACGCCTCTTATCTTGGCGGGTCTGGAGCCGAAGTGGGGTTCGATATCGCGCTGGATTCCTCCGGCAATGCCTATGTCACCGGCAGGACCACCTCCACCAATTTTCCGACTCAAGGCGCGTTTCAGGGAAGCCTGTCAGGTGGCAGTGGGTCGGATGCTTTTGTGGCGAAACTGAGCAGTGATGGTGCGTCCCTCATCTACGGCACCTACATCGGCGGCACCGGGTTTGACGAAGCTCTAAGCATCGCCGTTAACAGCAGTGGTCAGGCTCACATCACCGGACGCACCACCTCGACCGATTATCCAACGCAATCGCCCCTGCAAGGTGCCCTTGGCGGCGGCGCGGGTGAAGATGCGTTTGTCACCAAACTTTCAGCCGATGGCGCGTCCCTGATTTTCTCAACCTATCTAGGCGGCAGTGGCACCGAGCAGGGACACGGCATTGCCGTCGATACAGTCGGCAGTGTTTACGTCACCGGTCAAACCGACTCCACCAATTTTCCTGTTGGTGCCGCGTTTCAGGCGGCACTTGCGGGAGGTTCGGGTAATGACGCGTTCCTCTCTAAAATCACTTCCGCCGGTTTATCCTTTTCCTTTTCCACATACCTTGGCGGCACCGGAGAAGATATCGGTCGCGGGGTGGCTCTCGATTCCAATCAGAATATTTACCTGACCGGCAGAACACAGTCCACCAACTTCCCGACACAGAGTCCGTTTCAAGCCAGCATCGGCGATGGCACCGGAACAGCGAACGATGCCTTCCTCACCAAGTTCAGCAGTAGCGGCGCGACCCTCGCCTACTCCTCTTATCTGGGAGGCACCGGGGAAGACATTGGCAATGACATTGCAATCGACAATGGCAATCGGCCTTTGATAACCGGCAGAACCGCATCGACCGATTTCCCCACCGCAACGGAGTTCCAGGGTACCTTGAGTGGCGGCACAGGAACCGATGCCTTTGTCTCGCGCGTGCTGACCAACGGCAGTGCCCTCGAATTTTCCACTTACCTCGGCGGTGCCAGCTTTGACGAAGGGCTGGCCATTACCGTCGATACCGCGTTCAGTGTGCTGGTCGCCGGGCGTACCGACTCGACTGATTTCCCCGTTAAGAACCCATTGCAAGGCAACCTCAGCGGCGGATCGGGATCCGATGGCTTCGCCACGCGCTTCAACAGTTTCGGCAACCTTCTCACCTGGTCCACTTACCTTGGTGGCACCGGCACCGAGCAGGCTACCGGGATTGCGGTCGACAGTTCCCTCGATGCCTACGTCACCGGCTTTACCGGCTCTACCGATTTCCCCACCGAAAACCCGTTTCAGGGAACACTTGGCGGCGGCGGGTTGGACGCATTTCTCACCAAGCTGAGGTTGATCCAGATTAACCCGGAACTGGCCTCCAGTTCTTCCGTCATGTCACCTTATTATCAGGTTTCGGACGGCGTGTACTCATTCATCGCCATCACCCATCCGTCTCTTGCCGGAATGAATTCCCAGATAGGAGTGCGTGCAGTGGCCTTCAATAATGATGGCTTGCCCTTCGGCACGGCTCAGGAATTCACCGTCGATGCCGGGCAGACTGCCAAGATTTTCTTTGCTCAACCGACCAATGCCAATATCAATCCCGGCAATATTCCCGGTGCCAACTTCATCATCGGTACTTTGGGAAGCGGACGCGTCCGCTTCGGCCCGATCGCCTCGGAACCGACAGAGGTCATTCCCGGTCCGGGCGGGGGAGTGCCAGATGTCACCATGCTCAGCTTCTGGGGGGCGGTGGTTATTGAAGGTTTTTTAAGTGGCTTTGCCGTTTCTTTCGTCGGCGACCTCAACGATACCGGGTCGCACCCCGGCCTCGCACCCGGTCACATGGCCACCGGCGTCAACTAGTGCTAGCGCACGGGTGCTCCGCGCGGAGCCTGCCCTGAGCTTGACGAAGGGGCGAACAACAAGAGGCCTCACCGTTATCGACTTTCCTTTTAAAAAATCATCCCCTATAATCGCCAGCTATGAAAATTCAACAGGACTGGCTCAAACAATACGTTGATTGCTCACTTCCCACGCCGGAATTGGGACACCTGCTGACCATGGCGGGTCTCGAAATCGAGGCTTATGAGCAAATTGAATTAGAGGGTGGAACTAAGACCGATGTACTCGAACTGAATGTCACCCCCAACCGGGGTTACTGCCTGAGCCACATTGGGGTAGCGCGGGAAGTGGCGGCACTGACCCAAAACACGCTCACCCTGCCCGACCCTGCCGGCAACCTGGCGCAGGCCAAACGCGGTTCATCTATTGAAAAACAGTTAACCGTCCGCCTTGATGAACCTGACCTGTGCCCACGTTACTCGGCACTGGTCATCGACAACATAAAAGTTGCGCCCTCGCCAAAATGGCTTAAAGACCGATTGATTGCCGTTGGCCTGCGACCAATCAACAACATCGTCGACATCACCAATTTTGTTTTGATGGAGTACGGGCAACCCCTGCATGCGTTCGACCTCAATCTGCTCAAGAAAAGTGAAATCATCATTCGGCGGGCCAGCAAAAAGGAAGTCATTGAGACACTCGATGGCAGTCAGTTGACGCTTGATGCGGACACACTGGTGATCGCCGATGGTGAGCGACCGGTGGCTCTCGCCGGTGTCATGGGCGGTGCCAACAGTCAAGTCACTGATGCGACCCGGACCCTCGTGCTCGAAAGCGCGTGTTTTGACCCCTCCTCCATCAGAAAAACTTCAAAGCAATACGGACTGCGCTCGGATTCCTCTTACCGGTTTGAACGGGGAGTCGATATTGATGCGGTCATCACAGCACAGGCACGCGCCGCCCTGCTGATAGCAGAGCTGGCTGGCGGAACCATCGCAAAAGGCGAGATCGACCTCTACCCGTCTCCGCGCCCGGCTGTGAATCTGGTTTTCAGAGTCGCCCGCTGTAACGCCATTCTTGGAACATCACTTTCAGCAGATGTTGTTGGGAACTATCTGCAAGCTCTCGATATGAAAACTGAGCCAGCGGGAGAAGACAGTTTCAATATAACCGTGCCCGCTTCGCGTCCGATGATTGAGCGGGAAATCGATTTGATCGAAGAGGTGGCGCGGTTGCATGGTTACGATCAGATAACAGTCACCGACCCGATGGGGCAACTCAATCCGTTAAAGCCCACGGCTCTCCAAACCACAAGCCGGACTCTTCGGCAATTGATGTGTGATCTCGGTTACACCGAAGCGATCAATTACAGCTTTCTCGAAAAAGAAATCACTGAACATTTTCTGGAGGCCTTCGCCGACAGCAACGCAGAGACGATTGCGCTTGATAACCCGATCAGCATTGACCTCGGCACCATGCGCACCAGCCTGCTCCCCGGTTTGATAAAATCCTCTGTACGCAACATCCACCGTGGCGAAAAATCACTGCGCCTGTTTGAACTGGGTGCCGCATTTTCTAAAAAGGGCGAGCAAATAAGCGAGCGCACCTGCCTTGCGGTTGTGGCCACAGGCCCCTATCCGGCGGATGTATGGAGCCCGACCGGCAAGGGCTACGATTTTTTTGACTTGAAGGGAACGCTCGACACTCTGCTATCACATTTCAAAATCAAAGGTGACTATCGTCCCACCACCAAACCTTATTTTGCCAAAGACACTTCGGTCGATTGTCTGGCGGGAGATCTGCCTCTAGCTTGCATCGGGGAATTGCCGCCTTCGCTTGCCAAAAAGTTTGAACTGGACCAGCCGCTGTTTGCTTTGGAAATTGACCTGGAAGCACTGACCAGCGCTTTGCCTCCGGTGGTCCGCTATGAATCCCTGCCAAAATTCCCGGGAATCTATCGCGACATTTCACTACTTGTTGATCAATCAGTCCGTGCCGGGCAGATTGGGACTATGATTGAGCAGGTCGGGCATCCCCTGTTAAAACGGACCGAACTGTACGATCACTTTGAAGGCAAAAAACTTCAGCCGGGCAAGAAGAGCCTCACCTTTGCTCTCACCTTCCAGTCACCGGAGCGCACCCTGACCGATGATGAAGTGAATCCAGTGTTTGAAGCTATCGTTAAACACCTGACCGAAAAAACAGGGGCCCATCTGCGTGATGCCTGAGTTTTTCTCGCTCAATTTCGGGCCCATGGTGAAGCCGTTGACTCGCAAAATATGGGATGCTACGATACGTTATGTCTGATTTTCCCCTGGAAGAGCTGGAGAATCTGATCCCTGCCCTCGTTGAGGAAACCCGTCAGCTACGCGATCAAAACAGTGCTCTCAAGGAAGAGTGCTCGCACCTGACAACCCGGTTGGAAGAACAGATTGAGCATTCTGGCAAACTGGGGGGTACCGTTCAACGAATCAAGGATCTTGAATCCAGACAAAAAAAACTGGAGCAGGAAAGAAGCGAACTGCGCTCCCGGGTAACGCGCTTGCTGGAATCCATGGAGAAAATCGATTTCATGTGACAGACGTTTTTATAGTCATGGCGTTGGTACTCCTGACTCCCGTCATAATCTGCGCCAGCCCCGAAACCGCATCACCAGCCCCCTCTTCATTATGACCCAGAGTTCAAAAATAAAAATTTACGGTAAAACCTACACCATCAAAACACCTCAAGGGGCCATCGACCCGCAGGAACTGGCGGAGTTTGTCGACTCCAAAATGCAGGAGTTGTCTACCGGTTCCGCTAAAATGTCGACCCTTGACCTGGGGGTTCTTACTGCGCTGAATGTTGCCCATGAACTGGCCCTCCTGAGACTGGAATTCGAAACCCTGAAAGACAAGCAGGAAGCCCGGCAGGAGGAATGGAATCAACGTATTTCCTCCCTGGTGACCACGGTCAAAAGCGGCCTGGCCTGACCCGTTTTTTGCAAGTTTTCCGGGGTGGAGTCAAACCTTGTGGTGATTTGTGCGTTGTGCTAGGATATTTCCAATCAGGGAAAGTGGTTTCCCTGCCGTGCTCGGGTAAGAGATCGATTCTTGAGCCAACTCTTGAAAAACGGGATTGAAACTTAACTGTGGTGTGCATACCTCCTTGCGAGGGAGCCTGAAGCAGAAACGGAGATCCCACCTGTCCTTGGCAGGTTCAAAAATCAGATTTTTTACACGGTACTGCGGGGAAGCCTTCCCCTTGATTTTCCTGACGGGGAAGGCACAAGCGCAAAGATAATACCCCGGCCCGGAACACAGGAACTCGAAAATCACAACGGACACGATTCAAGTGGCGTTTTTAATCATACAATTCATAGCAATGGGAACTTTTTTGATGGTGAGTGCGTCCGTTTTTTTGGGACGCGACCTCGCAAACCCATCTCCCGCCCACGATTCAAGCCACTTCTTCGCCCGTAGTTCCCAGGCCCGGTTTTAGCCCCTCAATATTTGCTTGGTGGTAATGGGTCGTCCTCCATCCGGATTACTCCCTCACCTCCGCAGACTGCATCGAAAAAAGAGGCCTGCTAAAATCTTTGGCATCCCCGCCACCTTACGGTGGAGCTAACGAACTAACCTGTATCAGGCAAGCAACATTTTCAGAGTGCCGCAGAATGTTTTCTGTTGGCTAACCGCAAGGTCCGGTCAGCTAACAGTCTGACCAGTACGGAACTGGCTTAGTGGTTGAGCGCATAGCAAAAAAACACGCCTCCCGTTCGCCGTTCGCGGAGGACCGGAACATGAATAAAAGCTCCTCGGCAGGCAAAGCCGACATCCGGCAGAAAATGTTGCATCTGCGAAAGACGGTGTCGCCTGGGGAAAATGAAAAAAAAAGTGGGGATATCGCGTGCCGGGTAACGTCTCTCGATATATTCCGGTCAGCTGAAACCCTTTTAATTTATCGGGCAATGTCTGCGGAGGTGCAAACCGGGCAGATCATAGAAATAGCCCGGCAAGCGGGCAAACGAGTTTGTGTTCCCCTTATTGTCGAGGGGCAAAATAATTTACAGGCCGTTGAATGGCCAAAAGAAACCAATGGCTGGACCAGTGGCCCCTTTGGTATTCCGCAACCTTTGGTCGAATCCGCTTTACAGGTTCCGGTCAATCAACTGGATCTGGTGTTGGCACCGGGTCTGGCTTTCGATAATCGCGGAGGCCGACTGGGATACGGAAAAGGCTATTTCGACCGGCTGTTTGACAGCACCCGCACCGACTGTTTTCGGCTGGGGCTGGCATTTGACTTTCAGGTGATAGAAAAAGTTCCGATGAGCCCTGACGATCAGGCACTTAACGGAATCGTCACCGAGACAAGAACCATACTTTGCGCATCCTGAATTTGGGGAGGCGTTTCGATTCAATATAGATGAGGTCCA
>JAJDBF010000046.1 GCA_029261535.1 Nitrospinaceae bacterium | reverse complement strand
CCTTGACTCTCGTTCGGCAATTATTACATTCATGGAATTTCCCTAACTTCTGTGATTGTAATTCGTACGTTGTTTTACAGGTTGGACATTTCACTTCGACAACGTTAGTCGGCACGTCGTAATCCGGGTCAAAGCCGGATTCCTTTTCGATCAACATTTCCCGGCTATGGCAGGCCGGGCAATGCACCGAAGATTTTGTTTGAAATAATTTTGTTCCTTGACAGCCGACCGCTAAAGTTCCGAGGACCCCAACCATTCCTATTGCAAATACGGTATATTTAGCCTTCATGGTAGCGCCCTCCTTTTTGTAATATTTTGTTTTCTGTGAACCTTCCTTGGATTCAATGTCGCCATTCGGCGAAATGTAAAGTGATGCTATTGATATGCCTGCGTCATATATTGCTGCATCATTCTTTGTGTATTAAAAAACGATCCGTTCAGTGCGATGGCGTGCATCATGATGTCGGTAAACAGCTCACGGTCATTGTAGAATGCCGGCAGAATGTCCTTTTCGAGTTTGTCATATAGTGAGTGTGCGTCACGTGATCTGGAGTCGGCGGCCGACTCAATTTCCTGGTTTTCACCGATAGACCAACCCGTTTTTCCTTCAATACATCCTTCTATCCACCATCCATCCAATATGCTCAATGACGGGACGCCGTTTAGCGCCGCTTTCATACCGCTGGTTCCGGAGGCCTCCATCGGCGGCTCCGGCGTGTTGAGCCAAATATCGGATCCGGATGTAAACAGGCTTGCCATTGCCATGTCATAATTGTCAAGATACACGACTTTGATAACATCTTTGAGTTGATCAATACGTTGAAATATATTTCTAATCAGCGCCTTTCCGTTCTCGTCCCCGGGATGAGATTTACCAGCATAAACGATTTGTATCGGCCCCTGATCGTTGACGATTTTTTGAAGACGATCGATATCAAGAAATATCAGATCGGGGCGCTTATAAGCCGTGGCGCGGCGAGCGTAGCCAAGGGTGAATATATCGGCGTCAAGTCCGATATTAGTGCGTCGATTGACAATATCGATAAGCAGACGCTTCGCTTTGACATGAGCTTGCCAGATTTCTTCCCTCGGGATCCCGCAGGCGTAACGGAGATTGAACGAATCCTCTCGCCAACCCGGGATATAGGCGTCAAACAGATTACGGAACGGCGGGGAAATCCAAGTCCGCGCGTGAACACCATTGGTGATTGAGTCGATCGTGTAGTGGGCGAAATCGTGTTTTGGTGTAAGAATTTTCCGTGATACTTCCGCGTGTTTTTTGGCGACACCGTTGGTATAGTGGCTCAAATTCAGGGCAAGATAGGTCATATTGAGTTCCCCCTCACAACAAAAGACCTGGGGCATATCGAATGCAGGATGATAGTCAAGAACCTGTTTCACCAGGTCCATCGGAAATCTATCGTGACCGGCCGGAACCGGAGTGTGTGTTGTGAAAACACATTTTTGGCGAACGGCCTCCAATATATTCGGAGGAATTGAGGTGCCTTCGTTATCCTCCATTTGTTCGTTTAGCAGCTCCAGCGTGAGTAAACTTGCATGACCTTCATTCATATGGAAGCGCCGGATCTGATTCTGGCTGTAGCCCAACCGACGAAGCATTTTCATGCCGCCGATGCCAAGAACCACTTCCTGGCATAGCCGGTACCGTTTGTCGCCGCCATATAGGTTGTGAGTTAATTTCCGATGGTAGTCGTCGTTGTTCGGTAAGTCGGTGTCGAGGAAATAGACGGGAACGGTATAACCGCCTTGGCCACGGACATCGTACCGAAATAATCCCACCTCCACATCGCGGCCTTCTATTCTTACGGTGACCTTCTCTTCCATGGCGACTAAATGGTCCTCGACGTCCCAGCGGACCGCCTCCTCACTCTGATTTCCGTCGTCGTCCAGTTTTTGATAAAAATAGCCGTGTCGATAAAGCAGCGTGACAGCAATCATCGGGATATTCAAATCCGCCCCTGAACGTATCGTATCTCCAGCCAGGATTCCGAGACCGCCACTGTATGTCGGCACCTCGTTCATCACGGCAACTTCCATCGAAAAATAGGCAATACTGCGATCGTTATTCATAGATTTTCCTCGAAATAGATCTTTAATGGAGTATTTCCCGAACCGGTCAATCAGGTTCACTCTACTCGGATTACGCTGTTTAAGGTCCCGCATTTATTCAATGCCCATCGTGGACAATCGGGATCTACATGCCATTCTCCGTTAATAATAAATTTATATTCATACTCGGCTGGGGGCAGAATCAGTTCAGTGACGTAGTATCCCGACTGATATATGTCTGTTAATTGATGCGCCTTTGGATTCCAGTGATTGAAGGTGCCGGCAATGAACACCTCGCTGTTGCGCTCTGCTCTTATCGAGAATCTTACATGCTGATAGTTTTCGGTGCCGGTTTTCATCTTTATTATGATTTCTCGGTCAAGGTTGTGATCGTCTAACGAGAACATTGATCTGCGAACGTCGGGAACAAACTCTATAAATAAAATCTAGCCATTACCGTGCCAGACGGCTCAATGAATCCATAACGCTTTTATTATGAATATTTAAGGTTTTCGGAAAGGAGTAAATGGAACGATAAAAAGTAAATGGTCACCAGTTTCTGGTGACCAGACTCGTCAGAAACTGATTGGTGGTAGCGGATGACAGACTATCAATAAAACAACGCAAAAAAACGACAGGTTCGAATTCAGTTGAACTGGTTCTGGGGAGATTAACTAAGCTCAATGGCAGTATTTAATAACAGAGGAGAGTGGTACTCGGCAGCGGTAGACATTGTATGAGATACGAGTTCACGGACGGGCTTACCAATTAGTCTTTGCCAAATGTGTTTCGAATATACTGAAATACTTCGCGAATTTCTTTTTTGGCCAAATTCGGATTGCTGCCTTTTGGCGGCATCGACAATGGGGATCCCAAACTCGTGAATCTGTTACACATTTTTCGCGCTAGTGGTTGTCGATTCACTACTCTTACTTTGCAACTTTTCGGCGGCCGACTTAAACTGGAAACCGAGATCGACCATACCGTACGACCAGGCACACTAACAAGGACGAAAACAGCAAACACGCCGTAAGTGGCGATCTATTTTGCAAAAGTGGTGACCGCGCTTCCTCGTGCGTGATTTCACAGCCCCCGACACAACGGAATCAATGGCTGTGCCCACCATGGTCATGACCTCGTGGACGTTGACCTTGATCGTGATAGTCGCCATCAGTTGCACATCCTGTCACTAATCCCAATGTCAGTACAAACACCGCCAATAGTAACGCGCCGATTACTTTCTCCTTCATTTTTCTGCCTCCTCTAAAATATTATGTTTTGGTTGATCAACGTTTCCAAAACGAAACCGGCTGGATGAAAAGCATCAAATACTATATCTGTTTGTCCTCGCCTTTATTTCACGGATCATATTTGTTTAGGTGCCGCCAGAGTATTCGGACCGCGGTTTTCCCGAATGATATGCCGCTTCAATTACTGAACCCGGTGGTACCATGAACTGGCGCAATTTTACGGAATAATACGACTGTCTTGGCCGGCGGCCACCTGAATGCTGTGGTGTGTATGATGTGGTGATTTTTCTGATGATGGTTCCGTCTGGCCCGTATATCGCAATGTCGACGTGTCCGTATTGCAGGCGCCGAAAGAAATAGTCACGCTTAACGATTCCCGAAATTTCGATGTCGTTTCCGTTTTGGTAAACATGAAGCGTTTTCACAGAAATATTCTTCGTGCGAATCGGGTTAACAGTAACGCCGCGCTCCTTGGACAAAGCAATCCGCGATGTGGCACATCCGGCTATCGTCAGTACAAGAATGGACAGTGTCGCGAGAAGCGGCGTGCCCATATATTGTCGTCTAATCTTGGCGGTCATTGGGAATACTTTCCTTTTCATTTTTCTCACTCGAATCCTGAATCCAATTGATATATGCAATAAGTGCATCGAGTTGCTCTTTCGATAGTCGATCCCGATACGCGGGCATTTGGATGACCTGACGCTTGAGAAAAACTTGCGCACCCGGATTTCGCTTGAAGCGTTGGGAAATTCCGTCGAGTATCCACTCTTCAAGTTCTCCGTCATTTTTGACGAGTTCCCGAAAATCAGCCCCATCCCAACCGGGTACATAGCCCTTGAAAGACCCGGGGTTCAGCAATCGCCCCTGCCCGGAGGGGCCGTGGCAGCCAAAACAACCGTTGATTAATGCCTCATCCCGGCCGGTTTCGACCAAGTCCGAGGGGGGGGTATCGAACCAGGCGACAGACTTCACATACGCTACCAGATCCGACAATTCACCATTGATCAGGCGGTCCCGATACGCAGGCATGTGGATGAGCGTATTCTTTTGCTGCTCCAGATACCCGTCGTCATTGAGAAGGCGCTTAGGCGCTCCGTCCAATATCCATTCTCGAATCTCATCCTCGTTATCCGCATACATCATCAACGTCCGACCACCCCATGCCGGGACCTCATCGCGCTCGGCTCCGGGATTAAATACACCGCCATTCCCGCCGGCGCCGTGGCAGGCAAAACACCCTAATCTGTCAGCCACCAGTCGACCGCGCTCAGCCGCGCCAATAACCGGCGCGCGAACCTGTCGCTGTGCGAGCCATATGGCGCCTGCTGCCAATTCCAGACCCAAAATGCCGCAAAGGAGAAACCACGGTGATTTCAATCGGCTAAATAGTTTTTTCATACGTGGCTTTACATTCAATGCATCGTCGATAATCTTGACGGAAGTCCTTCCGCCAAGATTATCTAGTGATGTTCTCCCAGTTCCTTGACCTGAATCGCCCTAACTCCGGCGGTATTGTAAACTTTCCCGGTTACTGTTATCGATTCAGCCGCATGTTCGACGGCTTCTTTATAAGCCTTGGCACTGCTGTGATCTTCGACGAACAGGTAGAGTTCATTGTCGTCGGTGAGGATCCCCATCGGCAGTCCCTTTTTTGCACACGCGACCGCGCATTTCTTATGGCCGGGGCCTTTCGCCTTATGATCCAGGTAACAGGACAAGTCAACGACTTCTCCGGTTATAGTCTGCGCCGCCGCTTTATCCGATTTACCGGAATGTGAGTCGTCATGCTTCTCTGCACTATGAGAACCTTCGTGTTCATGATCATGGTCGCCGCCTGCTATTGCCGACATATTAAGAGCCAACAGCAGGGAAAAAACGGTGGACAATGTAAGTTTCGTCATATTCAAACTTTCCTCTTTAAGATTTATTTATTTAACCTCGTGTGAATGCAGGCCGTGCTTGTGTCCTTTGTACTCTTTTCGTTCTCTGGGGGTGTAGTCTGCTTCGGTTTCCTCCAGAACCGATGGCGAATTCGTTGACCTCACGACCTCATGGGTATGAACCCCATGACGATGACCGTTATATCGAGCGGGGACCATAAACGGGTGATTATTGCCGCCTGGATGAGGTCCTCCGAGTCCGTGTCTATGCTGCTTGTGAATTCCACTCCATCCGGTGAAAGCTGTTAGTACAATCAAACCAAAACAAAGCACGCTCACGTTAATTTTTTGAAAAAGTTTCATGGTAACCTCCTCGACAATTGGAAAATTGACATTTATCGCGAATCAAGCCGTTGAGATTTTCTGCATGGGAACCTCCTTGTGTTATTTGGTGGATCGATTATCGATTACTGATAAAATGTTTATACAAGTGGTTTAGCGTTTTCTGTGCCAAGTCTAATATATTAAACGCAACTTATTTCAAACAATTGTGTTACGAAATTCCTTGATGTTACAAAAAGTTGTTAATCCTGATGACTCACCAGAAACTGGTGAACAGGGTAGTCAGAATCTGGTGAGTTGATAGCGCCTTCGGAGGGACCAAGGAAAAGGGACGAGGGAAGCCTTTGGAGGGACCAGGGGACGCCTTTGGGGGGACGGGGGGCGGCGGACAAGGGGCAATTGCTCAGGACAGGGCGGACGATTTGAGACGTAATGCGTTCAGAATCACGGACACTGAGCTGAAACTCATGGCGGCGCCGGCGATCATGGGACTGAGCAACGTTCCGGTGAAAGGATATAGAATCCCGGCAGCAATCGGAACACCGAGGGCGTTGTAGATGAACGCGAAAAAGAGGTTCTGGCGAATGTTGGTCATCACCGCCCGGCTTAGAGCGATTGCTTTGTAAACACCATCAAGATCGCCTTTTACCAGTGTTATAGCAGCACTCTCAATGGCGATATCCGTTCCGGTTCCCATGGCGATGCCGACGTCGGCCTCGGCAAGCGCCGGGGCGTCGTTTATACCATCCCCAGTCATGGCGATGACGACATGTTCGGACTTTAGCTTCTTGATGAAATCGTGTTTTTCTTTGGGATCAACTTCGGCGACGACCCGATCGATTCCTAGTTCGCGGGCCACCGACTCGGCGGTGTCCCGGTTATCCCCCGTGAGCATGATAATCTTCAGTCCCAATTTATGCAGGCGTTTAATCGCTGCCGGCGTCGATTCCTTGATCGTATCGGAAATCCCCAGAAACCCCGCGGCTTGATTATCTATAGCGATCCAGACCACCGTCTGGGCCTCCTTCTGCAATTCGACGGCCGTATCCAACAGTGATTCCGCTATGTCGATCCCGGCATCCATAATAAACTTCCGTTTCCCCAACAACACACGTTTCTTGTCAATGCTTCCCAATACACCGCCGCCCGTGACCGATTCAAAATCCGTGACTGGTAATAGTTCCAATTTATCTGCCGCAGCACCGGCCAATACGGCTTGAGCTAGTGGATGTTCGCTATGGCGTTCCAGTGACGCGGCGAGTTGCAAAATCCTGCTCTTGTCCCAACTTTCGGCAGGTAGACAAATGGTCAATTGAGGTTTTCCGATTGTCAAGGTTCCCGTCTTGTCAGTTACCAGGTGGGTTATTTTCTCGGCTTTCTCGATCGCCACTGCATCCCGGACGAGCATCCCGGATTGGGCGGCTCTTCCGACACCAACCATCACCGAAATTGGGGTTGCGAGTCCCAAAGCACAGGGACAGGCAATGATTAGTACCGCAATCGCATTGGCAAACGCATACGCCAGTGCCGGCTCTGGACCCCATAATGCCCAGACAGCGAAGGTGATCACAGCGATGAATACGACGGCGGGCACGAAATAACCGGCAACGGAATCAGCCAGGCGTTGTATCGGCGCCCGGCTGCGCTGCGCCTCTCCGACCATGCGAATAATCTGGGAAAGCAATGTGTCCGATCCGACTTGGCCCGCTTGCATGACGAAGGCCCCGGTTTGATTGATAGTGGCCCCGATTACCTTCTCTCCGATACGCTTCTGTGTCGGCATTGGTTCCCCGGTAATCATCGACTCGTCGATGCTGCTGGAACCTTCGATTATGACGCCGTCCACGGGGATTTTCTCCCCTGGTCGTACTCGCAGCCGATCACCGGCAGCAATGCTGTCGGCCGGTATCGCCGTCTCGACGCCATCTTTGATGCGATGTGCTGTCTTAGCCGCCAAGTTCATTAAGCCCCTGATCGCGTCTCCGGTTCGTCGATGTGCTTTAGCTTCCAGCAGTTGTCCCAGCAGTACGAGTACCGTGATCACAGCGCCCGATTCGAAATACAATCCCGGATTTCCCTGGTGATAGAATGACGCGGGTATAAGCGTGGGAAACAACACCGCCGCGACGCTGTAGGAATACGCGGCGCCAACCCCAGTTGCGATAAGCGTAAACATGTTGAGTTGTCGATTTTTAATGGATTGCCAGGCTTTGAGAAAAAAGCTATTTCCTGCCCACAAGATTACCGGTGTGCTGAGTGCAAGTTGGAGCCAACTGGAAAGCCGGTAGGAAATGAACTTGCTCATCTCAAGTCCGGGAATCATATCTCCCATGGCCAAGATTAATACCGGAATTGCTAAAATTGCACCAATACGAAAACGGTTGGTCACGGCGCGAATTCTGCCGTCGTCATTGGCGTCGCTATCGACGGACGCTACCAGCGATTCAAGCGCCATTCCGCATTTCGGACAGTCTCCGGGATGATCCTGAACAACTTCAGGGTGCATGGGGCAGGTAAAACTAGCGGGGGCGAGGGACGACGGGCGAGGGGCGCCTTTGGCGGGGGAAAGTCCGGGGGACGCCTCTGCGGGGGCGGGAAACGTGGGAGAGGGGGAGAGGAACTTATCGAGGCAATGCTGACTACAAAAATAGTAATCGGTACTGTCGCGTTCCACTTTGTACGTCGTCGATTCGTCGACGGTCATTCCACATATAGGATCAGTTGGCATCGAATCTTCCACTCAATGAATTGGTGTCATATTTGCTTAAAACCATAGCTGCGCTCCCAGCACAACCGCGAGAACGTCGACGTCGCCGCCGCCGCGACGAGTTATGTCGGCGGTGTTCCCTAGCTCGGTTTCCCAGTTTACGCCGATGTACGGAGCGAATTCCCGGCGGATTTCGTAGCGCACGCGAAAGCCGAGTTCGACGTAATTAAAGCCGCTTCCGACGTCGAATTTTGGTACATCCTGCACGGAGATTTCAGTTTCAAAGCGTGGTTGCGCAATCAGCCGCTGGGTGATGCGAATATCCCGGGTGGCCGTGAACCGCGCCGATACATCGCCGTTTTCACTGATAAACAAGGCAGGCTGAACCTCAAAGCGATAGGGCGCAAATCCCTCCAATCCGATCGCGCCAAAGAAGCGCGATGAATTGCCGCCCGACTCCCACACCTCATCGTACCGGATACCAACCTGCGCATCCCAAAATGGTGCAACCAACCGGCTATAATAGCCATGAATTTCACCGCCGCCGTTACTCCTTCCCTGAACCTTTAGCTCGCCTTCGGTCTTGAACCAGAATCGATTAAAATCACCACCATACCAGCCTTCTGCATCCCATCTCCATAGATCATCGCCGTCCTGCATGCGGTATTCGAATTGATCCACTAACATCATTCCAAACGAACCGCCTCCCATCTTCATGAGATTGTACGGTTCGTACTCCGCCTCGTCCGGACTGATACTGGGTTGAGTCATTATCATCCCATGTCCGGAGTGATTTTCGGCGGACATCCCAAGCATTTCGTCTCCCGATACCGAATCAGCGGACGCCGGGATATTTTGGGTTGACGCCTGATCAGGCGCCGTCGGCCCGGAATGTGCGTTCGCCTCTGACGCGGAGTGGCGCGGATCATCAGTCGATTCTCTCTGAGCCGTGGCCGTCGCCGACAATGCACAAAAAAGAACGACTGTGAAAAAACATTTGCGAAGGATTACCGTCGGTTCGATTGTCATTCGCTGATTCATTTCCCCTCCTTCTCTGCCACAGCTTTGGACACGGATACAACCCGGAACATGCCCATGTCCATATGAAATAGGAGATGGCAGTGGAACGCCCAGTTTCCGGGTGCGTCCACTGTTACGTCTGCCGAAAGGCGCTCAGCCGGTTTCACGTTGATCGTATGTTTCCGAGGGTTATGCGCTCCGTTGCCGTTGTCCAGCACCATCCACATGCCATGCAGGTGAATGGGGTGATTCATCATCGTGTCATTGACGAAAGTAAGCCGTACGCGCTCGCCAAAAACAAGTCGAATCGGCTCCGTGCGTTCGGAAAATTTCTCGCCATCAAAAGACCACATGTAGCGTTCCATATTGCCGGTCAGATGCAGCTCGATTTCACGGCGCGGTGGTCGCAGATCCAATCCCCGTGTCGGTGACTTTAGATCTGTATAGACCAGAACTCGGCCCTCCGCATCTTCGAGACCAACACCGGGTTCGTGCAGGCGACTTTGAGAGATCATCGCAACAGCAGCGTTTCCGGGGCCGTGCTGATCCGACCCATGCGGGAAGGTCTTTGTCGCTTCTGGTTCAACGGCCATCTGCATTGACGAATGATCCATCGCTGCCGCAGCTGAATCACCGTGAGCCGTCTTTTTTGTCCCCATCTTACTGCCCATCGATTCCATTTTACCCATGCTCGCCATACCACCGTGATCCATGCTCATGCCCATGTCTTTCATTGTCAAAAGGGGCGGTTCACGGAGCGGCGGTATCGGTGCAGACATACCGTGGCGGGAGGCAAGAGTACCTCGGGCGAAGCCACTGCGATCCATGCTTTCGGCGAAAACAGTGTACGCCCGATCCTCTGTCGGCTGGACGATGACGTCAAATGTCTCGGCGACACTGATGCGAAACTCATCCACAGTCACAGGCTGCACATTCTGTCCATCCGCCTGTACGACGGTCATTTTCAGCCCGGGTATTCGGACATCGAAATAGCTCATGGCAGCCGCATTGATGAAGCGTAGCCGGACTTTCTCGCCCGGTTGGAAGATGCCGGTCCAATTACTGTCCGGAGCCAGACCGTTCATCAGATAGGTGTAGGCGTGTCCGGTCACGTCGGCGATGTCGGTTGGCATCATGCGCATTTTGCTCCACATAAGCCGATCCATCATCGTCGGCATGACGCCACTTTCACGGGAATCCCGAATGAAATCGAGGACTGTCTGCTGCTGATAGTTGTAATAGTCGGCTTGTTTTTTGAGACGGCCCATCACGAAATGCGGATCTTCAAAAGTCCAGTCCGAAAGAACAACGACGTATTCACGGTCGTAGTCCCAAGGCTCGGGCTCCGCTGCATCAATAATCATCGGGCCATAAACGCCGGTTTGCTCCTGAGGACCCGAATGGCTGTGGTACCAGTAGGTGCCGTTCTGGCGGACCGGAAAACGGTATTCGAAGGTTTCGCCGGGACGTATGCCCTCATAGCTTAGGCCCGGCACCCCGTCCATGCGAAACGGGAGAATCAAGCCATGCCAGTGGATCGAGCTGTCCTCGTTGAGATGGTTGGTTACTCGCAGTACAGCGTCCGTTCCTTCCTTCAATCGTACCAGTGGCCCGGGTACAGTCCCGTTTATGGTTGTTGCCTGAGCGCTACGCCCCCCAATTGAAATCGCCTCTTCATTAATGGATAAATTAATGGCCTTACCGGATTTCTCTTCGTTCGGCGTCGAATTGTCAAACGTATCTCCAAAAGCATATCGAGGCAAAATCGTCTGTATCCCTACAAACAGGCTGAATTCCGCGGTATTACGAATAAATCGACGTCGACTGATTAATTGGTGGGGCGGATTCACGGATAATTTTCTTGTGAATTCTGGTTCGGTCATATGTTTAACCCTCTTTGTGTGTTCAGTGTTCATGTTGATGAGATCCACCGCCTTCGTCGCCATGTTCCGGCATTGCTTTATGTTGCGCAGCGGGCGCTTCGACCTGATCACTCTCCTTAGTCCGGCTTGATTCCTCGGTATTACCGTGATGGTGTCCGCCGGGTTCATTGCCATATACCCCGAATGTCGTTACTCGGATCGCATCGGGATCAACGCCCGGTATCTTTCCCTGCTTGTTATTCCAGGCCGCGGCACATTCGGGACACGATTCCTCAGCGCCTTTTTTCTGCACCAGCTCATCACACGGGCAGTGCTCCATCTGCAAAGCGCACCAGTTGCAGTCGCCTTTGATGCAGCATTTATATTCTCCTGCGTCCCGTAATTCCTGTTTCAGAACTTTCAAATCCTTTCGGATACCAGTGAGTTTCACATTGCTCGTCTCTGAGTAAACAGCCGACGGTTCGTTCGATCCGGTGAGGTAATAGCTGATTCCTGCTCCAGTCGCCCCGGCGATCAAGGCCAGCGCAATCATCCCTGAGATTTTACCTGCCATGATAATCTGTTCCTGTTTTTGTACTTGCTCATTTCCGATATCCTCGGGTTAATACCTGAACGAAAACCCCTAATTCCAGATTACGGCTCGCGGGGACTCTCGCCCTCCCACCACCGTGCGTCCAAGACCAGCCTGGAAACCTTATAATCGTTAAACGAATTGGAGGGCGAGAGTCCCCGCGAGCCGAAGTTTTCGGTCAGACACTAGATAGCGCTTAGCTGCGGCAGATCGGTTCGCGTCTCCCTGAACTCTGGCCCTATCGGAAACCCTTTATTGGTCTTTTTTGAAATTTCGACAGTCCTTATTCTGACATTTCTTCTGATCACAGCAATTGTGTGTTGAACAATCCTGACAATTCGGTGATGAGCAAGACTTGCCATTGCCGCTACAGCTCGCCAGACAACACTTACTTTTGGCACAACTGATTTGAGACTCATTATCCAAATGTGCGCAAGCTCCCAGAGATAAGGATAGTAGTAATACTGCAATTATTTTTAACATGGTAAGCACTCCTGTATGGTTTCTTAATGTATTCATTGGACAAGGCTAAACTAACACGACGTTTCAACATCACTGATAGATTTCTCGAAATCCATCTTATCTTTTTGTCATTATGATCCATTCCTTTCATTTTTTTCGCTAACTTAAGAAATACTCAGTTTTATACGATGCCATACGCCATCATGGCATCGGCGACTTTAACAAAACCGGCAATATTGGCGCCCTTAACATAGTCGAGTTGACCGTCGTCACATTCTCCATACCTGAGACATTGAGTATGGATATTCTTCATGATATCGATGAGGCGCGTTTCCACCTCATCCGCAGACCAGGCGATGCGCATGGCATTTTGACTTTGCTCAAGACCTGAGACCGCAACCCCACCCGCATTTGCCGCCTTCGCGGGTCCAAATCTGACTTTCGCGTGCAAGAAGATGCGAATGGCTTTCAGCGTCGATGGCATATTCGCTCCCTCGGCAATGCCGATCACACCGTTTGCTACCAATTGTTTTGCGTCCTCTCCGTTCAGCTCATTCTGCGTCGCACAAGGAAACGCGAGATCGACTTTGACGTCCCAGGGACGTTTCGCTTCGTAAAACTCGGCGCTCTTGAATTGTTTTGCATATTCATGAATTCGACCTCGCTTCACCTCCTTCAACTCCCTAAGCCAAACGAGCTTCTCAGCCGTTATTCCTTCCGGATCGTGGATAAAACCACTCGAGTCGGAGGCGGTGATGACTTTTCCTCCCAAGTCGGTTACTTTTTTGATACAATACAGGGCCACATTTCCGGAGCCGGATACCGCCACTGTTTTTCCGGTGATACTATCCCCGGTATGATTCAACATATTTTCCATAAAATATGCGGCGCCGTAACCGGTGGCTTCGGTCCGTATCAAACTGCCGCCAAAGGCAAGGCCCTTTCCTGTCAGCGTCCCAACAAAACGATTCTCCAGGCGCTTGTACTGTCCGAACATATAGCTGATCTCGCGTCCCCCAACACCAATATCACCGGCCGGCACATCGGTATCCTCGCCGATATGCCGATGGAGTTCGATCATGAGTGATTGGCAGAAGCGCATGATTTCCCGATCGCTTTTACCCTTGGGATTAAAATTCGATCCCCCTTTTGCCCCTCCCATTGGCAATCCGGTTAAACTGTTCTTGAATACCTGCTCGAAACCGAGAAATTTCAAAACGCTCAGGGTCACCGTCGGATGAAAACGCATTCCTCCTTTGTAAGGACCAATCGAGTTGTTAAACTGAACCCGCCAGGCACGGTTGGCGCGAATGTTGCCCTGGTCATCTTCCCATGACACCCGGAAAATAATGATTCGATCCGGCTCCGTCATCCGCTCCAATATTTGAGAATCTTTATAATGCCGATTATTCCAAATAAATGGCATCAGTGATTCAGTAACTTCCTGAACGGCCTGATGGAATTCCAGTTCACCCGGATTCCGCTTGATTAACCCATTCATAAAACAGTCAATCGCTGTTTTTACGTCATTAGTGCAATTACGTTCGTCCGTACAGATAGTCATAAGTTTTCCTTGTTAATGATTTGGCTGTTTAATTTGGCCTCTTTCAGCGCATATATTTCTTTTGATCATGTTGCATCGTTTGCTATTTCGACTCTGCTGCTCCTTCCAAAGCCTCCCGCAACTCGCTTTCATCCGTCTTCGACAGTGAGGTGTGCAGCACCTTGCCGCCAAACTGTTTCAATTCATCCAGTACCCGGTCAAGCGTTGACTTGCGGATGAGAACAAAAATCGCGGAGGTTCCGGGCTTTATAGTATTCCCGAGTTCTTTGATAAAGTCATCATTTATGCCGACATCGCGTAGAGCCCCCATCAACCCGCCCGTTGCAGCTCCAATTAGAATTCCACAAAGCGGGTTCAAAAACATCAGACCAATCAACATTCCCCAAAGGCCACCGCCGGCCATTCCTGCGCCGACAAGATCCTGAGTCTGTTTGATCTTTACTTTTCCTTTTTCATTCCGTATGACCACGGCTGCATCTTCGAGGTCAACCAGGTGTTCCCGCTGCATCCTGTTTAGCGTGTTCAACACTTCGTCGGCCCTGTGTTCATCATCAAATGCAATTACAATTAAGTTACTCATTTCTTTGCTCCTTTTATCTTTAGGTTCTTATTAACTCTCAATCTTGAACTTGCTGATGTAGTTTCTTTAGTACGTAATGTGGTCTTACATCATTGACCTCAATAGATTCAACGGTGGGTTCTTCGCACTCGCCGAACCGGCATCGGCATCTCCGACCGAACCACGCCGCCAACGGTGCGGCCGTCACGCCATGGGCCACGACACTGAAAATTATCGTCCAGGTGACGGTATAGAAAAAATGCTCATGATGGACTATCTGAAGTTGTCCATGAAGCATTATCGCAAAAACGATGGAGGCGAGTCCCCGCGGACCGAACCACCCGAGAAACATTGTCGTTTCCGGATGCAATTTCATTCCCGTTAATGACATGGCAACAGGTAACATCCGAATCAGAGTTAGACTCAAAAATCCATATACAATAATACGCCCGCTAATATGCTCGATAGCCAAGCCGACGAAGGCAATTCCGAATATCGTCCAAGTAATCAAGCAGAGCAGGTATACGGCTTCCTCAGCGAAATCGAACAAATCATGGTGATCAAGTTCATGGGTCAAATGTCCGATGATAATACCACCGGTGAATGAGGCAATGAACCCGCTTCCTCCGATATGTTCAGCGATTGAAAATAAAAGCAGGGGAATGGCAAACATTACCAGTCTCTTATAGCCATGGTCCAACCAGTGACCGCGTAAAGCGAGGCGAACGACGATCGCCGTTAATCCCCCCGCACCAACGCCGATAGATGCACCGTATAAAATTGATTTCAGGGCGAAGAAAACCCAGTATTCTTGTCCCGGCGGACTCTGGAATCCATTGACAGAGGCGGACGCCAATGCAATAAAAAAAGCAATCACGGGAACACAAATTCCATCGTTCAATCCGCTCTCTACATTCAGTGCCTGACGGATTCGAACTGGAACCGTCTTATTCAAAACCACCGATTGTCCAAGAGCCGCGTCGGTTGGAGCCAGAATGGCGCTCAGTAACAGCGCATCCCATGCACTCACATCCTCAAAGACAATGGCTGCAGTCACCGCACCGAAAAAAATCGTCAACGGTAAACCAAGGCCCAATAGGCGAATTGGGATTTGACTGTTTTTCATCAGAGAGCGAAAATTAATCCTCGACGCATCGGTAAATAGGACCAATGCAAGCGTGATCTCGGCAAGGAAGCGCACGGTCTCATTTCCTACCCTTATATTAACAAGGTCAAATCCCTGTGGACCTACCAAAAAACCGAAGCCAATAAAAAGCATGGGGCCGGTGATCGACATTCGGGAAATACGGTTGGCGACGAGACAAAATCCGGTAATAAATAAAGAAAATATCAGTAGGTCACTGTTGATCATATGTGTCAAAATTTCGTTTTCAACCGACTGGTTTCCTGTGGAAAGCGCCTGGATGACGGACGCGGTCTGAATCGATCAATGTCGTCGATTCGCCCGACTGTTTGGCCGGCTTCAAGCCTCACGGCCTTCTTGCGGATATGGCAAATGGCGTCTTCCACGGTTTGCGCCATGTAAATCAACTGGCAGTCTTCAGGGCTGGATATCGAACCAGCAACGGCCATATGCTCCAATAATGCCACCAAATTACGCCAGTATTCGGCACCCAGCAGGACGGATGGGAAAGCGTTGGATCTTGCCGGTCTGAATCAATGTGAAAGCCTCAAAGAATTCGGCCATCGTGTTATTTTTTCATTCATCGGGTCGTTATTTCAGTGATGTTTGTACCAGCCCACATTTTTGATATCATTCCAGGAAGTCGTTTGATGGCAAAGGAAACACTGGTCCACTCGTGCATGCGGTTTACCCGCAACGGTTGCGGAGATCATTTTAAAATGGCCCATATAGTGGCTGGGCGGCGCCTGATGGCATTGGGCGCAGTCCAGCGAAGTGGGCGGGGGATGGCGGAATTCCGGAATCGTCCAGGCGACGGAGCCGTGACATTGGGCGCAGTCCTGCCCGAACAGGCCAAAGTGACGATCTTTATTTCCATGACAAGCGGCACAGTCCAGTATCATTTCCTGCGCCGTCAAGTCGGGGTGCCCGGCTGTTCCTTTGCTTTCATGCTGTTTGATCCAATTCTGAAAGTAATCGCCAATCAGGCGGTCTTCAGACTCGGGGTCGGGGTTGCTTATAAGTTGACGCTTGCCAATGCGCGATAACGCCGTATGGTCCATCTGCGTCGGCCTCTCGTGCAGACCCCGATGTTCACGATGGCACTCGCTGCAACTGCTTATATCGGCGTGAAAGGCTGTCGGCTGGCGTTGCAGGACTGCGGCGTTGTTCGCGTGACAGACAATACAGTTGGCGGGCTCTACGCCTTTGACAGAAGTATGACAGGCGGCGCAGTTGTGTTCCAGAAACCTGTGTGCTATGGATAAATCTCCAGGGCTGGCCATCCGTTGCCAAGCCGTTTTTTCCAATACTGCGGCTCTCTTGCCGTCAGGATGACTTCGCAAGAGGTAAAACGAGACAAATAACGCGGCGATGGTCGCTAATGCCATGAGCAGGCCGGGCCAGAGTTTCATCTATTCCACCTCACCGCGAAATAAATCTCGGACCAGACCTTTTGACTCGCATTTTTGATCATCATCTTGTCCCTTCCTCAGTTTGAGTATCGGCAAGAGCGATGTCGTTCAAGCCCCAGTCATGGGTAAAATATTCGACTTTAATTTCGCTCAAATGGCTTTCAAGCCAATTTTGAGTGTCAGCAGGAACGTAACGGCTCACAAACTGCAGGACTCCCTGGTCGCTTCCGCCAAACAACCGCTGATCCGCTTTCAGAATCCACGACAAGGTGGCCACCCCCAGCTCTCGATTGATCGCCAGGCCCTTGGTGGAATTGGCAAACAAACCTCGAACGAGGGCGTCCAGTTGTTGGTCAAGACTCGCTTCGGAAAAGATTCTATCCGTGCGATCCGGGCAACTCACCGCCGCACAACTGATGGCGAAGACGATTCGCGGATCGTCGAATTTTTCCAGCAAGATGGCGTTTTCAATTTTCTTTAATGAGTACGACTCGTCACCAATACGAAGGGCCTCGACACCCCAGGGGTCGTCGGCGCTGATCTTGGGATCGATGATAGACGGAACCGGATAGTGCTCCGCAGCCAGCTTCATCGCCCCGAAATTATAGATATTGATCCAAAATGCCTTTTCGTAGTCGCCGCCGTCGAGAAGGGCTACATCGACACGTTGCAACGAAGCGGCGGCCTTTGTGAAATCTGAATTTGGCTGACCCACTTCACCAGCGATCGCCGCATAATCAAAAACAGTTGTCAGAAAACCATGAATAGTCACAGCGGGCCGCCAGTTACGCAGAAACAACCGTCCATAATGTTGCGAAAATTCATCGGCGGCACTCGCAATCGGCAACTCGGAAGTTAAATGGGAATAGCTGGAACCGCCTGGATCGACAGTCTGAGACGTTGTCGCGAAATGCGCCCCCCCCGACGGCTCAAACCACCTTAGTCCGAAATGAATCCCCGCCCATATATGCAATGCGAGAAGAATGTAGAGGACGAACGACATGACGATGTGGAATTTCAGCCAAATGCCAAACGCACGTTTGAACGTCTCGTGCGTACGGATGGCATATTCGACATCGGCAATGGATTCAGATAAACTCAGCGCTCGCGCCGCTGCGGGCAACGGTGTTTGGCGGCTGCCGTCCCGTGTCGTCAGTAGTCGCATCGCAAGCCTTCCAAAGAAGCTCTGGAGCGTCGTCAGTTCTTGCGCGGCTGTCGGGCTGCATCTGATTTCCTCCTGTGCCTGTTCAAAATCCGCCGTCAATTCAGTGAGCAACTTTTGTTTTTCCTTAATTTCCATACGCTCGCTTCGCATAAGGTAGCGGCCCACGAAACCACTGACGACCAGCATGAGCGTTATGGCGGTGAGTGCGATGCCGAGAGGGCTGTTGAATTTGTGTCCCGTATGCAAGACCACAAGAATCGGTCCGAGAACACCGGCGTAGATATGCACGGCCAGCAACGTTGGCATGGAAATATGCTTCGTCACCGCCCGCTTCAGTGGAGGGATGCGCTTGATGATGAGGTAAATCAATGGCACCAGCATGAGCAGCGAACCGGCTACAGCCAATACGCCGCCGGCAAAGCTGCCGGCGAAATCAGGTGAACGATGCACGACGAAACCGAGCCAGAGTATCAGGAGCAACGCGACCAGCCCGCCGACGATTACTTTTTCCTTCTCCTTCACGCATCCACCACGCAGTTATCGGTAGACTTTGCCTGACAAGCAAGGATCATGTCGGCAGCTTTGTCGTCCGCCTCAAGGCCGTCATCTTCCTCCATCGTGACCGTGCCGGACAGAAGCTTGACTATACATTCCCCACAACTCCCGGTTCGGCATGAGTAGTCAATGTTAACGTCAAGCCGCTCGGCCGCCTCCAGAATGCTCTCATCGGGCAATAATTCAGCCGATTTATTCGATCTCTGGAAGGTGACTTTGGCTCTCGCTTCTGGTTCCTCCTTATTAACTTTGGCTTTTTCGGGCGCCGTCGCCTTCTCACGTTCCGCAGCTTTGATATGCGGTTTCTGCTGCGAACCAAAATTTTCGAGGTGGATGTTCTCCGCTGGAACATCCAGCTCGGCCAGCATCTGCTTCACACTGTCCATCATTGGCGGCGCCCCGCAGAGATGAACCCACTTCGAACCAATATCGGGCAACCACTCGGCAAATAAATCCTTGGTAAACCTCCCGCGATGATACCCCTTGATATCCTTTTCAATTCGGCTCAAGGCGATAAAAACATGCAAATTGGGATGACGCTCCGTAAGCCGTTCCAATTCTGATTTAAAGATCAAGTGTTCGGGACCTCGGCAGGTCGCAAGGAAAAAGATATCTCCATGCCAACCCATGTCGGTAAGGGCGCGCGTGATGCTCATCATCGGGGTGATACCAACGCCACCGGCAATAAGGACAACGCTATCCGCTTCCTTCCCGGTAAAAACAAACTTTCCACTCGGCGCTTTAACCTCAAGGGTGTCGCCTTCCTTAACTTTATCAGTCAGATAGCGAGATCCGGCGCCATGTTCTTCACGCTTAACCGTGATTTCGCAATAATACCCTTGAGTTGGCGATGATGATATCGTGTAACTCCGCTTGATCGGCTTATCGTCGGTCGGGAGTGTTAAGGTCAAGAATTGACCAGGCAGATAACTGAAGGGAACACCTCCGCCATGACAGGCAACCAGCCGGAACGTCTTGACGTCCGCGGTTTCCTGGTATATTCGGGCGACTCGCAACCTGCAGAGCTTCCGGGTGGCGATGGGCAGCAGTCCCTTGGAGATACTGGGATCCGATGATCCGACCTCCTCCGATGGACATGCGTCTTCCGAGTCACCACAACAACTGGCAGTTGTCCGTTTTTCTGCGCTCGCCGCAGGCTTCCCAGGAGCGACAGCCGTTTTTTCGGTAACGACGGGATCGTCAGTGGTCGTTGCCGGCTGCTGGGCATTCGTGGCTGCAGCGGTCATCGGGCCACTATCAGCTATGCGTTGCAGCAGCGCGTGCGCGCGACGCATCTTAAAAAAGTACATCGCGATCATAGCCACGGCGAAGCCGACCAATAGCGCCATGCTAAACCAGTGAAAGAAACCCAACCCTGAATGGATACCGTTGGCGCCCGCCAGCGGCAGCAGATTCATATCGCGCTTAAACCAGTTGAGTGCTACATTGCGCGGCGCCTTGCCTTCGACCAACGCCCGCTTGGCTGCCAAACCGCTTTCGAAGCGCGTCAGCCCTTCGCGAAGCCTCTCGGTACCGGCCTGCATCTCAGCATAATTCTCCCTGGAAGCAGCCTGCATAAGCTCGTCAAGACCTTTGTTCATCAAGGTCACGCCGGAGCCCATTCTTTCACCGGCCTGTTGTTCGACTTCGAGGCGTTTGGTTGGTGGCAGGTCGGGCAGGTCCATCAGTGTCGGATAAAGGTCCTTCGGCTTTGGAGCGCCCATCTTCTCCATCATGCCGCCCATGCCGCCACCGCCCATCATACCACCTTTCTTGCCGTCGCCGCCACCCATCATGCCGCCCATACCGCCACCACCCATCATGCCGCCCATGCCACCACCACCACCCATCGTATCGGAATTTGATGGATCTTGTGCTGCCTGGTCAGGGTGGTGTTTGGCGTGCTCTTCGGGTGAGACCTGAGCTGAAGCAGTCAATATCCCGAAAAAAATTAAAAATACAATGAGTGTAATTTCAGTCAATAACTTCATAAGCTGCTCAATGATTGTGATTGGATTGTTGACTATCCGTACCCGTTTCGCCCGTTGCCTCGCCGGTCAATGTTTGAATTTGAACACTCGTTAAGGCTTTGGCGGCGTCGCCAACGGCCCGGATGTACGCGACTCTTTGATCGCCCTTAAGTTTTTCTATTGCCCGAATCCTCATCTCGATCGCTTGTATGTCGGGAGTGTCGGTTGCCGTCAATTTCCATAGTTCCTGCTCTTCTTCTTCGATTTTACGATCTAAAGATGCTTGTGAAAGAGTCGATTTTTCACGTAATTGCCCCAACTGCTTTTGCTGTTCTACGGACAGATTGATATGCTCCATGTGATCAAGGAAAAAATCCGTCGAGCCGATATGGTATATATGCGACGCCCCTGGGAAACCCGGAAGTGCCGACGGCATTGCCGAGCTATCTTTCATCGTCCCCATCATTTTCATCTTTTTCATCCCCATCATCTTCATCTTTTCCATGCCCATCATCCCCATTTTTCCGCCTTTCATGCCTTTCATCATTTTCATATCCATACCACTCTTCATTTCAGAATCTGACATTTGGGTATCCGAGCCCATATCCATCTGCGTTGTCGACATGTCATCCTTCATGCCCGACATTCCGCCCATGCCCATTTTACCGTTCATTCCCATTTTCTTCATCTTCATTCCGTCCATCATCATTTTCTTGCCTTGCTGATCCCGGCTCAATATGGCCTCTAATTTTGCCATCTTTTCCTGCAATATCATCATTTGATGTTTTAGATTTTCAGGAGCGGCAGTTTCCGAATGTTGATCGTGCTGCTGATGCGAATTCTCATTATCCTGCTGGGCATTGCAAAAGTTTGCGAATGAGAAGACGGCCAGAGACATTGCGATAGTTGATAGTTTGATATTCATTTTTTGTTTCCCTTTTGTTTTTGCGATTATGCTAATCTTGACAATGATATTTATGTGTGAGTAATGGACTTTTATTGCCAGCGTTTTACCTCATTCCGCATTTAGGGTCTAAGCACACTCCAGAGGAGTTTTGTTTCTTGAAAATATAATCGACGGCTTCTTTCGTATTCAGTTCCCGGGTAGCGTTTCCGGTTCTGACAAAGTAGTGAAAGTCGTTTCCATCCCGAACATAAGCGGGTTGTTCGACTGAATCGATCATACATTGACAAACATCTTTGCCATCAATTTCATGAAATTTGACATGTGTATGAGGACAAAAATCTGTGCCGATATTTGCTGAAATAATTTTGATCAGCTGTTGTTCAAAACCATCTCGATTTTTGCGTTTGAGGGTTTGGTAATCCTGTTTGAGGCCGATAACAGCACCATGGTCATCGACTCCGATAATTAAAGTACCGCCGTGTGCGTTCATAAATCCGGCAATTGTTTTCAAAATCACCTTCTCCAATTCCTTATTTGTGCAACCTTTTTTCGTATCCCAGCGCAGTGACGACTTAAATTCCAATAGTTCGCTTTCATCCGACCTGATTAGCAGTAAAACTTCCTTTCGCTCTCCTTCCTTGTCATCAAGCAATCGCGGCAAATTATCTTGACGCAAAATGAAATTGCGGTATAAGCCGGAACCAAGTCCTCCCAATCCCCCAATCAGAGTAAATATGCTTGACATCATGTTCATCTGAGGCGTAAAGGCCAGCAAAATACGGTGGTATATCGCCTTGCTCAATACAGCCATGGTCTCATATGGGCCACTATCAACTTCCATCGAGTAAATAGCCATTGTCAGTGGATGCAGCAGCAGATAACCGAAAAGGGTTCCTGCAAGAATATGACAGATTAGAACTTTCTTCTTTGGACTCATGATCCCTGATGGTAAATTTTTTGCTTAATCCTGACGGAGATGCAGAAGTTATATCGCCATACCCTACCGTGGTTGTTGTAATCACGCTTAAATAAGGCGAAATCGGACAAAACAGTCAGGCGAGCCGTCGTAAGACATTTTTGGACGAGGTCTGAGCATCAAGTTGAAATGATGTCTATTTGGCTCCGACATAGCGTTCCGGATCATTGGTAAAGGCCTCCTTGCACTTTACTGTACAAAAGCAATATTCCCTGCTCAGATATTTTTCCCGGCATGCCGCTTCCAGCCGGTTTATAGACATTTTGCATACCGGGTCAACGACCATATTATCTCGCTGATATCCTGGATGATCCTGAAATCGGAAGTAGTCTTGTATGGCTTGCTCAATCTTATTTTCTACGAAAGACTCTATATCCGCCAGGTCAAAATTCTCCAGATCAGTACTTAGCAGGTCATCGGTCTGAAATTTCATGAGAATCGGAAGCAAGTGAAATCGCCAGGTGACCAGAATCTTCTCATGTTGCCGGTCGAGCTGAATTTTGAGTTCGCATTCGATCGTTGCGTTGTATCTACGATCTGTATTGAATTCGACCTTACAGCCGAATCCAACCGCCGAGTCGGAGATTGACGTACCGGAAAACGATTCCTGCAGTACATTCATCCGAGGAAGTACAATATCTTCGAGTATCCGGCCCGCGTGTTTCGAAAAACGCGCCTCAAGCTTTTCGATCTCCTCCATCTCCTTGTTTAAATACGCCTGTTTTTCTTGAATATTCTCGGTTCGCTTGGCGATAACTGTGTTAATTCGTGATTTGAATGAATTCATTGGTATCCTAATTAACGATTTTTCCCGTTGTCAAAAAACGGCACATCATTTATTTTTTGTCCGAATTATAGTGCGATAGCGAGGCGAGTTACGTTGGCGTAACGGCCATATTTTTTCTTCTACTGCGACGTCCAAAACATCACGTGTAACTTTTTTCGGTCGTATGTAATTACGATGCAATAAGGGTTCTAATTGCTCCTGCAATTAATACAGCAATATCTCGGCCAGCAACTCGTGCAATGATTTAATCGTCGATATTGCAGCATGTTAAGTGGGTTTAATTCGTAAACAATAAAATAAGATAATGGCGACCTCACCAGATTCTGGTGAACAGCGTAACCAGTTTCTGGTGAGTGTGGGATAGGGGGGGACGTTGACTGTCAGGCAGGGGGCCGTGCCATACAGCGATAATTTCTCGAGAAATACCGTAGGGTATATCACTCTGATCCCATGGACATGATAGTGGGATCACTACGTCCTGAATGACAACATGGCTGAATTAGGGGCCAAAAATGCGAACGAACGAAAAAGCTTGTTTGTCAATTTCAACGTTTCGGGAACCAAGGAACTCGTCTCCTCGACGACTAAATTCGTTGTTTCGATGATCGGCCATTTTTTCTGTTTATCAATATCCTCGGCATCTTGTACTTTTTACGGAGTTTTGGAAGATTCATGTTTACTTAGTGGATCAATTTATAAGGTTACACCAAAAAACGGTTATCACTGGCGCGATGATCCCCACCATAATGCCACCTTCGATAAAGTCCTTCGACTTCAGCTGCCCGGAGCTGAACACAATTGCGTTCGGTGGGGTTGATATTGGCAGACACATCGCTGCTGAAGCGCTCAGTGCGACCGGCACAACCACGTGAATTTCAAATCCCACGCTGATCGCCAATGCAACGGGAATCAAGATATTCGCTGCAGCTGTGTTACTCATGAAATTCGAAAGAACTCCACAAAAGTAGGCAAGCATCAAACCGAGAGTTACTACACCTAACCTGTCTGTCGGCAATAAGCCGACAATCCATTTTGCCAGACCGGTCTCTGAGACGCCGATTCCCAGGGAGAGACCGCCCGCTATCAGCAATAACACATCCCAATGGAGCCCGCGAATCTCCTTAACTCCGATCACTCCGATAGCCGTAAATACAATAATAGGTATGAATGATACTACCGTCGTCGGAATATTGTGGACAGGACCGGTCATCCAGAGTACAACGGTAAGAATGAACGTTCCCAATACCAGAATTCGTTTCCAGGGCTGGCCGGCAGACATCTCTGTAGAGCTTATCTCTAGTCCCGACAAATCAACATTCGCCGATGTCGCCGGGTAGCGTTTCAGCAAATAAAACCAAATAAGCCAAGCCATCACCAATGCAGGCGGAAGGCCGATCGTCATCCATTTAACAAAACTGACCGGTGTGATCCCTCCCAACGCACCGATGGCAATGGCATTTGGCGGACTCCCGATAATTGTAGCCATCCCCCCGAGATTTGCCGAAAATGCTATCCCGAGAAGTAACGCCTTTGAAAAGGGATCGCCATTCGGAATAGACCCTATTACCGACGTTACCATTCCTACCATCATCGCCGCAGTTGCTGTATTGGACATAAACATCGAGAAAGAGAAGGTGATCGCCATAACGGCCAATAGGACCGTAGCCGGTTTCTGCCCCACGAAATGGATAATCCGTCGGGCAAATATCCGATCAATCCCAGCTGATTGTATAGCTTTCGCCAGAACAAAACCACCGAAAAACAGCCAAATAAGCGGACTCGCCCAAGGCTGAATAAACATTTGCCAATCCTGTGGACCTTTCGCAAACACGCCGTTTGGTCGGCCAAGAATCGCAATCTGTAATCCAATGACCAGGAGTCCGACGGCAAATGCAGGAATTGCTTCCGTAATCCATAAGCCCGCTGCCAAAATCAAGATGAAAAGTGTCCAATGCCCGGCGGCGGAAAGTCCAGTATAAGACGGCAGCAAACCGACGATCACCGCCGCGGCCAGGCATGCGATGATCTTCTTTAAGGACTGTCCTGAGGAAAATTCCAGTTTTTTCAGTATCGAATTGATTTCAGTCCGTGTATCCATGGCGTGACAGAGTAGTAAAAGATCTTACCGTTTTGAGTTATCAATTGAAGGAATTTTCGTAGGTTTTGGGATAATTTTTATGACATTTCCTATCGCTTCAAGCCTAAAACTAAAGTTGTTCCGTGTGAGAATTGGCCTCCTCTCGGATCTTTGTGAGAGTTACAATGAATCTTTGTCGTTTTTAGTAAGTCAAAGATTTTTAATCTAAAAAACTCTTGACCGTGGTATCCTTCAATGTCCTACGTAAGAGAATCGGGCCAATAATTGTTGTAGCAACAATGACAATCACCATTGCTGAAAATAGGTCGGTGGCGATAATACCGGCGGACATACCGATTTGGGCGAAAACGAATCCTACTTCGCCCCTTGGCATCATGCCGCTGCCAATCGCCCATTTATTAATCTGATCCGTCCGAATCCAGACGGCCGAGAACAATTTACTGACGACTGCGACGACCAGTAATGAACCGATGAGCGCCCATGCCTGCATACCGCCATCGGATAACGGATTAAGTCCTTTGAACTCGACGGTGGCACCCAGGAGAATAAAAAAAAGCGGGCTGAGGAGTTCGGTTAACGGCCACAGGTCCCTGTCCAGTTGTTCTCGGTCGGGATGACTCGCCAAGGATACGCCGGCAGCGTAGGCGCCGATGATCATGTCCAGGCCTGCGGCTCTTGCGGAGTAAGCCACCAGGAGCAAATAACTAAATCCGCAAACGAGAAGCAATCCTTTGCTCTTGAACCATTGCGCCAGAAAAGTCATGCCCCTGGCCACGTAGGGACCAATAAGAATGGCAGCACCGATAAAGATGATGGCACGGGCAAGCGCCACAAGCACCTGCGCGTTTGTCGAAAGGGCCGGGGTCACGACTGCCATAAGTGCGGCCAGAAGAAGCAATCCGAGTATATCATCTAGAATCGCTGCACCAAGAATCAGAAGTCCTTCATCACTATTCTGTGCTCCGATCTCCGACAGAACAGAAGCCGTGATACCAATACTCGTGGCGGTCATTGTCGCGCCCGCGAATAGGGCAGTGTGGGGGCTCCATCCCAACACTATTCCCAGGGCATAAACGAGCAGGAGAGGTAGAATCATCCCGGCAATCGCAACGCCTAAAGCCGATTTCCAGCAGCCCAAGAGTTTTGTGATCCGTGTTTCGATACCGATCTTAAATAGCAAGACACACAGGCCGATTCGCGCCAACTCATGGGTCATTTCGTAGCCTTCGGGATCGTGCGCTTCAGAGGGCAGGATATTCAGCAGTGCCGGTCCTAACAGAAC
>JAJDBF010000045.1 GCA_029261535.1 Nitrospinaceae bacterium | reverse complement strand
GCGTGGGCTATGCCGAGCACGCCGCCATTCAGCGGGCGCCGCTCTATATCGCGTCACTCGCCCAACCGGGCTTGATGGATCTCAACGGCATCCCCATAGAGGAATTTATTACCGAAGATGTCCCGGAAGAATATCAGGGGTTGGTGATCATTCAGGTGGACCCGGTACGTCCATTGACGATTAAGGAACAAATATCCCTTCCCGCCATTGCTACGTCTCAGGATAAAATTTGCAGGGAATTTGAGGATCAGAACATCGCGGTCATCCAGGCTCCGCGTGAAAACGACTGGATGATCGCCGTGATGAAATACCTCAATGAATGCGATCAGGCCTTCCCCGACCCCGTGCAGGCGTCGCTGAATCAGGCGCGTAATCAGGGAAACCTGTTCTCATTCGGCCAGGATCACGATTCAAAAGGCTATATGAATTGATCCCGGCCAGTGGGTTGCTGTAACTCCGTTAAGCTTTTGTCTCTACCGATTGCTCCAGACTTTCCATTAGCTCTTTAAATGATTTTTCCTTGAGGGTCTTGCTGAACTGCGACCGGTAGTTACGGATCATACTCACACCGGAGATGATGAAGTCATAAACCTTCCAATTGCCATTTTCCTTTATCAACTTGTAATCCAGACTGACGAATTTTCCATGTTGCTGAACTTTGGTTTTGACCATTGCGAATTTTCCCTTAATGATTTCATCGCTGTAACGGATTTCACCATCGCGGAAATTTTCAATTTTGTTTGCGTAAGACCGTTCTAAAAGTTTACGGAACAATTTAACGAACTCAGCTCGCTCTTCAGAACTCCTCGGTCCCCAGTTTTTCGCCAGCGCCCGAACCGCCATTTGTTGATAGTTGAAACGCTTGTCGATGGTTTTTCGCAGAATCGCGCGACGCGCATCCGGGTCCTCTTTCAGATTTTCATCCTGCAGAATTTCTATGACTTGATTGATGGTTTGCTTCAGATCATTGGTTATGGCCGATTGATTGGCCATGATTCCCTGAGGCGCTGAGAGCACAAACAGGATCGCCAGACCTAGGATAGTATTTAAATATTTTCTTGCGTTTTGCATACCAGCACCTCAAATGGAAGTTGTCAGGCAATCTTTAAAAATGGATTGAATCGGGTGAGTTTATTCATTTACAACACTGCATCCCTCATGCCAAAAGTGTGTAAATATTGGATATAGATAAGGCCCGGAAAGCCAACAATTTTGAGGGCGTCTCGTTTTGTGGAACTTTTTGGAAGGTGGAAAAGTTTCACAAAATCAACTTTTATGTGCAGAAATTCACACAGTTGGAGGGGTTGAGACAGCCCTTATTTTTACCGTTGAAGGGGAAAACTGGTACGAGGGGTTATCGTTCTAAGGAAATATTTGCCTGCAAAAGGAGTTGTGCTAATTCAATCCAAAAATTTTATAGGTAAAGCTATCTCAACATGGTTATTAGACTTCAACAATTTTTCCCTCTTCGACAATCTGAAGCCCGATTGAATAGAGCATCGGGCGTACTATTTTTTCAAATACTGCCGTAGATACCAACTTGCCTTTCTCGGCCTCTTTTTCAGTACAAATTGCCCCTTGGTGAATAATTTTGTTTCTAATATCTTGAAGCTCAGAACACTCAACTAATAATTCTGATTTTGCGCCATCTCTTGAGATTTGTTTCACGTCGAAACCAGCAAGTTCGTCAATTATTTTTGCCAATAATTCTTTGTACCTAGTGAATCCAGTTTGGATAATAATACGTTTTAGAATAATTTCTGCTAAAGCTTCATTATGGATAAGGCCATAAACTACAGGACGTAATAATGTTGTTCTCAATAACAGCTCAACTGCAATTACGTAGAAAATAAGAGCAGGAGAATTTCGCCTATGCTTTAGCTGCCAATTACCTTCTTGGATTGAATCAACTGCAGACCGCATAACATCAGGGTTTTGGAGGTAGTATGACTTTAGTTTTTCATTGGTAAACTCTTCAATCGCCTGTTCTTTGTGCTCTGGATACAGCTCGCTACTAATTTGGGCAAAGAACTCGTCCATTGCAACTTCATTAGGGGTATTGCTCATAAGTGTTTCCTGCTCATAATATTGTCTATAGGATTCTGCATAGAGATCCTAATCCTGTGTTGATTGCTGCAGTTTGAAATTTGCCCAAATAATAATATTAAAAAGGGTAACGGTCCTATATATCCTGTATAAACCTTTGTGCGAAGGAGCGGATTTCTTTTCCATTCAGCACATGAAACCGGCGGACGCGTTCCAGGGTCTGATTGGAAAACCGTTTCATGGGAATGTGGATCAGGTTTTTCTTGAACTGGCGGGCCAGCCTTCTCCAGCTCGGTCGGGCAGGGCAGGGGGAAACGACGGTGACGTGTTTTTCACGGGAGTGATAAAATGCCGCTTCCAGTAATTTTTCTTCCAGCGTGTTTGTCTTATTTATCTGAGGGTCGTCCCAGATATTGGGAATGGGGCGGGGTGGGTAAATCATCATGCAACCGCCGTAGTTTGCTTCGCCGATTCCTGGCCCGACGAGGTTGTTCATGTATTCGGTGGCGAAGAAACACAGGGTGGATTCTTCGTTGTGCTCGGCATACCAGGTTTGCCGCCAGCTGTATCGATCGGGGTCGGGTTCGGGGTCGAATAAAAACACCACAATTTCCACCTGCCCGCGGGAGGGTGGAACCTCTTTGACATAAATATCCCCAGTATGCCAGTTCCGCAAGGTATCTCTGATATCTATACCATCCTTGACCGACGATGTGAATTTCTCGGTTCGCGCCAGATCGTTGCTGAGAAGCAAGCGCGACTGTTCGCGCACATGGGTGTTGAGGTTTTCGATTTTTTCATCCTCTGGCGGCCATGAACATTGGCCGTGCGGGTCCCACCGGTATTTCCAGTTCTCCTGCTTTATTTTGTCCGGCTCCGGTTTGAGATCGAGGGTCCGCCACTCATACATCAATTCCGATAAACGGTTTTTTAATTTGACTGGGGTCTTCTGGTCTTCGTCGAACACGGCCTGATCGATTCCCAGCGACAATGTTTCCAAAGAACCTTCGCTTTGCAGGGGATAATCCCGGGCCGCTTCCAGAACACAGACGGCGAAGAAGTCTCCGCCTATCTGTTTGGCCGCCGTGACCAGAGTGAATAAATCCGGCGTCAGGCGGGATTCCATCAACGTCAGATTGCGTACGTATTGTAAATACACTTGAAAGGAAGGAATCGTTAAGTTGTGGTAGCGAATTTTTTTCTTTTTCAGATAAAGTTCCCGCGCCCTGAGAATGATTTCCTTCACGCCATCAATGGCTACATCCTTGTCCGACTTAAGCTCCTCACGCATCTTTTCATAGAGGTAAGTGATGTAGGGGAACTCGGTCAACGCAAACAGCAGGGTGTTCTTATCGACGCCATAAAGATGCGGGGTGCCTTCAACCTGCTCCGGTGGCGTGTACTCCAGCCGCTCGTCATAGGCTTCTTTGATCCACGGCCAATCCAGAACAGAACAAATGAGTGTGACGTTAGAATACTCCAATTCCAGTTCATGGAGCTTGAACGCCATCCAACGCGCTCTTTTTTCATGCTGACTGCCTGGCTCGGGGCGTTTCAAAGTGGTGAGAAGAGCGGACTTGAATTTTTCCAGAGACATGCCCCGAAGGGCGAACGTGTCGGGGAAATCCAGCTTGCGCGGTTCAAAAGAAGAAACACTCCAGTCGATGAATTGGCGGGCAATGCCTTCCTGTCTGGCAATTCTCAGCCCCATGATGACCGGCTGACTGGGGTCGACAGGAACGTAGCTCTGCGTGCCATCGGCTTCTTCAAGACAACTGACGGTGACTGTGGGAAGCAGATCCAGACCCTGCTCAACGGTGGTTTGAAATTCCGGGGGCAGAGCCACAGCGAGACAATCACAACGGGACGACAAAATTCTCTGTCGCACTTGCCGTGTGTAATTACCACTCCCATGAACCACGGGCAGGACGCGGATTTTGTCGCTGATCTTGAAAATGTCGTCGTTTTTAGGAGTCACTGTCGGGATGGAGGGGGCTGTTTTCATCGAAAAAGAAATCGCTCAACCCCATCGGCAGACGGTCGGACCCTAAAGCCCGGCGGTTGCGGGACGCCAGTCCATCCAGATCCAGAGCGTCTTCGCCCAACACTCGCACGATCGCTTCCTTCCAGACCTCGTCTTTTGCGAGGGGGTGATCCTTGTCCTGGCTCAATCGATTACAGGCGTATTGGAGAATATGACTGCCGTCGCGTGGGGAGAAGTCCAGATCCAGCTGATGCGATTTTTGCAGAAAATCGACGGTCATTTCCAGCAGATCTTTTTCGGCAAAAGGCAGATGATATTGCAGAATTGCCATTTCATCCTGATAGTTCGGCATCGACAACGGCAAAGTGGGCTGCAGACGGGAGAGGATGTAATCGGGAATTTCAAACGTCGATTCGTCCCGGTTCATGGTGACGCAGGCGCGGAACTCGTCGTCAGCCTTGATTTTAATTCCCGCGATGATGGACTCCACATAACGCCGGTGGTCGAGAAG
>JAJDBF010000044.1 GCA_029261535.1 Nitrospinaceae bacterium | reverse complement strand
ACGAATGTGACCGTCAGGGAAAATCGCGGTCATGTCAAGCGAAGTCAAAGGCGGCGTAGCGCCGCTGTGCGATAAGGAAAAAATCAATAATAGACATCCCAGATGGGACCGGCATGTCAGGGGTCTGCCGACATTCGGCAGAATCAGCAAAAAAATCGAAAAAATACTTAACCCAAACGGTTAAATTCACAAAAAATCGATAACGGGTGATCGACAAGTCCAGCCGGGGCCGATTTTTCGCCCCTTTTCGAATAGGGTCCACCTCGTGATCCTCACCCACATCAATATTTTCATTGAAGATAAATCCATCCCGTTCCCGGCAGAGATCCAGCCAAGCACGCTGGAACATAATATTTCCACCCGTATTCACGAGTCCGTCAGCATCAATCTGCACGTTGTCAGTATAGCACCTTCTTTTCCGGAGATCGTGTAGCAACGGATCTGTTTCGTCATAGGTGACGCCCACCGCAGCCGCGCCGAAGCTATCCATTCCATCAATCAGATTCGCCAGCCAGTCACGTGGGGGAATACAATCGTCATCGATAAAAGCAAGCAGGTCACCGCAGGCTTGACGAATGCCCTCGTTCCTGGCCCATGACGCCCCGTGCCTAGCAGTGTCCAGGACCACAATCACCTCATCCGGGCGCCTCGTTTGCCCCTTGAGCGCCGTCTCCGTTTCGGCAAGAGATCGACGTCCGATAGTAGGGATGATGACACTGACAATATGATTCTTATTATCTGCTGTGATCGGCATTCTGTACAATGTCGGAAACGAGTCGGACTGTGGTTTACAATATGATTTCCGGATCCTCTCGGATTGTGGCTATAATATCGCCACGTTCGGACAAAAAAAGGGTACTCATGAAAATGTAACCGGATCAACGACTGCAGTACAAATCTATTTCGATTCAGAGGACCGGAATGCAGCTTCCATCTTTTCCAGCTGGCACCCGGCAGCCTCACGAATATCTCGGGGTGAAAACCCCTGAAATTGATAGAGAGTTGGGAGGACTTGCGCTGTGATCGTGCCGCAAATTGCCACATTCAAGATGCGCCGCCGCCCTCTTGCCGGTTAAAGATTTCGTTCTTACTAATATTCAAACGGAGACAAACCTAACTAACTACGTGTTGACTCGCCGGAGGAACAAAATTCACCTCGATAAGTTTCGAATTCCCTGAGATGATTTTCGAACGCGAAGACGAACTTGGTAAATACATACTCAGACACGACGTGTGGATCACAATATTGATCATACCATTTTCTGGCCGCCTCTTTCGTTTTATGCAATCGGTTTTTATTGTGAATTAGCTCCAATCCTCGATCGATCATTTCCTCACAGCTTTCCCTCACAGTATCGTCATCTATGGGTTCCCAAATAAAACTGGGGAAACTACCGTTTGGCTCTGCACAAACGTATTTCATGCATTTCTTGGTTTTGATTAATCCAGGTGTTTCCAATTGCCACGTGTCAACAACATATTCCGGGCGGATCACGGGAACTCCCAAGCCCAAAGATTCCTGGTCACGTCTCGATAAATCATGGGAACCGGGTATCGAAAGCGACGCAGTTGAACTTGCGATTTCAAGAAGATATTCCTTGATACCCAGCTTTCCGTTTAGCTTATTATTCGGGAGTTGGTCTAAATTCAGCGATTCCGACGACGTGGACGAGGTTGAACTTGAGGCCAAAATGACCTCCTTCAAGTTGCGTGAAAGCGCGATATCGCGCAGGTGTTTGATGAAAGGCAACCTCTGCGGCCACGGGCATCCTCGAAATATCAGGAACGGTTTCGATTCTATATTGAGATTATATACTTGATCTATTAAATCTCTTCGATTGTTTTGGCCTGGGTAGGGCGCAGGGAGTATTCGATCATGGTTCCACTGGTCAAATGTTGTGTCCTCGTAGAATAAATCGAGGTTTTCCCTTTTCTTTATCGCTTTACACCATTCCGACCAGTTCATGCTGCTCATCATACCACATACAAAATCTCGTGGTTTTCGTTTCCAATATCCTGTAACATAATGCCTATAATCGTTATAACGTCGAAATATCGTGCCGTTAAAAATCACCCAGGACGCCATCCAGTTTGTATTCCAGGTTGCCCACAATCCGGTTAATGTATGTTCTACAAGAATAGATTCACAGACTCTGGATCCATACCAAGGTACTTTCCCGCCAACCACAGAAAAATTGTTCACTGTGATATTCTCCTGGCCGAAAAGAGTTTCAAACTTCGAAATGATGATATCATGACATTCTGACTCTATTAGCTCAGAGTCGGGAGTTCGCCAGATATCAAAGGTGTTCCAATTAACGTCACGTATTTTCACTAAGTTCCTTTTATTTTTCGGAAATCACTGGCAGCAAAAAGCAGAGCGAGGAACGAGCGGGTCTGTTTGCTGTCCGAGTGAATTTGCATTGTCATAAGCCGTACTGATACAGCCAAACAAGAACATGCACTCAACATGGACTGTCGACTATAGCGTCGCCCCACATCAAGTACATTGGCATTTTTGTCAGTGCAGCGTTGAAGCAACAATTTTTTTATCAATTGAACCATTTAATTAAAAATATACCATAACATGCTATATCTATAATGTCTTATAGTATTTATGGCATTAGCCAAAGGTTCGCTATGGCACGGCAAAACTCTAATGCACTCCAGATCGAAAACCAGCTCCATTTTGTGCCCGTTGACACAAATATGGCAAAAGTTCTCGAAAGTGCCCAACAAGTGCTTGATAGGCATACTGAAATTATTGATCGAGTCGCTGGTGATTTGATTCGAAAGGGAAAAACCCAAAAGCTGTCGCGCGTCCGCGATAAACGATGAGCAGAGGATCAGACGCCGTTGTTGGCGTTTGATGTGAAGCAAATTTCAACGACCGGCTGAAAGGACCGTACCGTGATTTCCAAAGTACCAACAATGTTGCCAAACGAGTATCTCGGAATCAAGAATTACTTGGATCCGCAAAAAATAATGCTTGAGTATGGATCCGGATCAAGCACGCTATATTTTAGCCAATTTGTCAATAAGTACTATTCCATTGAACATTGTCAGACATGGTTTGATAAAGTTAAAGATCACGTCGGTAAAAATTGTACGATACAATATGCGCCTTGTCATTACTCAGACAACAATAAACATTGCGATTATCAGGATCCTGATGAATTGGGTAGATGGAAGAGCTATTTCACCGCAATTAGAAATTTCGACGTTGAGCTATACGATAGAATTCTGATTGATGGGCGGGCGCGGGTATATTGTGCACTCGAATGTGTGCCGTATATGCATAAACATTCTTTGATTTTCATTCATGATTTTTATCATCGCACTAAATACCACTCCGCAATATTGAATGTGTTTTCAGAAGTGTCCCGTCTAGATACATTATTTGTGGGAAAGTTAAAATAATCCGTTCACTGCTGTGTTACCAGAGAATGAGCAACTGTTGTCCGAGGCGGCAACAGCTCCTCCGGTGATTTGCAGGAGTAGCCAGGCGGTTCACCCGGGCTCCATTACATAAAAGAGTGTCCCGTCCCGCTATATTTGCGGGAACACTCTACTGGAAGGCGGGTTTTTCACGCGCGTGCATTGCGTCACATATCAATCGGATCGAGCGAACCGGCACACTGCCACTCAGAAAATATCTCGGGGTACAAGGCCTTGAAATTGTATTTTTGGGGGGGAGGGCGGTGTCGAAGCAAAAGGACTGGATAATACCGGAGTCTTCGGCTCGATCCCGGATGCCGTTTCAAGACTGGAATTGATAGAGAGTTGAGGGGACCTGCGAGGTGATCGTGCCTCAAATTGGCAAATTCAAGGTGCGACCCCGGCGCCCTTCAACTACTTACTTCTTCCCAGCCCTTTCCGTTATTCCATAATTCTACGTCCGGAAACTTGCGGAAGTCTTGGTCGAATGACGCAACTTGAAAGCCGGAGTGCGTAGCAGTAGCGGCAAGATAGCAGTCGAAAAAATCACAATTGGTCGTCCCGAGCCGTTTCAGGGCATCCAGCATCTGAGTGACATGCTCGCATTTGACTCCGGCACTGGTGATTACCTTAGAGAGTTTATCGGCTGTTGACTGGCGGTCGATTCTGTAGTGTGACATTAGGACCCAAACTGCTTCCGCTATTGCGACATCATTCAGAACAAGAATACAATTTCCATCGGTTGCATCTTGGAATAAATCGGCCGCAATCGGCGAAAGCTGCGGATGATCGCCGAGTAAGAAGCGCAATAAGACATTGGTATCGAGCAAATATTTCGTCATGAATGTCTGTTCACTCGCTTTGTTCTGGCTGTATTCCGTTCGACCTTCGCTGACGCGGCGGGGACTGAACTTTTCAACGAACCATAGAGATCGGCAAGGGTCTCTGTCTCCGGTTTAAGGAGGACGCCATCATCGTGAATTTCGTAAATTAAGCGTTGGCGTGGCTTCAATTTCAACGCCTTTCGCACTTTCGCCGGTATCGTCGTCTGACCTGTGTCCGTTAATGTAGATCGCAACATACATGAAATCCTTTCCATTAATTTTTTATTCCATTATAATGTATTATTATTTATAATGGAAATCAAGCTCTGAACCGGATTTCATGCTGCAACAGATCCGTTTCGTCGAATGCGCGGGATAATCTCCGGCGGTCATCGAGGCATGGTCGCCGACAGAACTGGCGAGCTCAGATCTCTGAGCTTTCCGATTCCATCAAGCGGAGCTACCTCGATCGGAGTCTTCGGCTCGATTCCGGATTCCGTTGCAGGATTGGAATTGATAGAGAGTTGAGGGGACTTGCGAGGTGACTGTGCCTCAAATTAGCAAATTCAAGGTGCGACCCCTGGGCCCAAATTCAAGGTGCGACCCCTGGGCCCTCTGGTGTAAGCAGCGGCGGCATGACCCGCTTGTGGATCAATGCCGGAAGCTCAATCAGAAACTCAAAGGCCACTACGCTTATTACGGGGTGCGATGCAACCTTCGTTCGTTACGTGCATTGTACAATCACACTCGGAAGGCGTGGAAATACTGGCTCAGTCGCCGTTGTCACAAGGGATACGTTAACCATGAGAAGCTCGACCGGTCACTGGCAGCATATCCGCTGGCGGAAGCTCGGATTAAGGTCGCAATCTGAACCATAGGGCAGCAAGTGTCATGCGTCCTGATTTTTCAGGATTACCGAGGAACCGGATGAGGGAAAACTTCACGTCCGGATCTGTGGGGGGGGCTGGTTGGGTAACCACTGGTCCTACCCGGAAATTTAAAGTTTTGGATTGTTTTTTGTGATTGCAGGCATGGGGCTCGTGTACGTCGCGTCGCCACCGAATCAAGAATCCAGGAGCAATATATCATCTGCGCAATATACGAATTCCGGCGTGACAAGCTCCAACGGAGAAAATC
>JAJDBF010000043.1 GCA_029261535.1 Nitrospinaceae bacterium | reverse complement strand
CTGGTTAACGTTTGCCGGGGGATTATGCTTTCTTTTTTTCTTTGCGGCTTTGCGTCTCTGCGCGAGTTCAATGTCGTTACGGATTGATGTAGCCACGGCTCTGTGAGCCGTGCCACGCAACGCGAAGCAACGTAACGTACGACACGTCTCACAGAGACGTGGCTACACGCTGCCGCTTCCACCAGCGTTTGGCGTACAGACTTTTTGTAGCTGCAAGCGACGTTGGTTTCGGGGTGTAGGCGACCGCTTTACAGTTACTCGGCCGGGTAACCTCAAAAGCTGCGCGAACTGTAAAGCGGTCGCCTACACCCCGGACGCGGCATGTTTAAAAAATGGGCGTTCAACCTCACCGCTCTGTCGAACTCTGGTGCACGCGCCACGCCGCAGCCGACCGGCAATGGCGGACTAGCGCGCTTGCGCCATACATACCATACCGTGCGTTGTGCTCGGCGTGACGTGGAACCCACGATACATCGTGAACGCCAGCGAAGGTCGAAAGATATTCACGGTAACGTAGCCGGAGGTTCCAGCTCCATAACGCGCTTCAGATAAATGCGTTGCGTAAGAGTGCTAGTAGAGCCTGTTCGAAAAGGGTTTCGAACAAGAAACTCCAAATCACAAGCATCAAATGATAAATAAACCACAATCTCAAAAGAACCCGAGATATCAAGTTAATTCATCACTTTTTCAACCTCAGAACCTCCGTAACGCGTTGGCCTGATGCACGCTAAGGAGACTCGCGACGTGGTTGTATGATTATCCAGATTAGTACGTTGGACGGATTTTATTTGCGAATTTAATTTGGGATTTGGGTATTGCGATTTGGAATTTTCCCCATTCGAACCTTTTCGAACGTGGTTTAAGTAAGTGTCGTCGTGCCGATGCGTGCGCCCAAATTAATACCCAATTGCACGCTCAAAGTATGGAATTTGACAAAATTTGGCGGTAGAAGGCCATCTGGTGCCTGAAAGCGAGCTCCGTCCTGGTTTGATTTGCCTTCTTCCAGTAGTCTCCCAATAATTTTTTTCAGTTCCCGGACGAAGAATTCAATGAATTCTATCAATAGCCCATGCAAGGTGAAGTAGATATCATTATCGACCAGCGAATGTCTGAATAGTCTTAAATAGTACTTGTTTGGAACAGTTCTCGCAGCGAATTGTTGAACATCATCGAGAAGCGAGTCTCGTGGAATCTGTTGCTGTTGCAGCCGGGTCCGAAAAGCTTGAATGTCACGGAACACGCTCCCCATCTCCTCGCAGAATGTGTTTATTTTTTCCAATTCGTCGCAGTGCAGAGCATCCGGCAGTCGATCAACTACCAGGTGGCGAACGTCATAATAAAGTTTAACGAAATCCGCATATTGCTGGATAACGAAATTCACATATCCTTTGTAGTCCAAAAACATCGAATCGCTAGCCATATTATAATCGGCAACGAGATGCGTTTTACCTATGGAATTCAGGAATTCATTTCCTAGTTTTTTACCGATTAAAACAAATTGCCAGTTCTTAGGCTTTGTCATTGATTCTACCTGGTTCGATCCGATTTTCTGTTGCGCGTTTAATTTACAATAGCCTATGGAAAAGAGTGACGATGTCAAATTCGATCTCACTTAATAGCTGATATCGCTTTTCTGGTACAACGTCAATCATCCGTGAAATAATCTTCTCGAGTCCTCGGCTAATGCCTTTCATCTTTATTTTCTTCATGTCCAGTTTAAGTTTGTTTTCCTTCTTCGCCTGGGCTAGCGATCGTGCTTCCGACTCAAAACAATATGAATGTCCGGAAATTGCGAAGTATACGATCATTCCCAAACCGTATATCTGGCTAAAAATACCTTCTTCTTCCCCTCTTATGGACTCTGGCGGAAGATATTCAATAAATGTATCTGTGGCAAGAGGTTGCGCATGTTTTCTGACTTGAAGAGAAGCGCAATTGTCGTACCCGAACAAATAAGCGCCGTTGGGATAAGAGAGAATCACATTGTCCGGGTTGAAATGGCGATACAAATAGCCGCAGTAGTTTATATGACATAACGCTGAAATCAGGCGCAACGTCATTAACAATACATCTTTTTCCGCTAACGGACCGGATCTTTTCACTCGCTGAGCCAACCTTTCCCCGAGTATGCTCTCCATCGCCAGGTATCGCTCGCCGTTCGCCTCGCCAAACTCCACACCTGGAAGAAGACACGGATGGTCGCCAAGCCGACATACGACTTTCCCCTCGTCCTCCAGGCTTTTGATCCTGACGGGATCCGCTTTTTCGTGAGGTGCGAGAATCTTGACCGCGAATATTTGATAGGGAAAATCGACGTGATAGGAATTGTACAGAGTTCCGGTGGTGTCATCCCATAATCTCTGAAACAACCAGAATTGACCCAATTGTTTGGGGATAAAATGGGCACAATCGCAGTGCCGGCAGTGGGCCATCTGTAGTGGAGGATAGGACTCCAGATGACTATCTTTCTCGCACTCTTCGCAGACTAGAGTGCCCTCGCTAAAAGCCTGTAGATTCCGTGTGAAATAGTTTGATACAACAGAGGTCCCCAGCTCGTCCCTTGAATTGTTGAAAAAATCATAAACGGTGCGTGATAATGCACCACCAGGTCTTGCGGCTGTAGTCACAATACTCTCCTCCGAATTCATCCCGAATGCTGCCTCTCCCTTTCATGCTTCGAGTGGCACAGATGATTTTTTGTCCAAAAATGGCGGGCGCGGGGCGCTTCCTCTTGAAACAACTTGCAGTCTACATTCTCAAGAATGATTAGAAAAGTCCAATTATCAAGATTACTATGCAGATAGATATGAACCATTGGACACGAATTAATGCAGAACGTATGCGTGCGGAGAAGGAACGGTGGCAGGAGGTAGATTTTCAGCGGAATCTGCGACATATGAGGCGCTTGCGGCGAGGCAGCGTCGTGATGTCCGTCCTTCTCTCGTGTGTGTTGGTGATAGGTGTCGTCGGTTTCGGAGGTTACAAGTGGAGCGAGAGGCGAATTCAGGAGCGTCTTCAAGCGGCAAAGTTGGAAGAAGTCGAACGTTTGCGAATTCATGAGGAAAAATTGGCCCGGCAGCGGCAGAAAGACCAGGAGAAGGAGGCCATTAATGCACTCTACGGAGCGTACTATGATGACGAAAAAGCGTCACTGGAAGCGGATAATAGCGAGCACGCCGAGAACACTGCAGCGATCGATGAAGCTTCGTTAGCGGCGTTCGAGAGTGCTCTTGAAGATGTGGAAATGGCCGAAGATCAACTACTCGGCGCCTTGCAGATGAAGGAGGAGGCCGATAAAATTCTGGTCAAGGCGATTAACCAGAAGATTGAGTTTTTTCAGCAAATCGGCGCTGCCGAAAGAGACCGCGAAAATAGTGTCCATGCAGCCGTTCCGCATCGATTGATGGATAGCGTAGTTGGCGAGGTCCCGGCAACCGTAGGCAGCGAGGAGACATTGATCGACAGGGAGGGCGTCCTGACGGCGGAAGCAAGAGAGGGAGATCTCGGCCACCAGGCGAAGGACGAACTTCAGAAGCGTGAGCTGGATGGCGGAGATCGGGAACGGACAGGTCGGGACGAGCAGTCGGCGACGGAAACGTCTGCCACTGCCGTTTTAGCGGTGAATCGGTCTGTTGTCCAAGCCTCGGAAGTACATGATGTCCTAGATCAATTTCAGCAGCGGATATCGTCTGCAGTGACGACTAAGACAGCGATTGAACAGGAATTGAGGATGGAGTACGAGAACAAACTCGAAATTGACAGGTTGGCAATAGAACAGTTGGAGCGGCTGGGACACAGTGGCAGCGCCTTGAAATTGGCGCAGAGAAACCGACAGTTTTACGTTCGCGCATCCACTTTACTGCGGGAGCTCCATCGATTCGAGGGCAGATTCTGGCTAAGGATGGCCAAGCAGCGTTTGGCCGAGCGAAAATTTTTCGAATCCAAACTCCTGGCCGCGCATGCGATTGGTTACCACGGATTCGGTCGACCTGGAACATCTCGTGAGGATCCATTCCAGGTCCACTGCCCTGTTTACCTTGAACAGGCAACGCCCGAGTATCAGGAAACGACAACATTATTGCAGGAGGAACCGGACTATCACCTGATTTGGCAAGTGCCCGGCGATTTGCCGATGGAGCGTCCGGTTAGTATCGCATTCACGCCGGACGGACATTTTTTTATCTGGACCGAGAACGAGCGAATTCAGGTCAAAGATTTATCGTTCCGGAACGAAGGCTTTGTGCTGACTGCGGACTCAGTCATTACCTCCGTGACGGTCAACAAGGGCGGATTCGTGATGGCGACATCATCAGCCGCCGCCGGGATTGATATCTGGGACCTCCGTAAACGAAAGGTTGTGAGTCGTTTAAGAGACCGCGCCAACGGAGCCGTTGATCTGGAATTCAGCCTGGATGGTTCCATGCTGGCGGCGACTGGTTTGGACAATACCGTCAGGGTGTGGGATCTTTCCAACGAACCGCAATTGTACTTGTCCCTGGACGGCCATACCGCACCGGTTGAGAGCCTGAGTTTTAGTCCGGACGGGATGTTGTTAGCGTCCGCCGGAACCGACGACAGCATTCTATTGTGGGACCTAAAGAGGGGAGTGGAGTATTTGTCGTTGCCGGGCCATGGCCCAGGCGTCAACTTTGTTTGTTTTAGTCCGGATGGTCAGACGCTCGTGTCCGGCGGCGCCGACGGGGTACTTGATCTCTGGGACGTAAACTCAGGCGAAAAACGGTCTAGCATGTCAAATGGGACGACTCCGGTCACCAGCATATGTTTCAGTCCTGATGGCATCGTACTGGCCACCGGTCATTCAGCGGGTGTCCGTCTGTGGAACTTGGTCGAAAGGGCTATAGTGGCGGAAGTCTCCGGGCATTCTGCAGCGGTGGGGCGCCTTGAGTTCAGCTCCGATGGTCGAACACTCGCCGCGAGCGACGGTGAATTGGTGAAATTATGGAATATCGCTCCCGTCGAGAAATCGCCGCGGATGAAACGTGAGGCCGAAGTGAAGGTCGGTATTGCCTCGAAACAGGTTCTGGAATCTCATGCCGAAGGGGTGATCAGTGTATCGGTGAGCCCCGACAATAACCTGCTTTTTTCCGGTAGCCGGGATCATTCGGTTAAGATTTGGGATCTTGAAAGCGGAACGGTGAAGGCAACGCTGGAAGGACATACCGGCGCCATCGTTGATACCTGTGCGGATAGTAACGGTACCGTTTTGGCATCCGCAAGTCTGGATTCGACAATAAAGCTATGGAATTTGGAGAGTTACCGTGAAAAGAAAACGCTGACTATACACGGTGACCGCGTCTATTGCATCGCTGCCAGCCCCGACGGATCGACCATGGCTTCGGGCGGCAAAGATCGGTCGGTCGCGGTCTGGGATATGAACACCGGTGTTGTTAGACAAGTCTTCGACTGTCACGACCATACTGTGATTAGCATTTGCTTTGATCCCACCGGCACGACATTGGCTTCAGGCGACATGGATGGCAGGATCATGCTGTGGAATCCGGAGTGCGGCGAGGAGATCGGAAGCTTGATTGGGCATTCTGACGCGGTCTTTGACGTGCGCTTCTCGCCGGACGGAAAAGTACTTGCTTCTACTGGAAAAGATAAACACATCATTCTGTGGAACATTGAGACAAAGTCCGTTAAGTCTTATCTTACCGGCCATCAAGGAACTGTTTACAGCTTGGGATTCAGCCCGGACGGGCGGTTGCTGGCGACGGCGAGTCGTGACAGGACTGTGAAAATCTGGGACACGTCACGGGCAGAGGAAATCGCAACCCTCACCAATGACGATGCCGTTGCATTCAGCGTCGCTTTCGGCCCTCATGGAAAGTCGTTACTGTGTGGTAGTGGCGACAATAACATAAAGTTGTGGAATATCGAAACAATCGGGACGCTGGACTTTTTCCAGTATGCGTCCCTTGCCGACATCAAAAACTTCGATATATCATGGCTTCCTCCAAGCCCGAATACGCCGCTGATGAATGTCACCTGCAATTCGCATATAGGCGTGGTTAGGAGCGGAGATGCCGGCAAATCGGCTCAGCTCGAAATGTTTTGGCACTATTACCGCAGCGGAAGTGTCCTGGAAGCCCTCAATCTGCTCGTCAACCTATCCGAAGGCCAGAAGAAAACCATACTGCCAATGGTCGACGATGAAGTAAAACGTCTGATAGGCACAGCGATCGAAACAGGTAGCGCTCGTCAGGCTCATGCGCTCCTCGGCGTTTCAGAACTATTGGGTACGTTTCAGACAAGCGATCCGAAAACCCACTATGTCCAGGCCCGCCTGGCTTATCTTGAATGCCGCGAAGGCTTAGAAGCGAGCCGCATGGAACGGACGAATTTATTGACACAGGCGATAAATCATGTATGTCAGGCACTCGAAAATGACCCGGAGATATCGACGGTTGATTTAGTGGACCGAATCGGAGCTGACCTCGCACGAGAGGTTCCGGACCTGGAACAGCGGCTGGCCCGGTGTAAGGCCATCGAATGGTTGAAGCATGCTCAAACGCGTCGGCGAACCTATCCGCAAAGCATTCTCGAATCCGTTGACTTTGCCTTGCGTGAGGATGAACAATTTGTTAGGAAGTACCTATTGGAAAACGGCGACTCCTGGCTTCTTTTTAACCTCGCGTGCGCATATGGATTGCGTGCTCGAACAGGAATGCAATCCGAGGGCAGTGGCGGAACGGCTCCTGACCAGGATATCTCCAAGGCGATCGAACAGTTGGTGCTTGCTGTCAAGAATGGTTGGTCCGATTGGGAAAGGCTGGAAAACGATTCCGCTCTGAAAGTGTTGCATTCTGATTCACGATTTCATGATTTGTTGAGCCGTCGGTTGGAATAACTCGACGCCTTATGCGCGATAATCACAACATGAATTTTCCAACGTCGCGGGTAAATATGAGAAATTGGAATTGGATCAATATTTCCATTGGTCACCTCAAATCTTGACTGACGGCAAAACAGGCCAAAGGTCTGAAATACTAGAAGCTTTTTTCAGTCCTTCAACTACAGTCTCAAGTGGTTTCGAATAAATGCAGTCATCAAGAAGCTTCATCTCCGGAAATGCCAGCCGATCTTCCTCCAGTGAGAAGGCTGCATGTATATCATGTCTATTCCCTCTGGGATCGATCCGATGCCAACGCCTTGTTGAATTCAGGAAAATCGCATTCAAACCATGAAGCGCCAACGAGCCAGGAATACGGCTTAGTGGATTGTGAAAAACCTGTTTGAAGTGAGTTCAATAATTTTCTTTCTTATTCGTTCTTTCATTGTGATGACATCATCAAACTGAAGAAACGCATTCAGAACGTCAGGGATAAGTTTCATATGCTATATCTCCGTACCCTTCCAGTATGGAATCATTGCGGGCGTTAGATTGTAAGTTATTGTAAGAATGGCAGTTGTGATGTAGCCAAGTTCGAAGCCCTTTCGGATAATGCAGTCAAATTCACGAATCAAGGTGAGGTCGTCATTGCCATCGACGCAAGGAGATCGACAATTCAGGAATAGTCGAACTCCACTTCGCTGTTCGGGACACAGGCATCGGTATACCGGAAGAAAAGATGGATCGCCGGATGATGATTACCGCCACATATATATATCTTACAGCGACATCAGAATACGTCGCCGCTTCAATTTCCCGCGAACTCATTCTGCCAGTGGCATAACAATAAATAAGAAGTGCCGCCATCATTGTCGGCGGATACTGCTCACTGCCACTACCTCGTTCGTTAACTCGGAACCCGCGCAGACCGAGTGTCGCAATCGCTGTAAACTTCCAGAATGGACCCGACATCCCCGGCACGTTATGTTTACAACCCGGAGTCGACGTTCGTTCGCCGTTTCCTGTTGCGTTCGGCATCGGTTCTT
>JAJDBF010000042.1 GCA_029261535.1 Nitrospinaceae bacterium | reverse complement strand
ATTTGCGGGTTAAATCGGCGCTACTTTAACAAACCGGTGCATCGATTCAGCGTCACGTTTCGGATGTTGACCCAGGGAACGGCTAAGCGGCAATTTGTGCCTCGTTTTTCTTTCGTCGCCGATGTTCAAGCTGGACCATCCGGCAAAAATTATAGGCGACCACCTTTTCGGTCAGTTCCGCCCGTACCGCTTCGAGACCGCGTCGTTTCAAGACACCGAAGTCGAAGCCATATTTCAATATGAACATCAGCGATTCGACCGCTGAACGATCGGAACGTGCGGTGCGATACGTGTCGGATTGCCAGTCCTCGATCGGCGTGAGTTTTTTACCCTTTGCGCCACTAATACTGACAATATCAATACTCATCTGGTGTAGATCGTCAATATTGGTTCGGGAGGCATCGCCGTCATCGACTGACAACACCTCGGCAATCGTTCCGGTTCGACAGCTGCTTTCCAACGTCATAGGCACCAGTTGTACACTATCTGCGGCGTTTCCCTGCGGCACCGACACGGCGGTAACAAAACCCTCACCGCTCCTGGCCACTTGTGGTTTATAGCCAATCACCGGATTTCGGGATCCTTTCTTGATGTAGGCAGCCGCTTTGTCGGATAAACTCAATATTTTCTCCGTCGATTTGAGTTGTTTACCCGTGAAGATCCGTTCGCTTGTATAGCTGATGACTTGCTGCAAGTCTAATAGATCTTCTTTGATCTGATCGATGACACACTCAAGACAGACTCGCCGGCTAGGCGCAAGTATCGTCGGCAGACAATAGCGCTGCTCAAATAATGCCAACTCGCCGGCAAGGTGGGCTAATGCCTTCAAGCCCGTGTTTAACACCTGCCGATAATACTTCTTAAGCTTGCTCTTGCTATTGGCTTTGCCACTGGCAAGGTTGATCGACAACTCCAATCTATCCAACTTCTCGATCCACTTCGGCATATACCACACCTTGAAGTTATTCAAAGCAAACCGGTCAAGCTGTTGACTCAGACGATAGCTCCGACTGACTAAGCCCAAAACCATGCGTGCATCGGTCGGCCACGCACTCGCCGCTTTGACCGACGTGCTGTCGATCAACAACTTCTTAAAATCATCAAGACCGTCCTGCTTGATCTTGCGAATCTGACAGTCATGGATCAGGTCAATCGTTGAAACACTCACCGCATTGGCATTCTCCAGGATCGTTGTCCGACCCGGTAGTCGGTAACCGCGCCGATGCAAAAACACATGCAGAGACATCGACTCGGTCATAAATGTCACCGCTTCCTTATTGGTCAGTGAACCTTTATATCCGCGAAACATCAAAAACACATACACTAGGTATGCAGGCATGCGGGGCCGACCAATCGCCAGTTCCAAACCTTCCGAGCAAACGACATTTCGACGATCTATCTCAAAGTCCAAAAGCTCTGGTGTGCAATCCTGATAAAACGCTTCGTCCGCAAGACGAAGTTGCTTCTTTTCTTTCGCATAACGGCCCAAATCACGATCGATTGCTGGAAGAATCTCAGGACTCGATTGAACCAAATCATCAATTTTTTCCAAAAAATCGCAAAACTCTGTGTCAGGCGCCACCAAAAACAGATTGTCGATTCCCTCAGATGCCTCTACATTCTCTTGTGTCGCACGTCGCATAGTTCGACTCCTTATTTAGTCGTAAGTTATTAAACTATAACGCGTTGCGACATATTTATCAATGAAATTTATCCGAAAATTTGAAAAATTTTCGTTAAGACTCTGTGATGAAAAGGGGAAAATCTTCTTTCTTCCCCCTTTTCGAACAGCGTCTAACTAGAACAGGGCACACTGTCGGACTCGCGCCGACACCATAACGATATGCAGCCTTTTGTCAGCATAATTATTCTCAATCATAACGGCAGGAAATGGCTTAAAGAGTGCCTGGACTCCCTGGATGCATCGACATATTCCCGTGATTGCTACGAAGTGATCATCGGCGATAACGCCTCGACCGATGACTCAGTGGTCTATCTTGAAGCGAACTATCCGTGGGTTCGAATTGTGCGGCATGCCGAAAACTACGGGTTTTGTAAAGGCAACAATCTTTGCGTTCCGGAGGCTAAGGGAAAATATCTTGTTTTCCTCAACAACGATACATTCGTCACCGCAAGCTGGTTGGAAAATCTCGTTGCTGTCGTCGAGGATAATACGGATATAGCTGTTGTCGGTGGAAAAATTCTATTTCCACACCTCGGCAAAGGCAAATTGATTAATGCCGCCGGCGGTAAACTGCAACCCACCGGTTGTGGTATGTACGAAGGATGGATGGAAGAGGATTCGCCCGAATGGAGTCACGGCGTCGATACGGGGTTCGCCTGTGCTGCCGGGGTTTTAGTGCGCACGGACTTCTTTGTTGGTACGGGGGGCTTTGATGAATATTTTTTCTACTCGGGCGAGGAAATGGATTTGGGGTATCGCGCCTGGAGTATGGGGTATCGAGTATATTATGAGCCCCGGGCCGTCATGTACCATTATATGGGAGGGACCGGGTTTCGTGGAAAAGGGGTGACGCCGACGATCGAGTATCTGATCACCCGAGGCCAGCTCTACTTTATTCTAAAAAATTTCGAGTTTCAGTTTCTGTTACAGGGACTGGTTCTTCTCGAAATCAAGGTAACACTGAAGATTGCTTATGCCTTGTCCCGTCGGCGTTGTAATATTATCGGTAAAATTATTGAAGCACACAGGGACATTATCCGCGACCTGTCCGTCATTTGCGACCGCCGCAGGGTGTTTCAAAAGAGTCGAAAAATTGGCAATTCCTATCTGCGGCGACGGGGCCTCCTCGAAGGAGCCGCCCAGATGTTCTATCGCAATCGGCGGGTTAGCCAACGTATGCACCTGTTATCAGGGGGAGCGTCTTATTACGATGACCAAGATCAATTTCAAGTGAAACGTAATCAACAGGGAGAGCTTGTTTTCGAAAAAGGATAAATCCATCAGATCCTCGCAGGGAACAATAATGAACTGAGAATCACGCGCCAATCCAATCGCCGCTGTCTGCGACGTAAGCCGGGGGCGGCTCACGATTCGCCACCCACATAAATCCGCGGCGCCACAGCATAACACGTTCCCGTGTACCGTCTTCTGGCATGACCTGCAGTTAACAAAAAAAACAGTATTTGCATCTGCTACTATTTACTTTCGCTCATTGCACAAATTATTTATTGAATATTAGAAAAAAATAAGAAAAAAAGGTTTGCATTGATCGTGTTGAATTCATATATTCATACCTAATTCTTTCAATCAATGGTTTAATAAAGGCCAGTGGTGGCTTTAAACGACGGGGAGTAGTGCATGTCTATCACTCTGGGTGCGGAGACTAGGCGATATTATATTGAACGGGTCAAAAATATCGTCACAGCAGTCTGTAATCGATCGACACTACCTATTCCCTATATATATACGCCCGCCTTAGCATCCGGCCCGGTTCCTGTCGAACCATTGCCAATCATACCAACTCAAAGAAATCCTCAAGCAGCCATCCCTCATCCCCCCATCACATCTGGACCCGCATATTACGGGATTCCCGCAAATCGATCGACTTCGGCAAGATTATGCCCGTCTCCATTGTCAACAACCTCCAGTATGTGGTCACGTAAGAAAAATGCTCTAGCGAGCGAATCATCGGCTACAGAAGCAATCAGCGAATGTGCGATGTCCGCAGGAAACTCCCGGTCGGTTGCGGCCGTCGGGCAAATGATCCGCTCAGAACTAATCACTAAATAACGATCGAATTCTATGTCGATACAAAGTACAATTAGAGCCATTAAGAATCATCCTGCTATCGCCATTATCTTCATGATGGCATTTGTCCTCGTCATCGGAGCTGCACAGATGGGAACACTCGCCCTCAAGAAAGCCGAGAAAGAACTCAAATCTGCCACCAAAGCTGTTAGCGCCCTCGAACGAAAAGCTGACAAAGCGAAGAAATCATTAGCTGCCGCCGTCGAAGCAGAACGCAAAGGTTCAGCAGACGCCGAATTCGCCAAATCCCTCCTTGCTGTCCCTGGTGCCAGCGAAGCCGATAAGTCCGCCGCCTTGAAAAAACTCAAGAAGGCAGAAGACAATTTTATGAAGATCCATGCCAACGTCGCTCGTCGGCAAAAAGTGTATGACGAGATCATGATCGCGCTGAAGAGCGCTCGTCAAACCTGGGAGTCGGCCAGTAGCAAAGTACAGAATCTCCAGGCCAAGGTCGATGCCGCCAAACCAAGGTTGACGAAAAGTGATGAGCGTCGACTCAGCCGTGGTTTGGCCAAGGCCGACAGAGACGTCGAGACGTGGAAGAAGAAGCAGGACGAGATCAATCGGGAAC
>JAJDBF010000041.1 GCA_029261535.1 Nitrospinaceae bacterium | reverse complement strand
CTCGATTTCCCGGCTTTGATTGCGGGAGGGCCACACCCGTTCCCATTCCGAACACGGAAGTTAAGCCTCCCAGCGCCGATGGTACTGCACGGGACACTGTGTGGGAGAGTAGGTCAACGCCGGGTTTTTTTATTTTAAAACGCCAGATCCCAACAGGGTCTGGCGTTTTTTTTGTTTCCTTCCCCTGCCCTGTTTCCATGAGCTCAAGACAAAAAAAACCGCCTACAGAATAGGCGGTATGGTGGCCTCAACCTAAGTTGAGATACCTGCGAAATCATTCTTATTGTAAGAAGAATCCCAAGCTCTGAGCTGATACACTCCCGACAAATTACCACGTTTTATGATATTGTCAACCAACCATCATCCGATAACTGTTCTTTTATTAACGAGAGGTTTTCATGTCGTATATCCTAGGTCTGGATTTGGGCACCAATTCAATTGGCTGGGCCTGTATTGATGAAAAAAACCAAAACATGCTTGGATTGGGCTCCCGCATTTTCCCGGAAGGAGTCAACCGAGACACCAAAGGAAAAGAAGTCTCAAAAAATGCTCAGAGAAGAGGTGCCCGCCAGATACGAAGGCAACTGGCGCGTCGCTCTCAAAGAAGAGAAAACCTCAAAGAGGTTTTGCTCTCTCTTTCAATGGCACCCAAGCCACCTTCCGATGATCATAATAAAAAAGAAAAAGAAGAGGAAAAATCGTTCTATCAAAGCAACCCCTATGAACTAAGAAAAAAAGGGCTGGATGAAAAACTGACCCGACTTGAACTTGGCAGGGTTTTCTATCATCTCAACCAGCGTCGCGGATTCAAGAGCACGCGCAAAGCCGAAAAGGAAAAAGCCGATGGCATCGTCACTCAAAAAACCACCGAATTGCAACATGCTATTGAACAAAAAAACTGCCGCACTCTCGGGGAATATTTTGCTGGATTTGATTTAAACGAACAACGAATAAGGGATCGCTACACTTTAAGAAAAATGTACGAAGAGGAATTCGATTTACTGTGGGAAACGCAAAAAAAATATCACCCGGAGTTGACGGATGAGCTGAACAAAGAAATCCGTAACGAAATTATATTTTATCAACGTCCACTCAAGTCCCAGGCCAAGCTTATTGGTTTCTGTTCTCTGGAACCGATGAAACGCCGGTGCGCCAAAGAGCGGCTTGTCGCACAAAAATTTCGCATCCTGGAAACCGTCAACCGGCTCTCAATGGTGGACGAGGATGGTGTCGTCTATGAATTTTCCAGAAAACCGGGAGAAGAATTCAGCGAACAAATTTCCCAGTGGAGAGAAAAACTTATTGGGGAGCTTTGGGTAAAGGGAAAAAAGACCTTCATAGGAATTAAAAAACTTCTCGACATGCCAAAGTCCAGCCATTTCAACCTGGAGAAAAGCGGGAAGGAGGACCTGAAAGGCAATACCACTGGTCACGCTTTTGCTTCTGTATTTGGCGATACCTGGCACAAGAAAACTCTCGAGGAACAGGAAAGAATCCATCAAGTCATCCGGGGTGCAGAGGACCCGGAATGGTTGATCGCCTACGCCCAAAAACGCTGGGGTCTTGCAGAAGACAAAATTGAAAAACTGATTCATAAGACAAGTTTTCAAACCGGCTACCTGCACTACTCCACCAAAGCACTCAATCGCCTGATCCCTCATCTCGAACAGGGGTTGAATCTGACCGATGCAAAATTCGCAGCAGGTTACAGCGATGCGGAGGAATTTAAAAACCCGGAAGAACTCATCGACAATCTGCGCAATCCGATTGTCCAGCAAACGCTATACGAACTCATGCGTCTTTTGAAAGCATTGAAGCAGAACTTTGGTGAGCCGCTAAAAGTCAGAGTCGAACTGGTGCGTGATCTGAAATCCTCTAAAAAGAAAAGAGAAGACATTCACTTTGAAAATCTTGAACGAAACGTCCAGCATGAAAAAATTCGCGAGAAACTGATCGATATGGGAGTCCTCCCCAACCACGATTCGATTCTTCTATACAAACTCTGGCAGGAATGCGGCACCATCTGCCCATACACTGGTGACCCCATTCATCAAAGTGCCTTGTTCGGCAGTTCTCCTAACTTTCAGGTGGAACATATACTTCCCTACTCGCGCAGTCTCGATGATTCTTTTATGAACAAGACCTTGTGCCGGGTCGATGTTAACAAGCAAAAGTGTAATAAGACACCTTACGAACTCTATGACGGCAAACCTCAATACGATGAAATTCTGCAACGCCTCAAGAAGAATATCAGCGACCATAAAATGCCGTACAACAAACTCAAAAAGTTTTTGCAAAAAGAAATTGGCGACGATTTTATTAGCAGACAATTAAACGACACGGCCTATATCAGTCGGCAGTCGCAAAAACTGATGGAGGCAATGGGTTTCAACATCTCTATCAGCAAAGGCCAGGCCACGGCTGAACTCAGGCATCTTTGGGGATTGAACAGCCTGATTTCGCCAAGTGCCAGGAAAAACCGGGGAGACCACAGGCACCACGCGATTGATGCCGCCGTGGTGGCCATGACCGATGCAAAAACCCTGGGCAAACTCAGTTCTTACAACAAATACGAACGCAAGGCGACAGAGAAGGGGTTCCCCCCACCGTGGGACGGATTTCGCGAAGCCCTGAAACCTTCGGTAGAAAACATGCTGATCTCTCTCAGGGTCAGCAAACGTGCACGCGGGGCCTTACACAAAGAAAGCATTTTTGTGGTATCACGGATCGAAAAAACGATAAGGGTGCTCCTCTGTTTGTCATACGCGAACCATTAGGTAAATTATCATCGGATAAAATTGGAAAAATCGTAGACCCTACCGTTCAGGAAATCATCAAGGATCGTTTGCGCAGTCTGGGGGTTGAGGACCCAGACAAGAAAGGTTTCAAAATTCCCACGGATGCATTTGATCAACCCGTCTACATGAAATCCACCAAGGGATTAAAAATCCCTATCAAGAAAGTACGCATTCAGGTGCCAAAAAACAATGCCATCCCCCTGCCCGGTCGCAATAAAACTGCGGTTGAACCTGGTGGCAACCACCATGTCGTGCTCTATCATTTTAAAGACAGCAAAGGGCGATTGAAACAGGGCGGCGAAATCTGCACATTGTTTGAAGCGGTTCGGCGTAAGAAAAACCGGGAGTTGGTTATTCAAAGAAACCTTGAGTCAGGGAAAGAATTTTTCATGTCACTGGCGATCAACGAAATGGTTCTGTTGAATATTAAGGAAGGTGAAGTTGACTGGGAAAACCCGGATTATTCAAGAATCCAGAAAAATCTTTATCGGGTTCAAAAAATTTCCAATCAAATTGTATTGAGGCATCACTTGCTGGCCATTTTAAAAGATGATGATGGAAAAGAATTGGGAGTTGAACAGCCGACTCATTCTAGCTTTAAGGGAATCAAAGTACGCATCGATAGAATCGGGAGAATATTCAAGGCTCATGATTAAACGCACCATCACCATAAGCAACCCTTCCAAACTCAGTAGCAAACTGGATCAGTTGATCATTGAGCAGGATGGGAAAATTGCAGGGAAGATCCCGATTGAGGACATCGGGGTGTTGCTGGTCGAGCACCCGGCGGTCATCTATACACAAGGGTGCCTGTCCGCCCTTTTGGCAAACAACTCTGCCGTGATTGTGTGCGCTCCCAATCATCACCCGCAAGGGCTCCTGCTACCTCTCGACACCAACGAACTGCAATCCGAGCGTTTCCGGCATCAGATTGAAGCATCGCAACCCGTCAAGAAACAACTTTGGAAACAAACTGTGCAGGCGAAAATAAAAAACCAGGCAAGACTGCTGGATTACCTGGGAAAAGAAAGCGGTCGGCTCACCAGTCTGGCTCAAAAAGTACAATCCGGTGATTCTGGTAACATAGAGGCGCAGGCCGCCCGTTTCTACTGGCCGCAGGTATTTGGCAAAGCCTTCAGGCGGGAGCGCAAAGGTTTTCCGCCCAACAACCTGCTCAATTTTGGATACATGGTCGTTCGTGCAGGAGTAGCGCGTGCACTGGTCTCCTCAGGACTTTTACCCACGTTAGGGCTCCATCATAAAAACCGTTACAACGCCTTTTGTTTAGCCGATGATATGCTCGAACCCTTTCGCCCTTTTGTTGATCGCGTCGTGGTGGACATACACAAAAATCACGAAGACCTCAGCGAATTGACCACACAGATCAAAAAACAATTGCTGGAAGTTCTGACCATGGACGTGGTGTTCGATAAAACACGAAGTCCGCTGATGGTGGGACTGCACCGGACCACAGCGTCCCTGTACCGGTGCCTCTCGGGAAGCCAGAAGAAACTGGAATATCCCGAATTATGAACGCGATCAACAAGTACCGTGCAATGTGGATGCTGGTTTTATTTGATCTACCGACACAGACCGATCAGGATCGGAAGAGTTACACCCGCTTCCGCAAGGGACTCCTGAAAAGCGGATTTAACATGATGCAGTATTCAGTGTACATACGGCACAGTGCCAGTCGGGAAAATACGGAAGCTCATATCCAGCGGGTGAAAGCCATGTTACCCGGAAAGGGCATGGTGAGCATAATAACGATTACAGACAAACAGTTTGGAGATGTCAAACATTACTGGGGAAAGAAAAGCAAGAAGCCGCCATCCGAACCCAAACAACTGGAAATGTTCTGAAAAATGACCCGCAAGCTACCGAACAAAAGGGAGGAACACCACTTTCCCTTTCCCCTCAAGCCCGATTTCCCTTTAGAATCCTGCGGTTAAAACCAAGTGTAGTGTATCAGACCAGAGCTTGGAACCAACCTACAACCATCATAGCCGCACGGTCCAGCCCGTATTGAGTGTATCAGACCAGAGCTTGGAACCAACCTACAACGATAAACGTCATTGCCAAGCCGTGCTTCGCAGTGTATCAGACCAGAGCTTGGAACCAACCTACAACTAGGGAGCTAACACAATGGGAATCTCAAGAAGTGTATCAGACCAGAGCTTGGAACCAACCTACAACCTAGCGCAATTACTGATTGATACCTCCCATAGTGTATCAGACCAGAGCTTGGAACCAACCTACAACTTAAAAGTTTTGATTTTGCGTTCGTTATTCAGTGTATCAGACCAGAGCTTGGAACCAACCTACAACATATTGTGTTGAAGGTACTTCCCATTTTGGAGTGTATCAGACCAGAGCTTGGAACCAACCTACAACACAAGTTGCAACACCCCAGGGGGTT
>JAJDBF010000040.1 GCA_029261535.1 Nitrospinaceae bacterium | reverse complement strand
CGTAAATCGGGCCTCAAATCGACAAAATAATGACCACTAAAAATGACATAGTGGTGAATTCAAAAACAGTCAACAAAAACGAAAAGGAGACTTCAGTAAAATAAACACGGTTTTTTGTCCCATTGTTGTTGACACGTTCCGCCTCGTTGAGCCCGACATCTGAAGTTCCTCGTTCGCAGCCATCGAAAACAAACGTTCTCGACGATCCCCTCAGCAATATTGACCATGTGTTGTCCGAAACGTTTTTCGAAGTACACGATGTTATCGAGTCACTTGTGGTTAAACACAAACTGGAAGAGCTGCAAGAGGTCGAGATTGAAGATTGGCTTGCTAGTCAAAAACTACAACGACTCACTGAGCTACAAGAGTACGTTGACAAACGCGTAGAAAATCTCATTAACGGGATTTCGTCTGCCAAGCGCGATCTTTCCGATAACGAAAACAATCGGATAATCCGCAAACCAGAATTTATTCAACGTATTAAAAGTCAATGTTTCGATACAAATATCGAGAGATGCCGCGAAATCCTTTACCTAAAGGTGGAAGAACAACGCGATCATGCCCGCATTGGAGAACTTCGCGAAAGGATATCCGCAACCGACACATTCGTTGGCATTATGTCCGTCTACGTTGAGAAAAATTTCGGGGAAGTCGAGAAATTGGAGAGAAAAATAGAGAAGTCACGAGATAAGATTAGGAAGCTATACAGAAAAACAGTTAATGACGGGGAACCGGCACGGGATGTAGAGCAATTAGGCAGGCAAAATACAGGATCTCAGTATTTTAAACCGAAGACCCCCGCGGAGTTACGAATCGAAGCACTTCGTGAAGATATAGCAACTGATAAAACGCAGGCCCAACATCTCGCCAAAGAATTGCTCTATTTCAAAGAAAAGTTTCGGGAGGGAGAATCGAAAGTAAGAACATATAAATCCCGCATCTCCGCAGCTTCCGGACGTATCGATACAAATATTGAAAAACGAAAGCGTCTAACTGCTCAGATCAGAGCAAATAGAAACTGGTCATCACAGAAGCAGGACATAATCAACGAGATTGAACGCCAGGACCAGCGACAGGGCCGTGAAGCTAAAGCCGAACAGGTGCAAGAGAAATTTCTTAGTACGGCGTCCATACCCATTAAGAATCTGGGGATACAGGCCCGACCGGTTTCGGAGCAGGCTGCCATCATTTCGACGATTTCTCGATATGAAGCCACAGGCAATATCAAACCAGTCCTTACTGCCGACGGTCGACTTATGTATCCCTTCGGTTTATCGAAACCCCAACTGATTTGCACCCCGTTTCGCTTATCGACCATTGAACTGCAAGAAGGTGAAATCATGCATCATGTCGATAGCGGCGATCCTGTTCGGTGGAATGTCAATGCCAATGTTTTCACCCAATCCGGGGCAAAACAAAAGCCGGTTATTGTCGTCAAAACGAACACTGCCGAAGAAATTGAGACCGATCTTGTAATTACGACCAACCGAAGGACGTACCGAATCGGTTTGAAGTGCATCCTTGAAGGAGAATACACGCCGCACATCGGTTTCTTTTACCCCGAGGAAACCACTGCGCTCGCTCCGCCGTACAATCCTCTAGGTCAACCACAGCAAAACGTCCCGGAAAAAAACAACTCCACAGTCATCACGACGGCGGATATCAATCTTGATTATAAGGTTACGTCAAAAAGTTCCGGTTGGTTCAACTCGAAACCGGCCTTTTATCCGGAAACGGTATTTGATGATGGGAAAAAGGTTTTTATCAAGTTGCCCGGAAATATGCCGGAAGCACCGGCGTTTTTTGTTCTCGATAATGGCAATGAAAGCATTGTCAACGCAAGGCTGCTCAATGATTTCTATATCATCGACCGATTGTTCGACAAAGCTATTCTGGTTGTCGGTAGCGGACGGCACAAAAACACCGTGGTGATTGAGCGACGATAACACCCCCACAAAACGAACGCACCAAATTGCGGGAGATAAAAAAATGACATTACAGAAACGACCACAGCCACAGATTATCAAGTGCAGAAAAAGCATACTCTATCTCGGTGTAGGACTGATTTGCTTATGGTGCATCTATTTCGTATATGCTCTTTTTATCCGGGAAAATGCGGTTTATCGGAAACGGGCTAATGAAGAAAAACTTAATGTCGGCGCCGTTGAGTCCCATTGGTTTGACAACGAAATCATCGAATCGCAGCATGCCGAGGTGTCAGAACCGTCGACTACTCTCCAATCCCCTGACTCTGCACCGCCGGACCGTGGTGAAGCTGGACAAAAGCTAAACGCGAATCCACTCGAAAGCGAACGTCAGAAGCACCGGCTTCAGACCGAAATTGAGGTTATGAAAATTGCAGAAAACGCGAAGATTTCAGCCGCCAAAGAACACTACGAGGCACTTCGAGCGCCATCGAGTATACCGCTTCAATCCGCCGCCTCGCAAGCCCGAACAGTTGCATCAAATCAATCCTTCGAAAATAATCCGTCCACGCCTTCAGACCTTGGATTGTCAACCAGCGTGCTGTCTGCGCTGTCAAATCAAGGGTCAACCGGTAACCGGCAAAACGACTCTCAGTTACAGAAAGAAACGTTTCTCCGGGGCGATACTGCCGGCGGTCAATATCTGCCCCATATAAAAAGGGCTCCATTGTCCCGATACGAAGTTAAGGCAGGGACTGTTATTCCGGCGACTTTGATCACCGGCATCAACTCTGATTTGCCCGGGAATGTATCGGCTCTCGTAAGAGAACACGTTTATGACAGTGTCACCGGAAATCATTTACTGATTCCCCAAGGGGCAAAATTGATCGGCGAATATGACAGCCGGGTGAGTTTCGGCCAGAACCGGGCTCTCGTTGTATGGAAACGATTGATTTTTCCGGACGGCTCAAGTTTGAACCTTGATAAGATGCCTGGAGTAGACATCGCCGGTAAAGGAGGATTCAAAGACAAAGTGAACCATCACTTTGGCAGGGTCTACGGTTCAGCCCTGCTCCTTAGCATGGTTGGCGCCGGCTACGAACTCTTGAGTGGCGGAGTCGATGTAAATAACCCTGCTGACGTGGTCGCCGCTGCCATTGGCCGCGAACTCGCACAAGTCGCTTCGCAAATGATTCAGAAAAACCTGAATGTTCAGCCGACCATTGAAATCCAGCCTGGTTACCGTTTTAACGTCCTCGTGATTCAGGACATTATCCTGGAGAAGTTATCCTTATGATAAACCACGAGCGTGTGCATAAAAGAATTCTCACCGATATAGGTCCAGACATCCTGTCGGCCCTTAAAGACCCCGCCGTTACCGAGGTGATGTTGAATGAAGACGGACGGGTTTGGGTAGAGACTTTCGATGGTATGCAACCGCTTTGCGAAATGGCGTGTGGAATCGCGGACAATTTCGTCAGAACCGTCGCCAGCATTTCCCGGAAAATTGTGAATATGGAATCTCCCGATCTCGGGGTCGAAATCAAATTAAACATTGACGGTGCGTTAAAACGATTTCGGTTTCAGGCATTGATTCCTCCCCTGGTTTCCTCGCCCATTTTCGTCATCCGCAAGCCAGCTGAATATATATACTCTCTCGCTCAATTCGAGCACCACGAGATTATTACTCGTCAACAGAGAAACGCCATCGAAACAGCCGTAATGAATCGCAAGAACATTCTCGTAGCCGGAAGCGTTAGTTCAGGGAAGACCACATTCTGCAATGCGATTCTCAATTTTATCGCCCACCGTTTTAAGGATGACAGAATTATCATCATCGAAGACACGCCGGAGCTGCAATGTAACGTCGACAATAGCCTTCACCTCAGAACGTCCGACAATCGTTCGATGAACGACTTACTCCGTTACAGCATGCGTTTGCGGCCGACACGGCTCATAATCGGCGAGGTTCGCGGGCAGGAAGCCCACACCATGATAAAAGCTTGGAATACAGGGCATCCTGGTGGTCTTGGAACGGTTCAGGCCGAAAACGCAATTCGTACCCTCCGTCGCATCGAGCAACTTGTCCAGGAAGCCTCTATAAACCCATCACCGGACGCCATCGCCGAAGCCATAAATATGGTCATTTTCATGAGTCGAACATCGAAGGTAAAGGCCGGGCGTGCAGTAACAGAAATTCTCACACTAGATGGTTTCGATAAATCGAGACAAGAATATGAATTCGAGTGCGTTAGCCGATGGTGAAAAATCATATAACCACTTCATATATAACATTTTATTATTGACAGTCTTGGCCAATTTGGTACAATCGCAGGCATAGCGAGAGGTATGGCGCTAAGTGCAATCAGCGCCTCGCCTCTCTGACCGATAACCGCAAACGGTATAGGAGCTTGCGATTGATGGCTGATTCAGCATTTACCATACAACAACGGGAACGTAAAACACTTATTAATGACCTTGGGCGATTTGAAGGCTTCAGCTTTCGGCATCAGAGCGCGATCTCTCGAATATTAACTGCCGAAGAAGTCGTGAATTGGGACCACGACAACAACGGGGAAGCCGAATTCTGGCCGGATGGCGATCATTGCGGCGTTTCAGCCGTTTTCAACGGAAATTGTACCGCCGCGGATATCGTGTGGCTTGATGAGCTTATCGACGCCTTAGGTGATAACACAGAATCTTTTGTCAAAGTAGCCTGGTTTATGAATAATGGATATGACATGTCGACAATGACCGCTGACCAAATAGAAGATGAAATGCTGTATGTGTTTCACGGCGATTGCTTTATCGACATCGAGAAAGAGGCGGCATTCGAACTCTTCGAAACCTGGTTTCCCGAAGAATATGCCGTGTGGGAAAAGAGCCTATGTCCCGGGTTGGATTTTGACCCCGAAAGATTTTTGGCGGGTCCGGAATTATCCACCACGAGCGTTACCATCGGAACCGAAAAATTCCTGGTGGTGCAGTCCCTGTAATCGATTTTTAACCGGGCGGGCTGCGTGTCAGTCCGCCTTCATTAAACTATGTCAAAAGGTTTTCTATTGTTTTTTTTTCAACCGAAAATGTTTCGTCCCGAAGAATCAATATCATTCGGATTCAACCGTTACATGAATATCAAAGGTTTAGCGTTGCCGGCGGCCTGTCGGACTCATCACACAATAACTCTGTCCGAATTCTCATTTCATAGTCGAACACTTGGATAGCGTACCGAAAACCCTCGAACATCGAACTTTTGCCGATTTTCACCGCAACATATAAGCATTTGCCACAGTGCCGATGGAAAAGCCGACTGCTTGCAGTCTAACGGAGTTCCCAAAGGGATTTATAACATTCATTAGGTTAAGCGAATGCAAGATAAACGCCGTCAAGCATGATTTTTAACATATTGAATTATAACAAGTTACAGGTTCAACAAATCACTAGATTCTAACCCGCGTTGCACAACGTATGAAACCGAAAAAAGACCTTGAATTGATCGTAAGCCTTCGCGATCGCCAGACAAAAATTGGCGGTGCCAAAGGTCATGGATACGCCGTTGCTAGTTCGACCGGCGTAACTACCACATCTCTGGTTAAAATCGCGGTTGCAAACGTCAAGCAGCACTTCACGAAACAAGGAAGCTACCAACTGTATCCCGATAGACAATTTCTTCAAAGCAGCGTCGTCAAGGTCTCCTACTCCTCGAACAAACACGACGGCCAATGGCGCGCTCATGGCCGCTACCTTGCGCGGGAAGGCGCCCAATTGGAGGATAGAAAAGGACTCGGATTTAGCGAATCGGAAGAAGATATCGACATCGCCGATACACTCGCTTCGTGGCAGAAATCCGGCGATGAGCGAGTCTATCGAGTAATCGTCTCTCCCGCTCAGGGACATAAATTGGACCTCCATGAACACGGCAGGGCATTAATGCACAACGTCGAAAAAGATTTTGCCAGGAAGCTCGAATGGATCGCGATCCCCCATACGAATACTGACAATCATCATATTCATCTCCTTATTCGGGGTGTCGACGCTTCCGGTCAATCGATCTGGATAGACAAATCATATATCCAACGCGGCTTTCGCAGACGTTCACAGGAAGCGGCCACTCGCAAGCTCGGATTTCAATTGAAAGAAGATGTCCTCGAACGTCACCGGCGATCAATCGAGGCCATACGGGTTACACAGCTCGACCGGGAAATCGTCAATACACTGGACGAAAACAAGCGAATCTCCATGAACATACCCGACCAGGAAACAGCGTACCAAAAGGAGAAGCGCCGCTGCGTCATCGGCCGGCTCCAATTCCTGGAATCGATGAAGTTCGCTGAAAAAACCGGCGCCATTACCTGGTCCGTTTCGCCTGATCTTCTGAATGGACTCAAAACCTTTCAAATCAACCAGGATATTATCAAACGAAAATCGAATCATATGGCTGCTATCACGGATCCCGGTCTCAAACTGGCCTATACCAAACTCAAACCCGGTGAGCACGTAGTTGGCCGGGTTGTGGGTTTCGGCCTCCATGATGAATTCCATGACAAACGTTACCTGCTAATCGAGGGGGTCGACAACATTCACTATCTGAACCCGCCTCGCAAACTGGTAATGAGCCGGGATGCGGGGGACATCAGAAACGGTGATATTCTGTTTCTCGAGGTAAAAACCTTTACTGACAAAAAAACAAAAAAGGACGTCTCCTACCTTCGTTTCGAGAACTGGGGCGCGCTCGGTAAACTCAATCAAAAGAATACCGACGAATCTGATCGATACATCTTAAACGAGATTTCCAGGGACCCGCGCGTCCTGAAAAACACCGGTTCACCAAAAACGTTCCGCAACGATTTCTACGCCTGGATGCGTACTCGCGCCGGCCAGCTTAATCACAGAATCGCAATACACGCCAAAGACTTGAGGCGTACTCCCGATGTGATCCGCGTTTATCGCCAGGCGTTGGATGCAAAATGGATTACTCACAGCGACGCGAATTTGGTGCGATTTGTAGCCGCAACCGTAACCGCCCGAGAAACCCAGGGTTCATCCGTCAAGAACTTCATCGATATTGTCCGCAATAAGCGTTGGTACAAAATCACACATGCGCACGAAGACCGCGCCGTCCAGGCAATAAGCCGCCACCGGAAAACACATCCCGAAGCTTTCGATTTTCTACCTGTCCGAGCAATGAACCAAAAGGATTCAACTCCGATTCAGGCCAAAAGGGAAATCGATACCATGGTCAGGAATCTATCCAAATCAGTATCTTTGAAATTTCATTGAGTCGAATATGCGTAATGGCAACAGCACAAGTGAATATGTCTACAAGGCCCCGGTAAGGCGTCTTTTCCGTCTCGCCTTCGTAAACATCGCTGCCCTATTGTTTGGCATTCCCTTGTCTTTACTAATTGCGTCGCAGTACACCGCCCATAAATTGGACTATTCACCGATTCTGGGACGTCCTTTAATCGGCAAATTGTACAACCCTTTCCAGTTCCTGCGTTGGCAATTCAATATCCAGGATTATCCAGGTGCTCGAGACATCTTTCTTAGGGCAAGCCTCCTCTTCATCCTTTCAATATCATGCGTATTGTTCAGCTTATGCATCGTCAGAGTTGTTCATCGGAGCCGATATGAAAGTACTGAGATTCATGGAAGTTCCCGTTTCGCCACGGAAGAGGAAATTCGAAAAATCGGCCTTCTTGACAACTCAACTGAAGGAATCTTTCTTGGCGCCTGGTCTTGCTCGGGCCGGAATAAGTCTCGTTACCTGAAGTATTCCGGCGACAAACACGTGCTCGGTGTGGCCCCCACCCGCACTGGAAAGGGCGTCGGCCTCGTGATCCCCACACTATTATCTTGGCCGCAGAGCGTATTGGTTCACGATATAAAGGGTGAGAACTGGGCGTTGACGAGTGCGTGGCGCAGGGACGGATTGGATAATGTCGTCATTAAATTTGACCCGACATGTGACGACGGCTCTTCAGCATGTTTCAATCCTTTGCTGGAGATTCGTATCGGTCCCAAAGAAGTCCGGGATACTCAAAACATAGTTGAGATGATAATCGATCCGGACGGCAAAGGTCATTTCTTTCGTGACCACTGGCGTAAATCAGCGCACACCCTCCTTGTCGGCTGTATTCTGCATGTTCTTTACCGCGAAAGAGACAAGACTCTCCGTGGGGTCGCGCGCTTACTGTCCGACCCGGAAACAGGCGTTGCCGATGTACTAAAGGCCATGCTCGCGACATGCCATGACCCGGAAGGCACACACCGCTGGATCGATACCGGCACCGGAAAACCAACGCGTACCCATCCCGTCGTTTCCGCCACCGCCCGTGACATGCTGAACAAAGCCCACGAAGAACGTTCCGGAATAATCTCCACTGCGCTCTCGTTTCTGTCGCTATTCAGAGATCCCATCATCGCGGCAAATACCGAAACCTCCCACTTCTTTATATCCGACCTGATGAATCACGATAAACCGGTCAGCCTGTATCTCGTGGTCCCCCCGTCCGATATCCCGCGAACGAGACCTCTTGTTCGTCTGGTCCTCAATCAGATTGCTACGCGGTTGTTGGAAAAAATGGAATTTAGCAACGGCGTCGTCGTTCCGTGTTATAAACACCAGCTGCTCTTAATGCTCGATGAATTTCCGTCTTTAGGCAAACTCGAATCATTTCAAACCGCGTTGGCATATATGGCCAGCTACGGCCTCCAGGCGTACTTAATTGCACAGGACATGTCCCAAATTTACGGGGCTTATGGCCACGACGAAGCCATCGTCAGCAATTGCCATATACGCATTGCGTTTGCTCCTAATAAACTCGAAACGGCAGAGCTGATCTCTCGCATGACAGGCACGAAAACCGTTCCCAAATTGACGAAGAACTTTTCCGGAAAAAGAGCCAATCTTGCATTGGAAAATGTTTCCGACGGGGTGAATGAAATTCAAAGAAACCTGCTTACGGCCGATGAAGTCCTGACACTCCCCGAAGACAACGAACTGATCTTCGTATCGAACACACCCCCGATATATGCCAACAAAATTCGGCACTATACCGATCCGGTGTTTGATGCCCGCTCCAAAATGCCTGCGCCGGCCCGGTCGGATATCATTCGCTCACTCCCGAACATTGCGTTTCCCGATTTCGACGATGCCGACTACAGCGAACTGCCCAAAGGTCAGGCGGACGAATCGGCTGTTGATCTTGACCCGCTTTACGACGTTAATGAATACGATGACGACGCAATGCTCATATAAATCGGGAAATTAATCTTATGAAATATCTCTCACAACATAAAATCGACAAGCGAGTAGCGACGGTCATTCTCTGCCTCTTAACCATGATATTTATCGCCGTGACCTTGGTTGTCATGCTCAAACTTCGATTCAATCTGTATTCCGATAGTATGCCGCGCGGGATTTATCGAGAAATAGATGCATTGCCTCAACGCAGCTTCATAGCGGGCACCTTTCTTACCGACCAAATCGCGAATTTCGGACTGGAGCGACGCTATCTCATTCACGGCCGCGGGCTGAAACGGATTCAACCCGTCGCAAAATATATCGCCGGACTCCCCGGCGACCGGGTAGCGATTGCAGGAACTCAATTGTTCATTAACGGAACCCTCCACCCCGAATACCCGGTGTTTACACAGGATTCCATGGGGCGTCCGCTGCCAAGACATCCACACACAGATTACACCATTCCTGAAGATCGATACCTGTTGCTGTCCGATCACCGGCCAAATAGTTGGGATGGTCGATACTGGGGACCCGTCCCCATCAATTTTATCTTGCGGCCATTACTGATTTTTGGGGACCTATAGTGGAACAGTCAACCGAACACAGAAACAGAAACATTGGCATTCGCGTCACCGACGATGAGTGGAAGTTGTTCGACATCATCGCCAGACAACAGCGAATCTCCAAATCCGAATTCCTTCGCAACGCCGGCATTCATTTCGCGGAATTATCGGCTGAAGACCAACAGACATTCGCGTCATCGGGAAGCACCACTTCAGGCAAACCCGATTTCATCCGTGAACAATTCACCTCTGCCAACGAAATCATCGCCAACACGATACGAGAGGCCGTCTCCGAACTGACCCTGGAAATCAAGGATATCGAAAAGCTGCTAAAAGTAATTCTCTATACGTATCTGTTTCACACGCCCGAAGTCCCCGAAGGTCTAAAGCGGGATGCGAAAAAGTCGGCGATCGCGAGAATGGACAAGATTGTAAGAAACGTACTTGAAAACTTCGATAATACTTTTTCTCCAAGCAATCCACGATAATCAATCGATGCATAAGGGATCGGCTTTCGCGACGCCGCTCAAAAGGATTCGGAAGCGCATCTGTAAATTCCATCGACTTAAAATGAGACGAAGTAAAATGTTGATTAAACATCTTTTCCATATATCGGAAAAAAAACGTCTAAATGATTAAACTTTCTTACCAAAACAATCTTGGAGAACAACTTAAGAAGGCCCGCAAGGAAAGTGGCCTCAATCAGTGTCAGGTTGCGGGCCGGGCGAATATTTCTGTGCCAACGGTCCGAATGCTGGAACGCGGTCGGGGGAATATTGACTCGTGGAACAAGGTGTTATCGGTGTTGGATATTTCACTCGCTGGTCGCAATCTCCCGAAAGGTGATGCCATCGGCAAACAAATCGCATTGTTACGCCGCCGTCGAGGATTGAGCCAACGGGCGTTGGCCAATATGATTCAAACCACCCAGCCGACAATGGTCGCGCTTGAACGAAGAAACGAGGGAAGATTACATATCCTCGACAGCGCGTTAACCGTGCTTGGCGCCGGTGCCTATCTAAAGGCAATTCATGACGATACATCCTTTTACAGCCACGCCGGAAATAGTTCGACCTCGATGACTTGGCGCACGCCGAAATGGCTTCTCGAAAAATTGTACGGCGTTTTTGGCGAATTCGACCTTGACCCCTGTTCTCCTACGAAGAATCGAAGTACGGCACCCGTAAAAGCCAAGATGCACTACACGGTCGATGATGATGGTTTATCACTTTCATGGTTCGGCAATGTTTTCGTCAATCCGCCGTATGGAAGAACGATTCAGGATTGGATCGCCAAATCAAGAATGGAAGTGGAATCCGGGAATGCCAGAAGTGTGGCAGCTCTTATACCCGCGAGAACGGATACCCGATGGTGGCACAGGAATATTGTCAAAAAGGCAACGGTCCTTTGTCTTCGTGGACGTTTATCGTTTGACGATTGCGGTCAATCAGCACCGTTCCCTTCGGCGATTGTTGCATGGGGCGCATCTCCGGAAATCGTAGACAAATTAAGGCAAGAATTTCCAGATGCATGGTTAGTGTGAATCGCCGATAGATAGTGCGCGAACGAAAACCCCAGTAGGATAGACATTCCTGTCTGTCCAATCCATGCTTCTTTATCCAGGCAACTTATTGAATGGGCATGAAATCCAAATTTTCCACAAAAGACCTTGGACGAGTTCAAGGAACGCCTTGAATCAAGCTCTTATTGGGCCGAAATGGAATACTATCAGCCGTAACGGATATCCAATGGACCAAATCACAGATACTATTTGGATCGGAAATTACCTTGATGCAGCAGACAAAGATGCTCTGGAAGCTGTCGGCATTCGATCCATTCTTCCCCGGTGGGGTTAGCTCTGCTTTGCCCTGTAATCGAGTAAATGCCATCCGGAATGAACGCTGTCCGCAACTGTAATGACGTAGTAATTCCCCGCGTGATCGTCGGGCAAATTCGCCGACAGTATTTTCAGATGATAAATCTCAGTGGGGGACCAAGGCGGTGCGTCGAACGGCGCGTTTTTGTCGGAATAATCGGCGCTATCGGTAATTTGATACCGATCCTTTTCCACCACTTGGTAGACTCCGTTTCGGTTTATTTGTGCAATGCTCAAATACTCTTTCCCCGCGGTGAAGGTTTTCTCCAGGAATACTGATCGTTTCAACTGGGATACGAATTCAGGATAACCCAACGGACTTCTGACCAGGACCAAAACCATCGTATCAATGCGATTGATATTCCCGCCTCCAAACGCCCCAATCATTTTTTCCGACGCGATCACCACTGTATTTTTCGGAACCGGGATATTGCGAACATTCTTTTCAAATTTCGCCAGCTGGCAATTATGATAAACCGAAACCGACCCAACGGCAACGACCGCGCTCGCGACGATGCTGCCGAACGATATCAACAAAATCTTTAATCCGATCGCAATTCTTTTCATCCACATCCTGTAAAATCCTTACGTTAACTAATCGTAAATTCAAACTGCGTTTTGCCAGATGTCGAGCAGGTCTGCCAGTATAGCTGCCCCGCCCAGTTCCATAATCCAAAAGATCACAACCCACGCGAACAACAAGAAAAGTACGAACAAAATCGGTTTCACCAACTGCATTTCGGGATTTTGACACAAAACACTGTAAAAAGATAGGAATAGTCCGGTGGGCAATCTTTCCCTTCGGTGGTGTTGAGATTGCTGGCCGGCCAATTGTCCCCATCGCACTCTGGTTTTCGAACTTATGTGGTCTGATATTTGCTCGTAGAATACGGCAAATTTCGAAAACCTGACTATTTTCAGCTTAACACTTCGAAACGTATCGACGCTGGTCCTTTTTGAACCACGGCTTAAACTCCTCCCAGCACTTATTGAAATTTTCCACATCAACAGCAAGAAGGCGGGTATCGCATTTCCATAGCTCTGGATTTTTATCGTGCTGTTCCCAACGATATATATGAATGAAAGTGTGATATGTGTCCTGAGTTACCCGATGTGCCGATGGTTCGATAACTTCAAACATGACATTACCCGCCGCATGAGAGAATGGCTTTTCCCAACCATCGGGAGCTGCAATCCCTCTCGGCGGGTTACAAACGAATTCAATATTCCACCTGACGGGTGATGTTGAACTCCACTTTGAAAACCACTCTTGAAATTCCTTCCAAGCACTTGCAAGGTCTCGGACATCTCTTGCGCGAAGCCGGTAGTCTTTGTTCCATCCCCGCGGATTCTTTGTGCATTTGACCCATCGAAAAATATATATTGATGTCCTGAACCAATCGGTTAAGCAAGTCGCACACTCTGGCCCCCAGACTTCGATCTTTACAACACCCGGGAATGTCGATTTCCATGTGGGGGCCGACCGACGTTTCATACGCTCAGGCGTTCCGCCAGACGTCGAGAAAATTCACCAGAACGACTGCCCCTTCCAGTTTGGTGAACCATACAAACACAATCCAGGCGAGTAATAAAAACGAACAAAATCGGCTTTACCAACTGCATTTAAGGATATTGACACAAACGACACCAAAAAGATAGGATTACAAAATCGGTAATTGTTCGTAACAGTCATATAATAAACTTTCCGCGGTCGAGCAAAGATTCAACTCGGGGGTTACATTCGAAAATAGTGAACGATTTTTGGAATAGTAGCTGTGAAGCGGCGTGCGTGTCTAGGAATGCACCTCATTCCGCTCGACACGGTATGGGAAGCCACATCACGAAAAAGACGTGCCGTGACTATACGGGATCGCCGCCGCTCAGCGGCAACTCAAATACACCAACGCCGCCTTTTCTCTTCAATACTCACCCATCACTCGGGAAGAACTGACCACGGCGCTTGATGACCGGTGAAATCAACAAAAATATCAACAGAAGATAAGTAAGGAAACTCGCCAACATTGTTGCCCCTTCTGATTGAGCATGAATCTGATTCACGAAGATAGATTCAAGAGTCTGTATGGCTGGCATTTCGGGTGTCACTTCTCGTCGAGAAGAAGCACACATGGGTCACCTTTTGGTGTCAAGATAGTAACTCCACTCTTCCCACGGGTAACACTTACACGAAAATTCCGACGAGCTTGGCCAATATCATTATCTCTAAAGTTCCCTCTCACAATGCGATTGGGATTCGCTAGAATCTTTCCTCTATACTTTTTCGGCCATCCTTCAAAAATAATAACCTCATCGAATTGCTTGCCCTTCGCTTTGTGCATGTTCATGACGATAACGCCTGTTTCCGGTTTGTACGTAGTTGAAAAATGCTCTTTGACAAACGCCTTGCGGATGATGGCCAGAGCGTTTGCGTAGGCACCCGTATCTCGCCAATCCTGAGAAAGCGCCTGACGTAACTGAGTGCCACGATTAAGCAGCCTCAAATTGCGAACGTCCTCCGCGATTCGTTTCAGTCGAGGACAATCTCCGTCCTCCAAAAGACCCCGGATAACGCGCCAATCATCATCCGGATTGCCTACTAGCACCGTTGAACGAATCTTGTCGTACACTGCTAAGACTTCCACCAAGATGCTATTGGCGCGAATCATCTGGCCTGACGACCGTCGAGTAGATAATTCGTTGTAGGCGGCCTTTATTCGTTGCGCCTCTTGCAAGTCTTTCTTTGTCGGTGAATCGCCGCCTTTTCCGGAGAAGTAGTTGCACAACAAATCCACGAATCTGTCGAAATGTTCATCGTCGAAATTCGATTGCATCAGGAAGGCAATGATCTCGGCACCTAAAATCATAGCTTCCATTTCAATGATCGGCGTATGGAGAATTTTGGGGAGGTCAGCTGGCGGTGCGCGGAACGCGTCCGATACAAGTCGCGTCATTTTCTTTGTAGGAACCAATATCGCGAGGCACCAGTTCGCAGAACAACTATCGATAAGGCGTTTCCTCGCTGCCAACGCAGCGGTCACAAGCGCAGTCCAAGCTTGATTCGGATTGGGCTGATAGAGTCGACGACTCACTCCGATGTAACTACCTTTACGGAACTTTCCCGTTAGGATGTCGTTGCCAAATTGGACTATATCGGTCTTGCCGCTGCGGTGATTTTGTGAGCTGAGGTCTATAACGGTCGGAGTGAAGGCTTCATTGAAATGGGTCAGTCGTTCAGGATCAGCGCCGATCCAATCATAAATACGTTGCTCTGGATCAGCGAGTGCGAGCATAGTAGAATTCTTTCCGAATGCCTCAACGACATACCATTGGTCTGCGTTTGTGTCTTGAAATTCGTCGAAGATAATAATCGGGTACTTCGTTGCAATTAGCTCTCGGATGCGCTCACTTCCGTGAAGTATCACACCCACGTATTTTGCAAAGAGATCAAAACATATGCTCCCTTCCTTATGCGCGAGCCTCAATCGCTCATCATCTATTTTTTGCCGCCGCTCCGTCTTCTCAATCGTTGCAAGTTTGCGCTCGGCTCCGTAGAGGCTACGAATTTCAGAAAGCTTAATTGCTTCGCCTGGAGGAGTAAGAATTGAGAGTTTACGTGGCAGTCCAATTAGATACCCATGAGTTTTTAGAATTCGCCAGAAAAACGAATGATACGTCTCGACATCGATTCTGTTCTTATACTCGCGCGGGATCTGCTGCTCATGCTCGATGGCTTCAATAACACGCGACACTGTCGCACGAGCGAAGCTGAGAAATAGGACTTTTTGCCCTGGGCGCAGTTCCTTTTCGGCGACGTTCGCCGCCTTAAGGATCGAAACTGTGGTTTTCCCAGAACCAGGGCCACCGGTAACCAAAAGGTGACCACTGGTTATCATTATCTGTTGTTGCTTGTCAGTTAGTTTCATCTCCACTCAGTTGTGTCTTCGTTGTCTCGGCGGAGTGTTCGCCTGCAACAATGTTTGTGGCGAGTTTTGGACTGCAACCGTTCTTGAGGGATATGCATGCAGTGCGCAACCACTCGGGTACTTCGCTCTCGTCACATTGAGCTAAAAAATCGGCGATGCTCCACTCGGCCTTCTTCCTCTTGAAATAATCACCCAATGCTTCCACAGCTTGGTTCTCCGGGTCCGGAAATTTCGTGAGAAGGTCTTGCGGCCAATTGATAAGCCTTGAAAACCGTCCTAATGCTTCTTCGGTTGTATTCTTTAGGACCAAATCTTCAAAGCCCTTTTCGTTGTGCATTAAGAGTGTTTCGACCTGTGCTTCAATAGACTCTTTCCGGTCGTCAGACTGTTTATCGCAAAGCGCAAAGGTCCGCTTGCCCAAGTCCCGATAGAAGCCGGCGAGATCAGCCACATTTGTTTCACCCCCTGCGTCAATAGTGCAAATTCCAAGGGCTTCTAAAGATGTGTAGGTTTCCGGATCGGAACGTGTCAACAACAATGGGACAAAAAACCGTGTTTATTTTACTGAAGTCTCCTTTTCGTTTTTGTTGACTGTTTTTGAATTCACCACTATGTCATTTTTAGTGGTCATTATTTTGTCGATTTGAGGCCCGATTTACG
>JAJDBF010000039.1 GCA_029261535.1 Nitrospinaceae bacterium | reverse complement strand
TGACAAATACTATGAAATAGTGATGGGCTGGGTGGAACTTTTTGGTGGAAAGCCGGAGGTCACGGAATGGGTAAAGGTTAGCAATATCTCCCTGGCGGCAGGCAACATAGCGGGTGTCGATATTCCGGTATTCAGAGATGTTGACTTCACATCCGTTCGCTACAGCTTTTTTGAAACGCCACCATGGGTAGACGATGCCGTTTCGGCAATTCAAACGTTATTGCACCTTCTTGCACAGTTGTCTGTACTTGAAAGACAGTCGGCGCTCATTAGCGAGGAACTGGACCGGACGGCACAGCGGGTCAATCTGTTTGAAAAGGTAAAGATACCCGAGGCTAATGTACACATTCGCCGGCTGCAAATCTATCTTGGAGATCAGCAAACGGCCGCGGTTGTTCGTGGAAAAATATCGAAAAAGAAACGCGCTTCGCGAAGGACGCCGGCGGCCCATTGCCGTCGGCGGGACGGAGGACGAGGGGTGACGGTCGCTTTAAAAATCTAAAATCTAAAACTTGTCCGCCGAAGCTATGGGCGTAGGCTGGATCAACAACCAGAAGTATCATTCATGATCGTACCAATGAAAAAGGTTACCGTTGTTATTCCTGACACGCAAGTGGATCAGGCCCTTGGTGATCTGGGGAACCTTGGCATCATTCACGTCACTCCTGTTACGGAGCCCCGGAAAGACGAGCCGAAGAGCCTAATCGACCAATTGGGAAAATTACAATCGGCGGCACGAATTCTGGAGAGAGAATGTCCCTCGGCGAATACCTATAATACGGCGGAAGATATCGTTGCGGTCGCCGAGATAATCAAGAAACTTCACGAATTTCGTCACCAGGAACTCGAACGTTTTACGGCTCTGCAGCGCGAACTAGAACGCCTGAATCCAATCGGCGACTTCGATTTAGAGACGATTAAGGATTTAGAGCACAGAGGCATATTTATTCGTTTGTACACCTGTTCTACTGGACAAATTAAATCGATACCCAACGACATGGCGCATGTCGTGATCGGTCATCAACAGGACACCGCTTATATCGCTGCCGTCAGTAAAGACGACGAGCCACCGTTATCAGCATTTCAACCCTTCACGTTTCCCGAACAATCGATCTCCGCAATCAAGGAAACAATCGCCAAAGTGGAAGAACGATTGGCCGATATTAATGGTGAATTATCCCAACTGGCCCCCCATGAGAGGCAGCTCAGAGTCAAAATCTCGGAATTGGGTCAGCAGTGCAAGCTTAGGCGTATCCAAATGGGAATGGGGGCCCTTGACCCGCTTGCATACCTTCAGGGGTATTGTCCCACCACTCGTTTCGATCGTTTACGAAGAGCAGCAGTGGAGGGACATTGGGGGTTGCTTATCGAAGACCCGGGAGAAATGGAGAGTCCGCCCACACTCATCGAAAATCGAAATTGGATTCGAATAATATCGCCTGTTTTCAGGATGCTTAACACGCTGCCCGGTTACCGTGAATATGACGTCAGCCTCTGTTATCTCGTGTTCTTCACCGTTTTCTTCGCGTTCCTTGTGGGGGATGCGGGCTATGGCATCCTGTTTCTGACCGGGACCTTTATTGTTGATCGAAAAATGAAATTGGACCAACGCGAGCCGTTTATGCTGGCCTACGTGCTGAGCATTGCAACAATTCTGTGGGGAGCCGTCACCGGGAACTGGTTCGGAATCCAATCGTTATCTGAGGCGTCGGGAATAAGGCATCTGGTCGTTCCGGGACTCAATGCATTCTCTTCCGACAGCCAATCGCTGGTCATGCTGGTTTGTTTCGTGATCGGCGCTGCCCACATTTCGATCGCCCATGTTATCGCCGGATTTCGCCAGAGAGCGTCGCTGAGGGCCCTTTCGCATCTGGGATGGATTCTGATTATCTCGGGGGCTTTTTTTATCGTTCGCCTACTGGTGTTGGAAGTGCCTATGCCATCGTTTACTTACGGTTTATTGGTCGGCGGCGCAGCTTTGGCGGTGGCGTTTGCAGAGCCTCAAAGGAATATCATGAAGGCTATAGGGATCGGATTGGCGAGACTGCCGATGCGGACAATGAATTGCTTCTCGGATATCATTTCGTATATAAGGTTATTCGCGGTCGGGATGGCGACACTTGCGGTAGCGGCGAGTTTTAATGACATGGCTGCAACAATCGGATTTAGGACACCGCTGCTCATCATTCTTTCAACGTTCATTCTCATCTTGGGACACGGTATCAATATCATCATGGCCCTGCTTGCCGTAGTCGTACACGGTGTCCGCCTGAACATGCTCGAATTTTCGGGTCATCTCGATATGCAATGGTCGGGCGATGAATACCAACCGTTTCGAATAGATAAGTAAGTAACACAACGTCGTCGATAATTCGCTATGAGGGAAGAAAAGAGTAAATCACAAATCTTAAACCTGTCACGCCATAGCCACGCAGGCGACGGCGGATCATAAATCATAATTCTTAAATTACTTTTGGGAGGTAATCATGGATGTCCACTTTTTATGTGCAATTGCGTATGCGACGGCTCTTGCGTTTTCAGCCCTCGGATCGGCAGTGGGTACTGGTGTCGCGGGAATGGCAGCCATCGGCGCCGGCAAACGTTATTTTATGGAAGAAAAGAAATTTCCTTTTGTCGTCATGGCTTTTGTCGGCGCTCCATTAACACAGACGATTTACGGCTATATCTTGATGAACGCGATTTTAAGGCTTAGCAATCTTCACATAGCCGCAAATTCTCCGGCTTCGGCTTATGTCTATCTAATGACCGGAGGGGCGCTTGGCGGTCTCGTAATCGGCGTCGCGGCCTATATGCAGGGTAAAGCGGCAGCCGCGGCGATAGATGCTCTGGCGGAAACCGGGAAAGGTTTCGCAAACTTCATGATGATCCTTGGCGTCATCGAAAGCGTCGCCCTGTTCGTCATGATTTTCGTCATGGTAACCTTGAATAAGATGGTTTCTTAGAAAGGAAAAATCATGAGAACCACATTTCACTCAATCGTCTTCAAGCT
>JAJDBF010000038.1 GCA_029261535.1 Nitrospinaceae bacterium | reverse complement strand
CCGGTCACAGCCGCCATCCTTACTTTCCCAGTCGGGGAAGTCGATCTTGATCGCCTCCACTACCATTTCATCACAGACACTCTCTGGATCATCAACCCAGTTATAGGTTGGGAATTTACACAGCGGACAAGGCGAACCTTGTAGATGGATGAACTCCCGATCTTCTTCAGTAAACTCGTCGGTGTAATCAACAAACTGGTTGATTAGCGTATCGAGATCCGTTGCCATGGACAAGAGCTCTTCGTGGGTCAGGCGTTCTGACTGCCACAACCCCTCAAAAATCGCTCGTCTTTGCTTATCCGGAATTTTGCGATAATAGTTGTCAAACTCACGGAAACGGGATTCCTTCGGTATCACCGATTTGATTCCCTTGCGCGCCAAACGGGAATCGACATAGACGTTCCACAGCAGGCGAAATCGAGCGGTGATGAGATTGCGCATTGAAGGGTTGCCGGGGATGAATGCATCCTCGTAATCGAATTCCGGATCCATCATGTCCCGCGCGTGCATGAACTCGTGAATCAAAAATGCTTCGAGTTCCTGTGTCTCTTCCGGATTGGCAAAACGGCTGGCCAAGACGCGCAATTCAATGATTGGCAGTCCCGAGGACCGGTTCAACACGTTGGACCCTTCATCTACTTTATTGATCGCACGCTTGATCATGATCTCACGAATTTTTTCCTCAAAGGCGCGATCGAGGTCGTATTGCACGACATCTTCATCAGGATCATCGGTGTCTTCATCATCCACTTCTACGGCAGATTCAGCTCCGTCCTCAGCCGATTCGGCGAGTGCGGTTTCACCTTCTGCATCTTCATCCCCCTGCTCCACCATTTCAACCGCACCTGCGGCAACAGGCAACTGCGCATGAGTCAGTTTTCTTTTGGGAATCAAACCACAAGCTTCAAGAGCTCTTAAAACAAAATCACCCAGGCCAAGCTTTTCGATAAAGAACAGCTTGTTGACCTTGGCGAATTCTTCCTCGCGATCGTCTTCAGGAACTTCATAAATAGGATCGGCGAGAGAATGGAACTCATCGTAATCAGCGCGTTGCCCAGAGCGTTCGAGATGGTTGAGGTGACGGAAAACCGACTCCTCCATCAATTGCGGACTGTAATTAATCTTCATATATAAATTCCACCGGGCTTTACCTCCGTGAACTGCTGGCAAAACCCCTAATTAAAAACGGTTTCTATTCAAAATTTATAGAATGCCTGACCTCTTGTCAAGGACGGTTCTTAAACCGGTAAATAAAAATAAAACAGTTGCTTCCGTTTTAAAAATGATTTTCAAAACGGAGGCAGGTGACCCGTGACAGAAAAGCCCCCTCAAGCCATAACTCTTTATTTTTCAGTAGGTTAAAAATCGCCCGAAATCCTGTGCCTTTTCCGATCGAAATCCGTCCCATAAACTGCCCGAAAATAAAAATCCGGGCCTGCCTGATCCCGTTCCCTCTGCGCCGGTATTTTTTTGATGCACAACCACCGGGCTCGGGTTACAGGCGGTCGATCCGCTCCGCCATTTTGCGAACGTTCTCGATCGACTGCACCAGCTTCTCGGGATTACCAAGTTCCTTGGCCAATTCCTGCGCCTTGTCCAACTCCTGTTCACATTCATCCTTCCTGGACTCGGAAACATTCAGGCTGGCAACGGTCATGTGAAGTTGTACGAGATTGAGAATGCTTTTTTGCTCGCGAAATCTCTCGGCGGCAAGATCAAATTCATTTTGCGCCTGATCGAACCGCTCGGTTTTAAAATAAAGGTTACCGAGGAACGTGCGGTCCTTGGCCTCACCAAGGGGATCGCCTGAAGCAATAGTCAATTCCAAAGCCTCCTTGTAATATTTTTCGGCTTCTTTGGGATTGCTCTTGCGAAAATAAAAATTCCCCAGGTTTCTGAAGTCTTCGGCTTTTTCATTTGGATCATTGCCCTTGCTGGAAATCTTGAACGACTCGTTGTAATGCTCCAGAGCCTTTTCGGTGTATCCGCGCTCCATGTAAACTTCGCCGAGCAGACGGTGATCGGTGCAGATTTCTTTGGCATCCTTTAGTTTTTTGGAGAACTCCAACGCTTTCTTGTAACAGTCTTCAATGTTGGTGCGATCCTTTTTATTCTTGAGGATCACACCAAGAGTCCGGCAATCGCGCGCCGCATTCTGAAAGTCACCCAACTCCTCTGCGGTTTCCAGTGCCTGTTTGCAGAATCGCTCGGCATCACTCCAGTCTTCTTTTTGAAGATACAGGTTACAAATATTGCGCAGGTCTTCTGCCGATTCCTTGTGGTTACCGAATTGGACGTTGATATCGAGAGCTTTTTTGTAATGCTGATCTGCCTCGACCCATTCTGTTTTTTGCAGATACAGATTGCCCAGGTTCCGGTAGTCCAGCACCAGGCCTTTTTGATTTTGATTTTTCTTGTTGAACCCGAGGGATTTCCGCATGACCTTTTCCGCCTGGTCGAGCTTGCTCATTCTGAGCAACAAGCCGCCGCGCCGGGCATACAACTCTATGACGGCGTCATCATCCCCCAGACTTTCGCGGACCTCGGTCGCTTTTTCATATTGTTCATTAGCTTCTTCCAACCGCTCGGCCTGCTCGAAAATACCCGCAAGATTTCCATGCGCCACGCCCAGTGCTTTGCGATCCCCGGTTTTTTCATACAGCTCGATCAACTGATGAAGCACGTCTCTGGATTGATCCAGATCGCTTGCCATAAAATAAACATTAGCCAGGTCTTTGAGGATGGCAATTTTCTTTTTGGAATCTTTTTCAACTTCCGGTTTGGCAAGCTCTGCCTTGATAGCCGCTTCCTGTTTTTCCAGACTACGCGGGTGGCTGAGGATATACACCAGCTTGTCCTGCACGGTGTTGACACTTTTGGGATCCTTCAACTCCTCGTAAAGGCTCATCGCACGACTGAGCCACTCTTCTGCTTTTTCCAGGTCATCTGACGCAAGATGCAGGTCGCCCATCGCCTCATATTGCTGAGCCATTCCCGGCCTGTTTTCCAAGGCTTCCATCAGTTCGACTGATTTTTGAACATACTGTTCGGCTTGATTGCGGTCGCCTTTTTCCGCCACAACTTTTCCCAGGTTCGCATAACTGCGGGCTTCCCCCATTTTGTCTCCCAGTTCTTGCATCAGTTCAAGCGACTGGGTGAAGGAGGTCAGAGCGTCATCATGTTTGTTCTGGTTTTGATACAGTAGACCGAGGGTACCGAGGATATACGATTTACGTTTTTTGTCGTTCTGGCTTTCAAAAGCCATCAAAGCTTTTTTAAATTCTTCCTCGGCGCGCGGCAGGAATTCGGCCTTGCCAGCAAGACCGTGTTGCATAAGAGTGCTAGCCAGATTGGCATGACAAATGGCTATCGAGCCCTTATCTCCCATAGCATCGAGAAGCGAGGCAATTTTCTCCGAAACTTCAATTACCTTATCTATATTAGCGGCCTTGAAATAAATCTCTTCAAGTTCCTGGAGCTTTCCAAGTTGACCATTCTGATCGTCGGCACTTAGCGCAGAAATTTCTTTTTGTTTTGCCTGTGCCTGAGCTTCGAGATACTCCGGGTGCGAATCAATTGTTTTAATTTTGCCCTCGAGCGCACTGATCCGCTCCATATCTTCCCGTTCACCAAGACACAGCAAGCGGGCTTTTTCAAAATGCTGTTTAGCCGCACTGAAATCTTTAAGCTGTAAAGTGACGTTGCCCAGGTTTTCCTGGTAGAGCACCTGCCCTTGCAGGTTTTTGGATTCCTCTACCAGGCGCAGAGCCTTTTGGTAATTGTCGCGGGCTTTCTCGAAATTACTGCGGTACAGGCACACATTCCCCAGATTGCCGTGGGAGCTTTCGATGCCCCGCTTGTCCTTGATTTTCTGCATGAGCCGCAAAGACTTCTCGTAATTATCCTCGGCCAAATCAAGCCGCTTTTGTTCGAAAAATAAATTCCCCAGATTGCCAAGCACATAGGCCTGACCGGTTTCATCGCCATCGCCCTGCATGTGTTTGAGAGCGGTTTGAAAATGTTCCTCTGCTTCTTCCGGTTTCTGCGCCTGTAAACTGGCAAAGGCCAGTTTTTCGAATTTACGGCCTTCATTACTTCCCGCAGGATTGGCGGTCTGGGTCATTTGGCATCACTTCGTTAAAAGGTTGTCCGGGTGGAACACCATACAGCATGAAGCGTTCCCCACTGAAACTATTGGATTTTGAGATGAAACCTCGATTATATGTACAGTGCTGGGCGGTGTCAACAAAAGGTCTATATCCGGCAATAAGTTATCGCTCGGGGCCAACCTGAACCTTGCTCCGACCTACCACCCGTTGACACCCGGAGGCCAGGGTCCCTATAATCGCCCTTCAATAAACTCTCTGCTTAAAGGAACCTCCTGTGGTCGATTCAACTCAACTCCTTGCTGGCCTGAACCGGAAAGACAGCCTGATTTTCCACTCCAATCTGGAGGAAGCACGCGAACTGACTGATCTTATCCCCAACTTGAACACACAGGAACTGCAGGGAGCTACGCTCTGGTTTGAAGGGGACGCGCCTACGCACAAGACCATCCGCATCAAGCAATATCCGAATGGGCATTGGGTCTATTACACGGATGCGGGCCAGCGGTTCCTCATGACGGACCCGGACGGCAACCCTCTGCACGAAGCGGAGTGGGTATCGGTCGGCACGGAACCGGCCCAACTGGTGCGCGTGCGGATGCAGTTGGATTCACGCGAATGGGTCGGCATCAAACCAAAAGCCAAACGCTTCACCACCCACATCAATGTCACCAGCCAGCCGGGATGGAAGCACATGAAGCTGGACGATCTGCGCAAGGGCGCATCGCAGGCCTGGCAGGTCCCCTTCACCGAGGTGAAATTTTTTTACGGCGATGATCATTTTGTCTCAACCGGCGAAGGCGAATACGATGTTTTTCTGGACAAGGACAGCCTCTACGTTCTAACCGATGGCACATTTGAAAAGAAAATGTTCATCAGCCACATGTTCTCGGTGAACTGGACCCGGCTCGACCTGATCCCGGTGGTGGAATTGTTTCAATCCACGTTAGCCGGTGCCGGTGGCGCGGTGTTTGAATTCATCTGGGGCTTGTTCGAGGATCAGTCGCGGGACACCCCACTCGCGCCATTGCGGTATCGCGGACTACCCACCTATCCATCGCGGGAGGCGTTCAATATCTTCAATGCCTTTTTCCTGCCTGGTGGCATCCCCGAAGATAAAATGATGGACACTTTTATGGATCCCGGCACCTCCAACGAAATTGAATGGACCCCGCGGGAGAATCCACCCTGGCGTTATTTTGATGAAGAGCAAAAGCTGACAGTCACCGTGCAGGACCGGTTCCTTTATAAAGCTTTTGCGTGGAAGGACCCGACCGGTCTGCCCTATGTAAATATATCGCGCGGCGGCTTCGGGCCCTGCGGTCGCACCCTGCATCCTGAAGGTGAAAAGTTGCTATTAAAAGATGGTGCCGAACTCCGCCAGTGCACGCTCAATCCAAAATGGAATGCTTCTGCCGGGTCGGCTTCCGCAAAACCTCCGGCACCTGCGTTTGGCTGGCGACAATTGTTCCCGGATGGCGTGCCGCAAGTGGACCCGGTCAAACTCCTCTACACGGTTCCGTTTTACCCGGAAGGCGAAGGCGATATTGAAGAGTCGGCGACGCAACCGCTGGTGGTCGATCAGATTCTGCAATACATGGAAGAGACTGACGACATGCAGGACCGGCTCGACCGGGTGGAGTCGGTGCTCATTCACACCCTCGACACCGTGACCTCGGGTTGCGTCGACTGTACGCAAAAAAGACAGGTCACCGTACTGTATGGCGATCCTGAGTTTGCCGTCAAGAACGCGCAGTTGCTGTGGGGCCATTCAACAGGCATGAACTTGATCGACAACCTTGCGGATGTGAAATTTTTAAGCGAAGCGGAGCACGTCGAGACGGCCTACCAGAAAAAATACGACATGGCGTTCAAGTGGATTCCGTTCATGTACCACACCGACCGCGAAACCAGCGAAATGATATTAAGATCTCTGATGGATGTGCTGAAACCCGGCGGCATTCTTTTCCTCATCGGCCCGGCACCGCTGGCGGGGCTGTTCGAACATTACCGCCTGAAAGTTTTGAGGAGTGATCCGGTCGAGCACATGCCCTACTTCCGCCAGCATCTTAAAATGTGCCCGGAAAATTCGATCAATCCGTACATGACAGTATTTTTTGCGGAACGCATGGGGAATTGAGGTAGGGAGAATAAATGAGGGTTGAGGCCAGTTTGAAGGCAAGTTTTATTTTTCCCTCTTAATTAACGGTATAAATGGTCGTGCAAAATGGAAATGATTGCCCTTCTAATTTCATTACTCTCCCTAATTGGAGTAATACATCATCACATTGAACTTAGAAAAATAAAAGGCGTTTCCCTCAAGCCTCATCTCAATTTTTCTACTATCCATGGCGAAGGTTATGACTGTTACGGGATTATTGTGACAAATGGTGGATTAGGGCCTGCAGTATTTAAATCAATAACAATTGAATTTGAAAATACTGTAGTTAAAGAATGGATAAATATAATCACTATTTCTGAAGAAAAAGGAAGTCAATTTTGGCGTAACAGCCAAGCCGTTGAATGGTCACTTCCATTTAATGACGAATCCCTCTCCCCCAACAAAACCTGGAAGTTATTTTGGATCAAAAAAGACAATTTAAAAAATAAAGATCAACTTGTGAAGTTCTTATATAGAGATTTAAAAATTGAGATTAAGTATCAATCATATTTAGGGGAATGGTTTTCTGCAAAACTCAATTTCAGTTAAAAAAATTACCGCAGTTGCAGTTCCAGTTTCAGGCCCACCACGCTTGCCGCTTTTTTCATGGTATGTAGTGTCACGGATTCATTTTCCGGGTCGAGCAGGCGGTCCAGTTGAGATCGACTCGTTTCCATCTTCCTTGCCATTGAGGCCTTGGAAAGATTCTGGGCTTTCATCGCTTCATCAAGCTTGTAAGCCAACACTTTTTTAATGGCATTGGTCTTACATTCTTCGTAAGCCCCTTCTGCCTTTAACAGTTGCTCAAGGGTGGAGCCTGATCCAGGATTTTTACGCGACATTTCTTTCGTGCTCCTTCAATCTCCTGTTAGCCAATTTCAAATCCCTTTCCGGAGTCTTCTGGGACTTTTTAATCAATCCATGTAAAAGAATCATTTCAGAGCCGGTCACATAAAAGAAAACCCGCGCAATAGTTTTTTTGGTCAAATTACTGCGAACTTCCCGCAAGGACGCAAAGCCGGATAGAGACTTGCACAACGGTTCTCCACAAGGCCAACCAAACTCCACTGCCATAATATCCTGCCCTATAATTTTTCGATTTTCTGCCGGAAGCTTCAATAACCACTCCTTGACAGGCTCCCTTCCACTCGGAAGCTTAAAAAAAATAGCAGAGATAATTTTCTGGTAAGGTCGCACACCTTAATGTACCAAAATAGATACATGCGGTCAATTTTATAACGATGGCTTTGAAATCAAACGGTGGTGGCGGGTTTCAGAATATCAAACGAGGGAAGCAGGAGCTTCCTGCCGGTTGGGATCGTTCTTGACGTAAATCTGCGGCAAATTATTGGTGCCGAAATGCGTAATATATAAGAAGACATGCTCGCGTGAATTCACCCTAAGGGCCCACGGGTCGAAATCATCTCGATAAAAATTTTCGTAACGCTTCATCGCATCGGGAATCGTCAGCCCATCTTCCGGCGTGTAGTAATAGTCGAGGGCCAGATCGTGCTCCGGGTTTTCATGCACCGCAATTTTGGTTTCCTCCAGCATATCCCACACCGGCGCGTGTTTGTACAACACGAAAAAATACATTTCTACAGATGGAATCAGCCCCTGATTCTCGATCAGAAAACGCTGGGTGTCATCGGCTTCGGCCTGAGTTTCACTTGGGAATCCGAAGAAACCCATGACGTGACTCCAGATGCCGACACGTTTGGCCTCGGTCAGGTTTTGTATGGCGACATCTATCTTGGTGTCCTTCTTGACCAGATTGATGATGCGCTGATTGGCCGACTCCAGTCCAAAATAAAGCGAACGGCAACCGGACTCCGCCGCCTTATCCCACAACTCCGGTTCAATCAGCGACTGCTCGAAACGGATGAGCGTCGTCCAGAAAATATCAAGACCCGCTTCAATCATCAATGGTGGCAGTTTCATAAACAGGGCCGGTGGAAACGATTCGTCCGTAAAAAGAAAATGACGACAATCGTATTTTGATCTCAGTTCTTGCAACTCTTCAACGATCTTGTCGGCATGCTTGGCTCGAAACTGATCGATATACCCGGCGTGGTGGTCGCAGAACGTGCACTTGCCCCAGTAACAACCGCGCGTGCCGAGGTACGGCAGGATCAATTCCGGCGCGAAATATTTTTCAAGCGGTAGGCCGTCAAAATCCGGCACCGGCAGTTCCATCACCCGTTCCGTGTGCTGGTGTTCGTTTATAACCACCTCACCTTTTTCGCGGTCGTACCAAATCAGATTCGGCACCTCTTCTACCGACCGACCTTCGGACAATGCCAACACCAGATCGGTCAGGGCCTGCTCACCTTCGTAATAAATCAGGTAGTCGAACACCTCTTCAAAAAACTGTTTTTTCTTCGGCAGTTCGTCCTTCAGGCGGGTGATGATATTGCCGCCCACTACGATTTTAATATCCGGATATTTCTGTTTGATCAACTTGGCAAACGTGACACCGGACATCAACTGCACCGGCGTGCCGATGGAAATTCCGATCACCGGGGGATGTTCTTCCTCAATGGCAGGGAACACCAATTGCCGACATACATCCGCATAAATATTGACATCGTCATCGTGCGGGGCGGACAGCAGTTCCTTCGAAATCCAGGGGTGGTACAGGTTCAGGTTACTTTCACCGGGATAAAAAACTATCGAAGCCGGGTAGTAGGCAATAGAGATAAAGTCGGTGACATCGCGGAACGCATTCAACGCCCACTCCGCCTGCGCCACATCGTAGAACATCGGCCCGCGCAAAATCTCCTTGGCCTGTCCTGCCTTTTTGATGAGGTCGTCCAGATCAACAAACTGGAATTCGTAATAATGCGACTTGAGTTGGCTTTCCTCATCGGTCAGGCCTTGCGCTTGCTCGCGGGCACACAAATCGTCGTAGCGACTGCGGATTTTGCCTGCAACGAATTCGACAAATTCGCGGGTAAAATAGTGATCGTAGGCCTCCACATTGATATCTTTCTGGACCACCTCAATCCCGTTCTGACGCAGTACCGCAGTCAGACTGGGTAACGACAGATAAGGCGCCGTGGGCACCCATTCCGGCGGAAATATCAACATCACCTTTTTCTGCACAAAAATCCTCTGAAGAAAAGCCAGGAGAGACTGCTTAAAGAGCAACGTCTCCCGCTGTATTTTTTGCAGTTATGTTATCATAGAACCTATCCAGCCGGGCTATAAGCACCCCAAATTGAATTAATTGGGGCATCTGCAACGAAAGATCGCGCCCGTGCATCTTAACTCAATACCACGGAGCCTTTCCCAACCGGAATGCGTCTCCCTTGATTTCAATAACAGGAGAAGTCGAACCCTCATGAATCAATTTCAGGATACGTCCAGCGAGATCAAAGCCAAGCTGATTCTCGATGAAGCAAATTTAGCATTTTGTGAAGCGACCGAACGTAGCGATGAACCAGGAAACCGCAATGCGGATGGCTCTCCCTGGGAAGACGGTAAAATGGAGGGGGAGTTTGATCAGGAGGATTTCCAGAAAATTCTCGATCTGCAGTTGGAAGCAGTTCAAATTTGTGATGCCCACCCCGACCTCGAAGAAAAGACATCGGAATTATTTCAAAAGGTCACTGAGGAAAATGCCGATGACATTTTAAAAGAAGCGATGGACAACCCGCAGATAAAAGAATTGGGGCGCATCAGCATCACCATTTTCCTGCTCCGTTTTCCCAACGTGCAATCCTTCACCAACAAGGGGCATCCGCTGGTTCTGGCGATGGACGAATACATGCTTGAAAATGCCAACGCACAAAACTGGTACGACTATAAAAATGTTGCAGAGGAGATGGGCTGGCTTCCCGGCTAGCCGCCTTCCCCATGTCACTTCGCTACCGTCTGGACAAAGAACGCTTTAAGGGTAAAAAACTCCCGCCGAAGAATCGCACCAACGACGATCATATCTCCGCCGATCAGCGCGGCGAAGAATCGTCTTCGGACGACCCCTTCAGCGACAACGGAGTCAAGCATGCCCTCAAGCAAAAACTTGCTCAGGAAGCCGACCAGTTTTCACGCCGTGGCATTTTTTCCGGACTCAACAAGCTGAAGGATTATGCGAACGAGCAGGACGAAAAGCAGGAAGCCGCCGTTGAAAAAGAGGCCAAAAAGCTTCGCCAGAAAAAGAAAAAATCTTCTGCGGACGAATCACCCGAAGAATCACTCGATGCTGAGGGAAACCCTGAATCTGTCGCAGACACCTCTGAAGAAAATATTTTAACGGCAGAAGCAGGCGAAACTCCCGTAACTTCAACTGAGTCTGCGACAGCTGAGCCTGCGACGGAAGAAGTAGCACCCCCGAAACGTAAAGGGTTTTTCAAGCGGGTCAAGAATCATTTTTTTCCCTCACTGTATGGCGACAGTGCCGAGCTCGATTCTGCAGAGCCGCCTGCCCCATCCCCCGGACAATCCGACAGTCACTCCGCTGGCACAATCGACATGATCTCGCCCACCGATGTGGTGGATGAAGCGCGAACCGTCACCACCGATGTTCCGGCTGATGAAATGTCTGAGGAGGACGAACGGCAGTTGGACCGTCGCCACCTTATGAAGGAAAGCGTTCATTTTCTGGCCAAGCCGGCGGTAGAAAAAGTTCAGCACAAGATCGACAAGGTCAATGAGGCGATGGACAAAATCACCAAGCGCCCTCCCCTGTTGCGACCGCCCGGTGCCATCTCTGAAAAACAGTTCCTGCAAGCCTGTACCCGTTGCGATAAATGCATCAACGCCTGCCCGAAAGACGCAATCCTGAAAGTTCCGAAAAAAATGGGCTGGATCATCATGGACACGCCTTACATCGACCCAATGAAAGTGCCTTGTGTCATGTGCGACGATTTACCCTGCATCTCTGCCTGTCAGGATGAAGCTCTTTTGCCGGTCGCCGCCCCTGCCGATGTCCAGATGGGCTATGTCATTCTCGACAAAAAACACTGTGTGGCTTTTGGTGACGGTTTCTGCCAGCAGTGCGTGATCGATTGCCCGGTCCCCGGCGCGATCACCCAGAAAAATCATCTGCCCATATTCCACCGAAAATCCTGCACCGGATGCGGTGCCTGCGTCCGCGCCTGCGCCACGGTGAATATTCCGGTCGCCCTCAAAGTAAAACCGCAAATGGTGATCGAAGCCCAGCAACTGAGGAAACAGCGCGAGAAAGACGAAGCCGAAATGGCTATTCAATTGGAAGATGAGCGCAAGCGCATAGAAGCGGAACATTCAGCCCTCAAGGCCGAAGAAACCGCCCTCGCCAAGGAAAAAGGCTGGACCGACGAAGACGGCTGAACCGCCCCCCCGGCCCCCGATTAAGCTTGCAAACAGCCTGTGTTTTCCGTATGTTTAGGCCTTTCTAGTCCCTACAAAACATTTAACAAACCCCTAATTTCATATGATTAAGCGCACCCATCATTGCGGCGAATTGTCGGATAAAAACGACGGACAAACTGTCAGCCTGACCGGCTGGATTCAAACCCGGCGCGACCACGGCGGTCTTGTTTTTATCGACCTGTGGGACAAGCACGGCATCACGCAGGTGGTGCTCAATCCACAAATCGACGACAACGCGCATCAGGCGGCGCAATCCCTGCGCAACAATTTTGTGATCGGGATCACCGGTCATGTGCGTCTGCGCCCGGACGGGATGATCAACAATCAGTTGGCCACGGGGAAAATTGAAGTCTACGTAGAAGCTCTGGAAATTCTAAACGAGTCCAAGACTCCGCCGTTTTCTGTATGGGATGAAAACGACGTGCAGGAAGGCACCCGCCTCCTGTATCGGTATCTTGATTTGCGCGATGAAAAAATGCAACGCAATCTCAACCTGCGTTACCAGATCACGCGCACGGTGCGCAATGTTTTGCACGAAAAAGGTTTCACGGAAATTGAAACGCCCATGCTGACACGCAGTACACCGGAAGGCGCGCGCGACTATCTGGTACCGAGCCGGGTCAATCCACAAAAATTTTACGCCCTGCCGCAATCGCCGCAGTTGTTCAAACAAATTCTGATGGTCTCGGGAATGGACCGTTATTTCCAGATCGTCAAATGTTTTCGCGATGAAGATCTCAGGCAGGACCGACAACCGGAGTTCACGCAGATCGACATGGAGTTGTCCTTTATCGACGAGGAAACATTGTTCCCACTGGTCGAGGAAATGATCGCCACCATCTACAAGGAAACTCGGGACATCACGGTGGGCACACCGTTTCCGATCATAAAATATCAGGACGCTATCGACCGCTATGGGTCGGACAAGCCGGACCTGCGCTTCGACCTTGAGATCGTCGACCTCGGCGATGTGCTTGAAGGTTGCGGCTTTAAAGTATTTGCCGAAACGCTGAAATCCGGTGGGCAGGTGCGGGCTCTCTGCGCCAAGAAAAGCACCAGTGTCCTTTCGCGCAAGGTGCTGGACGACCTCACAGAAATCGCCAAGACTTACGGTGCCAAAGGCATGGCATGGATCAAGGTCAATGAAGACGGATTGCAATCGCCGATCATCAAATTTTTCGAACAACCCATGCTGGATGCGATGATCAAAAAGATGGGTGCGGAGGTCGGCGACACAATACTGTTTTCTGCTGACCAGCCAAAAGTGGTCGCCGATGCCCTTGGGCATTTACGGCTGGCCCTCGGCAAACAGTTGGGACTGATCGACGAGAAGGCCATCAAGCTGGCGTGGGTGACGGAGTTTCCCCTGCTGGAATACGATCCTGAAGAAAAACGCTACATCGCGATGCACCATCCGTTCACGTCACCGCTACCGGAAGATGTCGACAAATTCGAAACCGATCCCGGCGGCATCCGCGCCCGCGCTTACGACCTGGTGCTGAACGGCAACGAGATCGGCGGCGGCAGTATTCGTATCCATGACCAGAAAATGCAGGCGAAGATGTTTCAACTGCTGGGTATTGGTGAGAAAGAAGCTAACGGAAAATTCGGATTCTTGCTGGAAGCCCTGCAATATGGCGCACCGCCGCATGGCGGCATCGCCTTCGGCCTCGACCGCATTGCCATGATCCTGGCCGGTGCCGATTCAATTCGAGACGTGATCGCGTTCCCCAAGACGCAAAAAGCCACCTGCCAGATGACGCAGGCCCCGTCCGACATCGACCCCCGCCAGATGAAAGAACTCAAACTCAAATTCGATTTGTCGTAAAAAACGATCGTTCTATTAAAATCATTTTTCCGATCATACTATCCCGTAATAAACCTCACTTCCCATAGCTATCTTCCACTTTACTGATGTGGACATGATGCGTTGCGTAGTAAGTTGACTTACCCTTCTCTTTCGCCTCCATGTGCACCGGGTCGTTCTTCCACTGTTCCAGCGCGTCCAGTGTTTTCCAGTACACCAGCGTGATGCTGAACTCCGGGCCTCCCGCAAATTCCACTCCTAAAAATCCGTCGATCTTTTGCGCCAAGCCCATCAGGTGTTGGGCGGTTTCATCGTAGCCTTCGAATACTTCCGTGCGCACAGCAGTGAACACGGCGATGTAATACGGCATTTCAAACTTCAATAACTGCTGAGTCATGGCGTTTTCCTTTCGAAAAAGCGTTTTATTCAATTTTCAAAAACAAAGGTCCAAGGCGAGATTCTTCGCCTGCGGCTCAGAATGACAATTTGGGTGTTTTTGCAAAACTAAAGTTCAAAAGTTAAAAGAACCTATCTACGTTTTGAATCAGGGTAATATCCCTGCAAAAACAGAAGAAGCCCCCAGCTTTTAGAGCTGAGGGCTTCATAATAGACGGGTCCGAAGTGAACCTGTAAGCCGGGTCCTGTCCTCCGGGTTGCCCCGGAGTGGTGACCATCAATCTAGGCCGGCCGTTGCCGGACGGCTCAAGCGGTCAACCCGAAAGCATCGGACGGGCCGCCCTCAAACGCTTTCCTATTCGACCTTGCACCGGATAGGGTTTACCAAGCTACCCCGGTCACCCGCGGTACTGGTGGGCTCTTACCCCACCTTTTCACCATTGCCGCCGGTGCTTGCGCACCGGGTAGGCTGTGTCTTTTCTGTGGCACTTTCCCTAAGGTCGCCCCCGCTCCGCGTTACGGAGTATCCTGCCCTGTGGAGCCCGGACTTTCCTCCCCCCAGACTAAAAGCCTGGGCGGCGGCCACCCGGTTTACTTCGGCACCGCCGATTCACTACCTTCGGTCGGCTCCGCCTCACAATACAATATTCGGTGACATGACTGGCAAACGTGAATCAGGTCGTCGCTTGATTTAACTTCTATCGCAACTTGCGGCCTGATCTGGTTATAACACCCCTGGCAAATTTCTCCCTTCAGCTCCACAACCGCCAGTTGTTCGCGCCGGGTATAGATGTTCATATACTCTTTGGAATGTTTCGGATCGATGGTCTCAAACTTTTTCTGCCGCCCCGCTTCAGCTTCCGCTATTTCTTTTTCCAGCCGCGCAGATTCCTCTTGCTTGCTCGTCTTGTACACGCCGAATTCTTTTTCATAACCCTCATACTCTTTCGTGACCTCTGGAATCTCGGCTTCCTTTTGCTCAAGAATTTCCATGATCTCAAGGTCCTTTTCCTCGATCTCGGAAACCTTCACATCGACGGCATCGATCTCGGCTAACAGTGCGCCGTATTCTTTGTTCGTTTTAACCGCTGGAAGTTTTTGCTGGGCCTTCAGCTTGTTGTCACCCTCGGCCTTAACATCTTGCTCGCACTGATTCCGCTTGCTTTGAAGGTCCTTAATTTCATCCTTCAAATTATTCCAACGGCTCTTCTTGCTTTCCAGTTCCTTTTGGCCACTCTCGATCTGCCCCGGAATCCTGTCCTTAAACTTTTTCAGCTTCTTGATTTCATTATCCAGTCCTTGCAACGAAACCAGCTTTTCCAACTGCGCGTTGCCTCCTTGAATCATTCACACCCCCTGTGAAAAATAGACGGTTTATTCCAAACGAAATCGGCACCCCGAATGTAGCACGCAGTGTGAGGATTTTGCAATGAAGAGTGACGATGAGGATATAGAATTGGGTATTGAGGCCCGGAGGAGATCACGCCCGCTTTTTAGTGCGGTGCCTGTTTTCCCAGTACACCAGGAAAACACTCGCGATGAAAATTGAGGAATAGGTACCGACGACAACCCCGATCAGCAGGGTAAATGAGAAGTCGTGGATGATCTCTCCGCCGAGAAAAAACAGGGCAACGACCACCAGCAATGTGGTGCCCGAAGTCAGAAGGGTTCGACTCAGGGTCTGGTTGACGCTGAGGTTGATCATGCTTTCCAAAGATTCCTTGCCACGCCTGCGGGTATTTTCCCGGATGCGATCAAACACAACGATGGTGTCATTCAGCGAATAACCAATGAGTGTCAGGAATCCGGCGACCACCACCAGAGTGAACTCTAAATTTAAAATAGAGAACGCGCCCATGGTGATCATGACGTCGTGCATCAGTGCAAAAACAGCGGCAATGGCGTACTGGAATTCAAACCGCCAGGAAATATAAATGAGGATGCCAATGATCGCGTACAAAATTGATAGGAGTGCTTTTTCCCTCAAGTCTGCGCCCACCTTCGGCCCAACCAACTCCACCCGGTCCACAATGATGTCGTCTTTCGGCGCACCCTTGAGGAGGGCATCACGAATTTTGCTTCCCATCTCGCTCAAGCCTCCCGGTGACGATTGGGTGCGGATGAGGATTTCATTTTTCGAGCCGAACTCCTGGATGGTGGAATCTCCAAGGCCAATTTCTTTCAGGCCATCGCGAATGGCATCAACCGAAGGTGCAGTTTTAAATCGCAATTGAACCAGCGTTCCCCCGGCGAAATCGATGCCGTAACTGAGCCCGCCATGAAACGCGATGGAAGCCAGGCTGAGGACAATCAACAGGCCGGAAATGCCCATGGCAGTCTTTCGATTGCCCATAAAATTTATCTTGCTGGTCTCTTTAAATATTTCCATGAATACTTTTATTTTCCGTCAAATTAAGTTTGAACAAATTCAGATGCTGAGCCGTTCCAGTTTTTTACGCGCCTGCACCGAATCGAACACAACGTGACTGACAAATACAGCAGTGAACATGCTGGCAAGAATGCCGATGCAAAGCGTGATGGCAAACCCTTTAATCGGGCCGGTACCAAACTGGAACAGAACAATGGCCGCGATGAATGTGGTCACGTTGGCATCCACAATCGTACGGAATGCTTTTTCAAACCCAGCCTCGATGGCGGCCCTCACTGTTTTGCCAATTTTTATTTCTTCCCTTATCCGCTCGAACACCAGCACGTTGGCATCAATCGCCATACCGACAGTCAGCAGAATCCCGGCTATGCCGGGCAGGGTCAGCGACGCGCCAAAATACGCCAGTGCCCCCATCAGAAGAACAAGATTGAGAAACAAAGCCATCACCGCAACCATTCCCGACAGGCGATAATAAATTAGGATGAAGACCAAAACTGCTACGAACCCGGCAAGGACAGACTGCACACCTGCCTTAACGGAATCGCTTCCGAGCGATGCGCCGACGGTTCTGTTTTCCAGAATCTCAACAGGCGCAGGCAGGGCACCGGCCCTCAAGGCAATGGCAAGGTTACGCGCTTCGGCGGTGGAGAACGACCCGGTGACCTGGGCCTGCCCTCCGGCAATCGCTTCCTGAATTACCGGAGCACTGTAAACATTATTATCGAGCACAATGGCGAGTCGCTTCTTAACATTTTTGGAAGTGAGATCGTAGAACAACTGCGACCCGATGCTGTCGAACACCAGCGACACATAGGGCATATTGTTCTGACTGTCAAAACGGACATCGGCGTTGGTCAGCATGTCGCCGGTCAACTCCGCACGTTTCTTGACCACAATCGGGGTCTTGGTCACAACACCGGTTTCGCGATTCTCACTGCGCTCTTCAAGGATTTCACTGTCCGATGGAAGACCGCCGGCGTTGGCCTCATCAACGCTGATAAACTCGTTGACCATCCTGAATTCCAGACGCGCTGTCTTACCGATAAGATCAATCGCGTCTTTTGCGTTTTTGATCCCCGGCAGTTGGATCAAAATTCTGCGCTCCCCCTGAATTTGAATAGAAGGCTCAGCCACGCCGAATTCATCGATTCTGTTTCGAATTGTCTCCAATGCCTGCTGAACCGCGTTTTGCTTGATGAATTCCTGTTCATCACTTTTCAACTCATAGATCGCTTCAAGTCCGTCGGTGGAAATTTCGACTTTAGACAAACCGGGGTAGGTGCGCATGCGGTCTTCTGTGCCCGCCATATCCGAGGCATCGACCAGCAGGATTTTAATCCGGGCAGTCGCCTGGTCAACTTTCAGCCGATCCACTTCAATGGCGTCGTCTTCGAGGGCGCGCTTGATGTCATCCGCACGACGGTCCAGCCCGGCTTCCACGGCTTTTTCCGTCTGCACTTCGAGAACAAGGTGCATGCCGCCTTGCAGATCAAGGCCGAGACTGATTTTATCTTTTAGAGGGTAGGCCAAAAAAACAGCCCCAAGCACGACCAGAAGAATCAGGGGAATTTTCCAACGGAGATTACTGTGCATCTAGCAAAGCCTAGCTTTCGTTTCCGCCACGGGTGATCCCGATGGAGGAGCGGTTGATCTTGATGCGGACGTTGTCCGCAATTTGCAGGGTGACAACATCATCCTTCAATTTTTTAATGGTGCCATGGATGCCGCTCATGGTGATCACGTTATCGCCTTCTTTTAATTCGTCCAGCATTTTGCGACTTTCCTGCTGTTTTTTCTGCTGGGGACGAATCAACATGAACCAGAAAATAAGGAACATGAAAATGACAGGCGGCAAAAGTGCCAGCAAGCTACCGGCTCCCTGCGGCTGACCATCGGTCGGAGGCGGCGGTGCCATACCCACTACATGTTGAATCCACACAAATGACTGCACGGTGACTCGCTTCGAAAGAGAAACTGGTTTTGGAGGGAACCTCTGGAAATTCGAAAATTTCAATCCCGGCAGTTCGCTTTCCCTTGTCTGACAAGAGATGCTCACGACCAGAATCAGTGTTCAGGGATGCCCTAGAGTGAAAACAATGAGTTAAAACATAGCCTTGGGGCTGGGATGCAAAGCTCTGCTTATATCAAATCCACTATGGTTTGTCCAACTGAAAAGGAACCAGAGTTTGAGTTCTACAATTAAGGTTTAGATGTAACCCCCTGATCAGACTAATAAAATTTATCCGGGATGTTCGCCTCGCCGGTCAGCTTCACATACAGCAGGTGAAACTGCTCGGTGGTCAGGTTTGGGTCGCGCAAACTCTGCAGTTGTTCCGGAGTGATGGCAATTTCTTTTTCAGCGTCCCAGGCAGAAGTCCCCACCGCCACGTAATTAGGGGGATTCAGCCGCTGAATGATCAGCAATTTAATTGTGTCGTTGTACTCCAACGCAAAATCGATCACCCAACGGGCATCTTCCGCACTGACGGCCCTTCCGATAACGATATTGATCGGTGGGTGCCCGCCTTTGGGTCGCAAATATTGAATGGTCCGCCTCAGGACTTTTATCTGCTTGTCCTTGAGAATCTGACGAATCTCTTTGTTTTTCTTTTTATGTGCATACGCCAGCCACAATTCAATCGTACAAATGGTTGTTTTCGTGAGATCGCAGGAGCTTTTGGCTACCACAGGGTTTACCGAAAGCCCCGCCCCAACCAACCAGAAAACGGTAAGACCTAAAACTAACAACATGTTATGAGGTTTTTTCATTCCACACTTTCCTTTTGTGAACCCGGTTTTTTAATCATTTTATCGCAAGAAGCCCCTTCGGTGTCAAGGATGCGTTTATTCCCAAAAAAACTTTCACTTTTTAGCTAAACTTTTTCAACATTCGTCCGATAAGCCCATTAAGAACCCGTCTATCCACGGGAGGGGATAACTTTGAAGGGAGGACTCAGTTATGACTGACCCGGTAGGCAGTGCACCTGTTGCCAGCACATCCGCCGCCAATCAAGCTTCAGTTGCAGGTGCTAAAAAAGCACTCGACGTTCAGAAGCAGGAAGGTGAAGCAGTTTCAAAACTGCTCGATACGGCAGTGGTAACCCCGGAAGGGGCACCCGGACAGCAAGTTGACGTAACAGCCTAGCTTTTAAAAAAAAATCAAAGCCGATGGGGAGTTCATTTCCTGCCCTGTCGGCTTTTTTTTGTCTTCATCATAAGCTGTTCAGTTTCGAACAAACGGATTTAACCTGCTCCGCATTCAATACAGGATTCCGGTTTTTCCTGATACGCCCCGACAGATTTTCAAACAAGACCACCTCCGGCCCCAAGTCACCCACCAGCCGCGCATTGACGATCACCACCAGATTAGTCAGAGCAATTCCCGGCAAGACTTCTTCCAGCGAATTGATGCGTTTCCGATTGCGCCAGACCGGGTTGTGCAAAGCCATTTCTTTGCCAAGGCCCTTGCGTGGCCATTCTCTGTCATTCATTTTACAGAAAAGAACTCCCGGCTCGGTCACCTCTAAAAGAACAACAACGCCATATACAGAGACCACCGCATGGTCAATTCGGTCCATCCCTTCGCCCCGCATCCTGACAATATTACTGATGACTGAATAGTCATTTCCAAGCCCCTGCAAAAGAGCACTCACCGCTCCCGGTGGCCGCACTCGCGGTCTCTTGAAAAAGAAGAACCAGATGCCAACTCCGACAACTCCGACAACCGCCAGGGAAACAGGATCCATAATCAGTCTTTTTTGAGGTCTTCGAGCAAATCCGCCATTTCGCTGAGTTGCTGATGCAATCCGGGAGGCTCCGGTGCGGGTTGGATTTTTGGAAAATATCGCTTCAATTGATGATGCTCGCCGAGGACAGTCCAATGACGACCATCGCCGGAGAATTCGTCAGCACGCTCCAGCCTGCCATCTTTAATGGCACCGACCATATTCCGCGTCAACCATTCGCCGAGGGAGGTTTCGCCCCGACGCACCTGCACCTTTTGCACAATGCTCGATTTTTTATCCGAAATTGGAAGGATCATATTCAATGAGGAAAGACGAACGATGGAGTCAGCGTCCAGAGAAAGGATCGGGTGGTTCAAAAGAGACTCCACCTTGAGGGCCGCTTGACGGTCTGCCCTGATTTTCTTTTGCCGTTTCTTTTAACTCAAACTTCATGCCGGAGACCAGGGGATACAACTGCGGTGCCGTGTTTTGGGTCTCGCCGGATAAGGAACCGCGTTCTTTCCGGAAACGCTCCAGCGAAGATAAAGTAACACGGCCTCTGTCTTTAATACTGCCAGCAATCGACATTCCGGCCCGGCGACCAAATACAATAATATCAAGAAGTGAATTGCCCATCAACCGATTGGTGCCGTGCAATCCGCCAGTCACTTCCCCGGCGGCCCAGAGACCTTCGCGCTCGGTTCGGCCATCAACATCAATCGACACGCCACCGTTCTGGTAATGCAGGGTGGGATAAATCAAAAGCGGCTGACGGGAGGGATCGATGCCGTACTTTTTGAACCGGTGAACCAGCCCCGGAAACTGTGCGGTCAATGTTCCCTTTCCCTGCTTGCGATCAATGAGGGGTGTATCGAGCCAGCCCCCTTGCCGACCTGACGGGGTCATCACGCCCCGGCCCTGCTGAACCTCACGGATGATCCCGGCCGCCACGCGGTCGCGGTAGGACATCTCGTCGATAAAACGCTCACCATCAGCATTGAGCAATTGCGCTCCCAGAGAGCGCGCCGACTCGGTCACCAACTGCCCGGCAATCGCCTCCGGAAATACCGAGCCGGTGGGATGGTACTGAAAACTGTCGAGATGCAATAAAGAACACCCCTGCCGCCAGGCCAACACCAGGCCGTCCCCGGTCGCACCCAAATGATTGCTGGTCGGGAATCCCTGCAGGCGAAGCTGACCACTGCCGCCAGTCGCAAGCAGAACCGCTCTCGCCGATACGGTGGTCAATTCTTTGCTTGCCGAATTCCACAGCACGGCACCGGTCACACGGCCTTCGCCATCATCGCAAAGTTCCACCGCCGAATTCTGCTCCAGCAGTTGCGCCGGACCATGAAACACCGCATCGCGAAGCACCCGCATGATTTCGAGCCCTGTCACATCCTGACAGGAAAGCACTCGCGGCGTGGACGTGCCGCCACCGGGTTTCAGGTGATAGCCCGACCCGGACCGCCCAAAATGGACACCGAGCCCGGTCAGCCAATCAATGGTAGGCTTTCCTTGCTCCGTCAGAATACGTAACAGCTCCGGATCATTTTTACCATGCCCACCCACGAGACTGTCGGCAAAATGTCGGCGTGGCGAATCCGAGCCCCCCACTGCCGCCTGAATTCCGCCCTCAGCCATGAGAGTGTTGGCATCCCCAATCCGCAGTTTAGTGGCAATCGTCACCTTCAACCCGGAGGATTGAAGAGCCAATGCTGAGGCAAGCCCGGCACCACCGCCGCCGATAATAAGCACATCCGTTTCAATGGCGGGCTGAGGATCAAACCCGGTAGGCAAGGGACTGTCCGCTTCCAGTAAATCAGCAACTTCGGGCAGGCATTTCAACTCTCCAGCCTGAGGTCCAACTCGAACTAATCGCTCTAACCCTTTGAAATCAGGATGAAACTCACCCAACAATAAGCTCGCCTCCGCATCATCCATTGCCGGGGCAGTTGCGCTCAAACGTTGCTCCCGGTTGGCTGACACACGGGCTATCGAACCCTCGGCCCAGTCCATCATTTGAGTGAACCGGTCACACGGAACTCGCGGGCGCGTTGCAAACGCTCTTCCATTGTTCCCGTCATCAGATGGTCCCATTCGAGATCAGCCAGTGCCTGGCCTGCCGCCTCCAGAGTCAGGTTCGGCAAACTTTGACCGAGAGAGCGGCGCACCCACATGCCCATCTGATGCGGCTCCACTTTATCTTCGCAAACGGCCCGGCACAGGCCGCAGTGGATGCAGGTGGTGAAATCCTGTGCCACCTGCTCCAGCTCTCCTTTTTGCATCCTCAGCACCGAGTCCATTACCGGGATATCCATCGGGCAGGCGTAGGTACAGCTTTCGCATTTGGTGCAACGGTCAAGCGTTGGGTAAGCCTGCCGCAGTTTTGTTGCATCCGGGTCTGCAACTGGAGGTTTCGTGGGGAGAGGATCCACCGGGAAGGGATACACCTGCATGTCCTCTTCCACCGGATGCAGACAAGCCAATTCCGTCCCGCCTTTTTTGCCATCGGCGTACCTTACCGAAACCGTGCAGGCCCCGCACACCCCACCGACGCAACCGGTCGCCACCTCGCTTGCCATGCCTTCAGCCCAAAGCGCGTGGACAATCGTCTGACCAACGCTGGCTTGTACAGGCTTTCCGGCCACAGTGATGTTGACCCTCTCAGGTTTGTGTTCTTTTTTCATTTTCAAAATTGGAAAAATTTTAGTAGTCGAGAGCATGGTAAAGCAAGCTCCGGCAATTCACAATGCAGTCGCACTCCGCGTTGTCCCGCTTGTTCTTTTATGCTAGATTACAGGCGTTTATTAACGAGAGAGAATTATATGTCCGGTCATTCCAAGTGGTCCACAATCAAGCACAAAAAAGCCGCCACGGATGCCAAGCGTGGCAAGATTTTCACCAAGTTGATCAAGGAAATCACCGTCGCCGCACGACTTGGCGGAGGAGACCCTGAAGGCAATCCGCGCTTGCGTCAGGCACTGATGACAGCAAAAGCCGCCAATATGCCTGGGGAAAATACCAATCGCGCCATCAAAAAAGGCACCGGCGAGCTTGAAGGTGTCAACTACGAAGAAATCACTTACGAGGGCTACGGTCCCGGTGGCGTGGCCATCCTGATTGAAACGGTAACCGATAACAAGAACAGGACGGTCGGCGAAGTCCGCACCATCCTCGGCAAAAATGGTGGGAGCATGGGCGAAAACGGCTGTGTTGCCTGGATCTTTGAGAAAAAAGGTTTTTTCGTGGTCCCTGCCGACGGCAAAACAGAAGACGAAATGATGGAACTGGTGCTGGAAGCCGGAGCCGAAGACCTGCAAACGGTTGATGACCATTTTGAAATCACCTGTCCACTGGAAAGTTTCGATCTGGTGCACAAGGCACTGGAGCACGAAGGCCTCAATATGACCACCGCAGAATTGACGGCACTTCCAAAAAATACGACTCCCGTAGACGAGTCTGCGGCCCGCTCCAACCTCAGACTGCTGGATTTGATCGACGATCACGATGACGTTCAAAAAGTGTATTCCAATCTGGAAATCCCGGATGAGGTGATGGCGGTTCTCGAAAAAGAATCCTGATTTCCCTGTCACACCTTTTCCACCCACTCTATCTGCATTATCTCCTCCGCATTCCGGAGGCCCTTCACGCAAAGTCGGCTCATGTCGAATTCCCCTACAGATCGAATACTCGGTATCGACCCTGGAAGCCTGGCGACAGGTATCGGCATCGTCGAAGCCAGAGGCAGTCGACTGACGCTCATTCATTTGGAAACGATAAAAACCAACAGTAAACTGTCTTTTGCCCTGCGATTGAAAACCATCCACGAAGGCATTCACACGGTGATTGAGCAGTTCGCTCCTACCGCACTGGCACTTGAGGATATTTTTTTCGCGACCAACGCCAGGTCCACCATCAAGCTTGGGCAAACGCGCGGTGTGGCTCTGCTGGCGGGTGCTCAGGCGGGAATCGACATCCACGAATACACGCCGCTGGAAGTGAAGCAATCGGTGGCAGGTTACGGGCGGGCGGACAAAAAACAGGTGCAGTCGATGGTCATGCACCTGCTGGGATTAAAAACGAAACCGGATTCTTTCGATGCCTCCGATGCACTGGCGGTGGCTATCTGCCATCTCAATAATTTTTCCACCCGCAAAAAACTTCAACAGGCAGGAGCCTGACAGGCAGAGGAGCTTTGAACAACAAAAACATTAAAATCCAAGGCGAGATTCTTCGTCGCCTGTCGGCTTCTCAGAATGACATGCGATGGTTCATGTTGCCCCTCCGGGAAGGAGTTAGAATGACAGTTCGTTGATTTTATGTGTCACATTCGAGAACGCGGGTAGCGGTTCTTGAACAAGTGCGACTTCCTTAGTTTTTGAAAATTCACAAAACACTTCTGCAAAGCTCTCCTGACAGAGTGGAACCTCACAGGTAAAAACCGGACTCGTTATGATCGCACGACTCAAAGGCACACTGATTGAAAAAGCTCCCTCAGCCGTCATCATCGATGCCGGTGGTGTTGGCTATGAGGTGTTCATCCCTCTGTCCACTTTTTACGATTTACCAGCCCCCGGTGCGCCCACGACCCTGCACATTCACACACGGTTGCGTGAAGATTCCCTGCGACTGTTCGGCTTTTACAGTCAGCAGGAAAAACAGATATTCGAAGTGCTGATCGGTATCAACAAGGTCGGCCCTAAACTTGCGCTCGCTATTTTATCGGGCCTGCCATTTGAGGAACTGTGGGCGGCGGTCTCTGCCAACGATGTCGCGCGGCTGAGCAGTATTCCGGGTGTCGGCAAAAAAACGGCGGAACGACTCGCGCTGGAATTGCGTGACAAGCTGGCACCACCGGAAGGTCATCCCGGCGGAACCGCTCCGACATCAAGTAATCCCACGCGCGATGATGCCCTGTCGGCACTGGTCAACCTCGGCTATAAAAAACCGGATGCCGAAAAAGCCCTCGACCGGCTGGGCGACAATGGCACGGCGGATTCTATCGAAGCCCTCATCCGCGACAGCCTCCACCTGCGTTCCCCCAACCAACGCAAATCACAACCGACCGCGACCGCGACCCGAAGTCCGAGCCAGATGAAATAAAAATTGAAACCAACCTGCGCCCGTCTGTGTTCGCTGAATATGTCGGGCAGGATGGGGTAAAGGAAAACCTCGCCATCTCTATTGAAGCGGCGCGTATGCGATCCGAAGCCCTCGACCATTGCCTGTTTTACGGTCCACCAGGTCTCGGTAAAACCACGCTGGCATATATCATCGCGCGTGAGATGCAGGGACAGATTAAAACCACATCAGGCCCGGTGATTGAACGGGCCGGCGACCTCGCGGCACTTCTGACAAATTTGGAAAAAGGCGACTTGCTATTCATCGACGAGATTCATCGTCTGCCCAAACAGGTGGAGGAAATCCTTTACCCGGCGATGGAAGATTTTCAATTGGACATCATGATCGGTCAGGGGCCGGGCGCGCGGTCGGTCAAGCTCGACCTGCCGCCGTTCACCTTGATCGGTGCCACCACCCGCGCGGGTCTGCTCACCTCACCGTTGCGCGACCGTTTCGGTATTGTGCATCGGCTCGATTTTTATAACGCGGAAGACCTGAATCAAATCCTGAACCGGTCGTCTGGAATTCTCGATATCGAAATGACGCCGGACGGGTGCATGGAAATCGCCCGACGTTCACGCGGAACACCGCGCATTGCCAATCGTTTGCTTCGACGCGTGCGCGACTACGCGCAGGTCAAGGGCGAGGGTATCATCACTAAAGAAATCGCAGAGAAAGCATTGTCGCTAATGGAAGTCGATCCGAAAGGCCTCGACAAAATGGATCACAAATTACTGACCACTCTTATTGAAAAATTTGGCGGGGGACCGGTGGGTGTGGAATCGCTGGCGGCCTCGATTCATGAGGAGCGCGACACCATCGAGGATGTGCTCGAACCTTACCTTCTGCAATGCGGCTTTATCAACCGCACCCCACGCGGACGGGTCGCGACCGCTCTCACCTACGAGCACTTCGGCAAAACCCCACCGCAACAGGGCCAGCAAGATAAAATGTTTTAGGTGGAAGTTTTATCGTAGCAGAAAATCAAAAGTCCAAAGCGAGATTCTTCACCTACGGTTCAGAATAACAGAACGGTGTCGTTGGTTTCTTTTAATGATGGGGGTCGACAGGCCAGGATTCTATTAAAATTGCAAAACCATCGAATGTCATTCTGAAGACCGGTTCACGGCAAGGCATTTGAAAATCTATCGAAAAATGCTGGACGTAAATTGCAATGCTTCACACCAGCCGACCGCAAGGTCTGAAGAATCTTGCCTTGGACTTTGGTTTTATGTTTTTAAACTTCAAAAGTGAGATACGTTCTTCTGGATCAGGAATTATTGAGCCAAAAAACCTAAAATCCTTTTTCAATCACCCCTCCTCTTCTTCCAACCCCTCTTCCATTTCGCCATCACCATCGGCGTGTTCGAGCCAGATTTCGGCCAAGGCCTTGTCTTCGGCAACTCCTACCCCGTAATAGTAACAACGCCCCACTTCATGCACCGCTTGCGGGTCGCCGCCGAGAGCGGATCGCAGGTAATGCTCGAACGCCAGACGCGGGTTGGGGTCGACCCCGACTCCCTGCTCGTAACAGACCGCAAGATCGAACAAGGCTTCCAGCACGCCTTCTTCCGCCGCCTGACTCAACAGGGGAATCGCTTTTTTCACATCCTTGTCTACATTTTGTCCCTGCAAATACCAGGAGCCGAGGGTGTAAGCCGCACGCGGATCTCCCTCCGCCTGAGCCTGGTTTAACAGGATCAACATTTTTATCATATCCGGGGAATCGCTCCGGGCTTCTTCAATAGCTTTATCAAACGTTGAGGTTTCGTGCATTGCGGTACTTAAATATCCTTAAAAGTTATCCCCAGACGAGACGAAACGCATCGAGCCAGTCCGGTTCCATATTAGTTGTTCCCAGCAAGCCGGGTCTTTGATTGGTCGGCGCACCATGGAAATCGCGGCTACCGGTGATGATCAAACCGAAGGAGTTGGCGAGGTTTTTAAAAAACTCAACCTGCCCGGTTTTTTCGTGATAGGGGTAAACACATTCGAGCCCCATCAGGCCATGCGCTTTCAATTCCTCCACCATGGCGGGAGCGTTTTCTGGCAGTCGTCCTTTTTGTGCGTTGACCAGCGAATACGTCCGCTCGCCCGGATGAGCAATAACCGGAATGCCGTTACTACGACGCACCAATTCAAGTGCCTCTTGCGCCGTCAGGTTTTTTTTCTCGACATTGTATTTGACCAGGTAAAGTTCAAACGCCTCGCGCCGGTCCTTGACGATTCCGAGCCGGACCATCTCAGCGGCAAGATGCGGCCTGGCCAGTACACCTTCACAGGCTCGCTCCACGTTCTCCATTTTGATGGAACCCTGAAAGCGGTCCGGGATCACCTCGTTTATCCGGGCAATCAAATCCTGCATTCGGTCGACTCTTTGCTGACGCATCTCTTCGACCCGGTCCCACAATTCCGGTTGGATCGATTCAAGATCCTTGAAGTAACTCAAAAGGTGCAGGTTGAAATCACGGTAGGCCACGGTGATTTCGATCCCAGGAAAGGCTTCAACGTTTTCTTCCTTAGCCGCTTCTAAAAATTGAGGAAGCCCGAGGAAAGTGTCGTGATCGGTGAGAGATAAAAGATCGACACCATTATTTTTAGCGAGGCTGATCAGATCCCGCGGGTGATACTCGCCATCGGAAAAAGTAGAATGCATGTGGATTTCAAATTGCCGGTGAGGCATGGCTGTGGAGGCTCCTGAGTTGAGGGTGCCAAGCTTGAACTTTCTCTTATCCAGCGGGAGGTTGCGGTCGCATTCGCTTTACAGTGACATTTCACAACCCTGAAAATATATTCGAAGTCCAGTGTAACTTTTTTTATCCAACTTCCCAATGAAAACCTGAGTGCAATTCGAGGTTTGCACAACCCGCCGTTATTGGATATTCTTGAGCGCGACACTCAATCCTGAAACGAATCCATGTTAAGCCACCTTTTTCAATTCATTTGCAAGCAACGCCTCCTTCTGGCCATAGGTTCATTGACCCTTGCCGGGTGCCTGGCGGGACAGCAAGCCGGGCAGTCTCCTGCAAAGACAGGAGAGGTTTTGATCCTGTATTCCGGCCAGGCTCTGGGAGAACTAAAACCCTGCGGCTGTGCCAAAGAAGAAGATCAGGGTGGCATTGAACGACGCATGGGTTATTTTGCAAGTAAGCAGTCAAGCAGTTTACCGTTTGTCCGGGTCGATGTGGGCGACAATTTCAAGGAACCGTCGCGGCAGGGTCGTCTTAAGGCGAACACAATGATTCGCGCTATGGAGCGCATGCAATACGATGCGGTGGTGCTGGGCGAAAAAGACCTGGTCTATGGAAACTCTTTTCTAAAAGAACTGCCCGCCCTGCCCTGGATTTCGGCCAACGTAAAAATAAAGGATTGGTCGGTGACCTCTTATAAAATCAAAACACTTTCCAACGGATTAAAAATCGGTTTGATCTCTGTCGCCGAACCGCAATTGTTTTACGGCGGCGAGCACTCCAACGTCACGGTCGAATCGCCGACCGAAGCCCTGATGCGCAGTCTGCCGGAACTTCAAAAAGAAAATCCGGATTTAGTCATCCTGCTCACGCACATGAAAAAAGACGCGGCACTTGGATTGTTAAAAATAAAAGGAGTGGACCTCATCATCAACGGGCATATTCACGACGACCAACATCTGGTCGATTTCAATCCGGTTGAGCGCGAGGGCAAACTGTTCATCCAACCGGCGCCACGTGGACAAAAGATGGGAGAGCTTACCGTCATGCTAAACGCCGATGGGTCTAAAACATTTCACACGAATATCATCAAGCTGGATTCCGCAATTCCCTCGGACCCCGGCATGACCCGCCTTTACAGCGAATACAACAATGGCGTTGAAGCACTGTTCATGGAATCACTCAAAGCAAAACGTAAACGCAAGCAATCAGTTTACGCCACAGATGCCACCTGTAAAACCTGCCATACTGAGACCCACGCCAAGTGGGAGCAAACCAGGCACGGTCACGCTTACAAAACACTTTTGCAGGTGAACAAGGCCTTCGACCCCGAATGTCTGATCTGCCACACCACCGGGTTCAATCAGCCGGGCGGATTCCTGAGTGCGCTGGACACACCGAAGTTAAAAAATGTTCAATGCGAAATGTGTCATGGTCCCCGGCGCAAACACGCGCAATCCCCCACCGGCGGGTTTGCCAAAGAGGCCCGTCAAGCCTGCGGCTTATGCCACGTCCGCAACCACAGCCCAAATTTCGACTTCAAAACTTACTGGCCAAAAATCGCGCACTGACGGAGAAAGAAAACGCCACTCCGACCCGCACCTCCCCCAAGTCAGGCCTTTTCAAAGCTTTTCAAGGATGAGAAAATACCCCAAATCGCTTTGAGCCGGGGTAAAATGAATTATAATGTTTCAGGAGGCCTGAGACGGTGATTTGTTTGCGGCAACAGTGTGCCGATAATTTTTAGAGCGGCCTGAAAAAAGGCCCTGCAACTTCCCAGGAGATTTTCATGAGAACCTTGTTCGCCCTGTTAATGATGTTGACCCTTTTCATCCCGCAAACCGGCTTTGCAGAAGACAGTACCATCAAGGGAAAGTACAAAGTGATCGGGGACCTCGCCAAGCTCAAGGGACTCAAACAGGTGGAGATAGAAGAGTATTTCAATTACTCCTGTGGTCATTGCTATAAATTCCTGGAAACTTCGGAAAAACTGCACAAACAGTTCAAGGGAAAAGTGTTTCACAAAAAAGTTCCGATTTACTGGGGCAACCAGACGCCCTACCCGGCCATGGCCTATTACATCGCCGACCAGCACGGGATCGAGAAAAAATTCACGCGCGAACTGTTCGACACCAACTTTCTGATGGAAATAAATATTTTCCAACCGCGCGTCATCAAATTGCTGTCGCGCGATCATGGTATCGAGAAAGAGATCACTAGCGGTATGCAGTCTCCCGAGATCAAACAAAAAGTTGATCAAGGCATGGCGAAAGCCAAACAGCTTGAAATTAACGAAACGCCCACTGTCATTATCAATGGAGTCCTCAAGGTCACGCCCAGTATTTCCGGCGGATCCGTTGAGCTGATGACGGATAATCTGGCGGTGATTCTTGAAGACCTCCTGAAGCAGTGAACCCGCTCCCGAAAAATATTCCAGGCCAACGATGTTTTCCGTTCCTGCGAATGAGCCTTGCCTTAGGCCTGATTGTCGGCACTGTCCTAACCCCTCTCAAGTTGGATCGCTCTGGCCTGACCACGACTCAGGCCCAGGCCAGTTTCTTTAGCAAAGAACTGGAAATTTTTGAAGAAGTGCTGGAGCTGGTCGCAGATAAATACGTGTACCCGCCGGACTACCGCAAGCTGTTCCATTCGGTCATCGACTCCATGCTGAGTACTGCTCCGGAAAATGTCTGGAAGATCACCGATCATGGCGATGGAAAAACTCTCTCTTCCAACGATGTTAAATTGACCTACCACCTCAATTACAATCAGGACGATAATCTGCGCACCATGCGCAAGGTGTTTCGCTTCCTGCTCAAACATCATGCCGGAGTCGTCAAAGAAGCTGAACTCGAGACCAACGCCATTCACGGAATCATGAATTCTCTGGATGCCTACTCGCTCTACATGAACCGGAAAGAATTTGAAAATTCGATGCGGGACACCGAAGGGCAATACGGCGGACTTGGCATGGTCATCACTTTAGAAGACCTGAAACTCACCATCGTCAAAACCATGAAGGGCTCTCCCGCAGAATCAGCCGGGCTTCTGCCCGGTGACATCATCACGCATGTTAACGACGAAGAACTCAAGGGAATGCAGATTAGCGAACTTGCCTCGCGCTTGAGGGGGTTGCCGGACACCCAGGTCGACATTCGCACCCTGCGTCCAAAAACAGATGAGAAAAAACATTTCACCATGACCCGTAAAATAATCCTCATCGAGTCGGTGGAGTTCAAATGGCTGAGGGATGATACCGCTTATATCAAGATCACAAGTTTTACCAAGCAAACGAATGAACAGTTAGAAGACGCGCTGAAACAGGCTGTAGACAAAGGCATGCGGGCTCTGGTGCTTGACCTCAGGAGCAATCCAGGCGGCTTGTTGAACCAGTCGGTCCTGGTCGCCAGCCATTTTCTTGCAGAAGGACAACTCATCGTTTACACTCGTGGGCGCCATGTGCGCGACTCTCAGGAATACTCTGCCGTATTCGGCGAAAACCTGCCTCAACTGCCGGTCGCCATCCTGATCAACAACCACAGCGCCAGCGCATCGGAGATCGTCGCCGGTTCTTTGCGCGATTCCGGGAAAGCCATCCTGATTGGAGATAACTCTTATGGCAAAGGCTCGGTCCAGACCATCTTCCGCATGAGCGATGGCTCCGGTCTGCGCCTGACCACATCAAAATATTTTACCCCCTCGGGCATCGACATCACCGAGCAGGGCATCACGCCGGAGATCAGAATAGAGCAGGACCTGCCGTCCGGTCCCGGCAAAAAAAGTTCATCAGGTAAAACAAAATCTTCAATTTCAAACTCACAAGTAAAGCCCCTGACGGTCAAGGAATCAGAAATCCGGCAGTATCTGAAATCAAGAGACATCACACCGGACCGGGAACTGGATTCACAGGTGCATCTTGCCAGAATCGTTTTAAAGAATTCAAAACCGACCCGTAGCCACATGTTGGCCAAAGCGCGGGAGCTGGTTCAGAACATGCACTATTAACCTATTATTCAAACACCAGAGAAAGCACACGCATGAACATATTGGAAATTGATTGGGACAACAACAAGGTGAGAAGTGATTTTCAGGAATGGGAAATCGTTTCCAACAACGCGAATAAATTCCTGCTTTGCCAACGAGAGGAAAACGGTCGTTACCGTGCGGCGGAAGCCGATGTCAAGATGATGCACATATGGGAAGTGAAGGAAATCACCTACCAGGCACCGGGTGGTGAGAAATTTGTATTCGACGAAGACTCCGGTGTCCTCAAGCTATAGGTGGGCTTCCAGCTTGAGTTTTTTCAGGTGAACCAATTTTTCTTTTAATTCCTTTTTGGTTTTATCTGCGAAAAAATTACCGCGAAGGTCCAGCTTTTTCAGTTTGGGAAATCGCTCCGACTGAGCCAGTGCCAGAGCTCCGGCATCGCGCACCTCATTCCAACCCAACCCGAGTTTCTCCAGCCTGGGCATTCCCTCAGCCTCCGCCAAAGCCACCGTGCCGATGTCCATTAAAAAGTTGTGGCGAATCTCCAGCTTTTTCAAATTGGGGAACGCTTGCGATTGCGCCAGCAAGGCACCGGCTTCCTCGGACAATTCGCAATAACGCAGGTCGAGACTTTTCACTTTTTTTAACGGGTCCCCGAGTTTCAAGAGCAGTTTCAGCCCTTCATCTCCAATTTTTTTCCCGGACAGGTTGAGCACTGTCCCGCCCCGTGAAAATCCGGCAGAAAACACCGCATCAAAATCGATTTCTTTCTGATCCAGTTGACCGAATACCGGGTTGGCAAAAATCAACAACGCACTCACCAGCAGGAATACTCCGTTTAGCGAAGAGATCGGGTGTCGTCGCTCCTGCGAAGTACAGATCATCCTTCGTCCTCATCATCACGCCAGGCCGGGCGATACGCCATATCTTCATCATCCTCGTCCTCTTCGTCTGCATAGCCGAGGTCTTCCAGATCGTCAACATACAAATGGCACAGTCGGGTACGACAGCGTGCGTTCTTGAGAGCCTCGAGACCATCCTTACGAATCCTGTTGCCTGAAATATACAGGTGAGTCACCTTCAGAAGCACTTCGGATTCTGCAATAGCGGTGGCCCCATCGTCTTCTATCAAGTTGCCATACAAGCCCAGTTTTTTTAGCTTCGCCATATTGGGAGACGTGGCGATGGCGATCACACCTTCATCGCTGATCACATTGCTGTACAATTCCAGCTCATTCAGATTCTTGAATAGTTCTGCTTCGGCAATTTCTTTTGCACCGACATCGCCGATATTGTTGTTCGGCAAGCGTAATTTTCGTATTCGTTTTAACTGCTTTGATTGAATCAGCGTAGAAACGCCTTTGTCCCCGATATTGTAATTGCTCAGGTCAAGCGTCCGCCTGTCCGGGCTCAGGAACTGTTTAATGAGGTATTCGACACTTGCCATATCAGGAAACTTTCTCGTTTGAAAATGTGGATTTTATTTGAGACTAAAAGTATAACACACTGCCTTGCTCAACCATCCGGGTGGAATTTTTCTCTCACCAGTTTTTCCTCTTCTTCACGGGAAGAAATCTCTCCCTCCAACCGTGCGCGGCGCAACTCACGGAATACCCTCTGAAACAGGGGGCCGGGCTTGAGCCCCATGCGAATGAAATCATCGCCTGTGAGTGATAATTCCCCGGCTTGCCTTAACGAAGAATAAAAACGCTCCACAGCAAGCTGTACCGATTCATTCGATTCATTTTCCGTAATCGCCAGGAGCCAGTAAACAGATTCAACAGAACCGGGCGACAGGGCATCGTAAATTTGCAAGGCGGACAATGTGTCGGCAGACCCGAACTGCTTGAGCACAGCCTGACATTGGCTCCGGTCTCGTCTCAATTTATCTCCAGTTTGACCTTTCAGGTCGAGGCGGTGCAATGTGCTTTCAAAAGCATCGGAGTCGAGTGACCATAACGTGGCAAGTAACCTCACGCTCACCGGATCCGCTTCACCGATCGACAACTGATTTTCAGGTTGACGCAATTGATGCTCCAACCGCTCTAAAACAGCGAAGTCCTTTTCATTGCAGGATAATTCAGATTGAACCATCACCAACACTCCGAGTTCCTGCATGCGCCGAAGGTAGGGAGTGAACTGCTTTTCCTTAAGGATAGCGACCAGTTCATTGGTGAGTCGGTGTCCACTGAGTTTGCTGATGATTGGCAGAGCTTTGACCAACTCCGCTTCGGTCTCGCGGCTCAGATGAAACCCCAATCGTTGCTCGAATCGTATCGCACGAAAAATGCGCGTCGGGTCATCCACAAAACTGTTTTCATGAAGCACGCGAATAATTTTATCGGCGAGGTCAGGTTGCCCCTGATTGAAATCAAGCAGAGGCCGGTTGCCATCTGGCTCCAGTTTTATGGCGAGACTGTTGATCGTAAAATCGCGCCGGTCCATATCCTCCCTGATAGTCCCCGGTTGCACAGTGGGCAGGGCTGACGGCTCCTCATAAAATTCGCGGCGGGCGGTGGCTACATCCAGATGGGTGCCGTCCTTGAAATGCAAAACCGAAGTGCCAAATTTTGAATGGGGAGTGACCTCGGCCTTCAACTCCTGAGCCAGCTCCCGTGCAAAACGGAGCCCGTCTCCTTCAACCACAATATCGATATCCAGGTTTTCGATAGCGAGCAGAAGGTCTCGAACGAAACCGCCGACCACATACACCGGCATACCGGTTTTTTCCGATAGAGAAGCAACCCGGTTCAACAGTCCACGAGCAGAAGCAGGAAGGCGTTCCTGCATGAGTTGACGCATGGAAATTTCTGACATGATGATTTACAAGGAGGGTGATATTAAAACAGACTCAGACCTGGTCTTTGGCGACAATCTGAATCAGCGTGTTAAACCTTACTTTTCGCGGCAGGGTGCACACCCGGTTATCGCAGGCCCGGAAGGTGAGAACTCCGCGTACCGGGTGATGGCCCGGCTCAAGATTGCCCGGCACCTTGTAAAAACGCTTGAATTCAGCCCGCCCCAGATGCACTTTGACCATCCGATTCAGAATCTTGTCTTTGACAATGGTGGGAGTAGACTCCATCCAGTCTTCTCCAAGTTCCACCAGATGAGTCCCCAGATTAATGCGCGTGGGTAGAGTGGGGTCGTCCTGCGATTCAAGCGAATAGATGTGCCACCCTTCATCGAGAGACACCACAAGGTTCAATTCAAACTTGTCATCCGCTCTTAATATTTCCTGGTCGCTAAAGGCTTCTACTTTCACTCCAACGGATTGCTTTACCTTGTCACGAGGCGGCGATCCCCAATCGAAACCGTAGGCAGGAGAAACCAATATCGTTAACGGCAGGATCGATAGCAACAGGCCTTTTAGCGGTTTCATTTTAGACTGGGGCTTGCTGTAAGGGATGCTGTTCATAATCTTGCTCTGTAAAGAAAACTATGGCCTTGTCATTGGGTCAGGTATTTTTCAATGACGCTGACAAATTTATTTTCTGGAACCGCACCGGAAAACATTTCACCGGTGATGGTCCCCTGACCAGAATCATACCGACCAATGATAAAAGTCGGGGTGCCACGAATGCCAATTTTAGCTCCAGCCTGAACATCTTCCTGCACCCGCTTCCGATACTTGCCCGCTGACCAGCAATCTTCAAATTTCTTTATATTTTTTACCCCCGCTTGTTGGGCCAGCCGGGAAATACCCTCAGGGTCGTGCGCGACTTCTGTATTCTGGTACACCAACCCTTGAAACTCCCAGAACCGGTCCTGGTCCCGCGCGCATTCCACAGCTTCCGCCAACCGTGTGGCTTCCTTATGAAACGGTAGCGGAAAATGCCGGTACCCGAATTGGACTGTATTGGAATATTTATTTCTCAATTTAGCGAGCGTGGGTTGTACTCGTTTACAAAATGGACACTGGAAATCTGAATACTCCAGCAAAAATACCTTGCGCCTGGCATCGGTATCATTCGGAAACCATCGCATGGCAGTTCCCAGCCGCACCACCATCTTGAAATCCGTTGGTGAAAGGAAAAAATCCTGCACATGGCCCTGGGTGACCGCGCCACTATATTTTTCGGCAACCTGTTTCAGGTAAATTTCCCGATTGAGCCCCTTAAGGTACTGACGAATATTGCTCCGCATTTGCGCCAGGGTGCCCATGGCTTTCACTTCTGCCGTATTTCTATAAAATTTTGCGATGTCATCATCGCTGACCTTACCCACGCCGGACAAGCTCAGTTCCGGGTGCTTCTCCTCCAGGATCTTCATCGACTTTTCCACCAGCTTGCGTCGCTGAAGTTGAAATACCTGCATCATGAGTTCATGAATCTGGGCATCACGCAGATCATTGAGGTGGATCGACTGCCCCTCCACAATCGCCACCACGGGATTGTTGGAATAGACCGGGAGATTTTCTGCAACATCCTGGATGACATTCTCCGAGGCTTCCTCGTGATTTTCATCGGCAACAGCAAAATCCGGGAGACCAACCAAAAGTATCGTCAACACAGCCAATAAAAATGAAGTGGCAACCAGGCGGTACAATTTCAAAAAACAGTCTTGCATCATATTCAAACAACCTCAAAAAAAACCAACGAAGGATTCGGGTTAACCTGAAACCCGACGAAGCGGGCTCAAGCATCCATCTTCTTATTATCCATGATTTCAACCCGTGATCGCAAATGGATTGTTAGCCCACCTTGCGCTCCTCGTGAAGGGCTAAATTGCATGGCGACAGTTTAGAGTACATCTCTAATGTATTTTCTATTGAATGTGCTTCAGCACTTTCCCCTTCGATAGAGAGACCTTTGCATAACCAAAAAAACAAAAGCAAAGGTGCGATTCTTCGCTAACGCTCAGAATGACAGTTCGTTGATTTTATTTGTCACCCTGAGCCTGTCGACGGGGGACTTCCACTTTTCAGTCCCCCAAAAAGTACTTAGGCAAAGCTCTCTTCGATAGAAGGGGGATATCAGATAACACCCAAAACAACTCTCACAGGGGGCTGGAAAAACTATTGTTCAGGGTTGCAGGGATTCCTCGGGGTTTAAAAATTTGTGACAGTTGTCGGCAAGGCTTAAAAATGCTTTTGCCGCTGGAGAGTCCGGGCGTGCCAGCACAAGCGGCTCGCCGTCATCTGAACGCAAGGCCACTTCGGGGTCCAGCGGGATGCTACCGAGGTAAGGCAGGACCAATTCTTCCGCCAGCTTCTGACCACCGCCGCGCTTGAAGACATCGATGTCCTCGTTGCAGTGCGGACATGCCATCGTGCTCATATTCTCGATGACACCGACAATCGGGACGTTACTGTCACGGGAAAAAGAAATCATTTTGCGGGCATCGAGCAGGGCCAGATCCTGAGGCGTGGTGACCACGATACAACCATCGACTTCTCCGATGAAATCGATGATGGTGATCTGTTCGTTACCGGTTCCGGGAGGCAGGTCGATCAGCAGGTAATCCAGTTTACCCCAGTTGATGTTGCCCAGCAGTTCGATGATGAAGTCATACTTGACCGCATCGCGCCAGGCGATGTGCATGTTGGGGTCTTCGATCAGGAATCCAAGGGAAGCCACGCGCAATCCATTTTTCGTCTCAAACGGGATAATTCCATCGTCTTCTGATTTCAGGCGGACCGACTCTGCGTTGAGTAATTTGGGGATATTGGGTCCGTGCAGGTCGGCATCTGCCAGGCCCACTTTATAACCCCGATCCGCCAAGGCCACAGCGAGATTAGTCGTTACGGTGCTTTTGCCAACACCACCCTTGTTACTGCCAACGATGATTTTGAACTTCACATCGTTCATCCGATGGTTCACGATCCACCGGTTATGTTCGTTATGATCTGCCTTGCAGTCCGTATCGTTATTGTGCTCGCACATTTCGCAAGTGTGCAAGAGTCGGCATTCGCCAGTGACCGGTAAATCCATCAAACCCTCCTGTGGTTCCCTATTGGATCAAAAAAAACAAACGTTGCCGAATCCGCACAGGGACCTGACAACGGCTGGAGTCTATATTGCAATGTCAAGATTATATACCCTTTTCGGACCTTAGCAAAGCCAAACCCCACCATTCAATCCCGGTTTGACCAGGGCAAAATTTCTTCGAAAAAACCTGAAAATAATTTGAATCCCTGGCCCGACTGTGGTGATCTAAATTAGTCAGGGGAATGCTTGGGAGTTATTTCGGGCCACCGACTTTAACGTTACTCAGGGGCTTGAATTGTCTGAATAGAAACTAAAGATTCATCAGGGTCCCCCTTGAAATTATTAAGAGTTCCGGTAACAGGAAGTCATCGGTCTCAAAACTTAATTCATCACAGCTGTATATTCCTAGGAGGAAGTATTTGTCATGAAGAAATTCTTTTTGAAAGCAAGCGTCGTTGCGGTTTCCCTGTTGGTATTGGGATTATCTACTGCCCAGGCAGGCGGTGGTTCTGTCACCATTACGGAGCCGGCAGATGGTACCACCGTATCCAGTCCTGTTAAAGTATGTATGGCAGTTGATGATGTGGATGTTGAGCCGGCTAAAAAAGGTGTCAATGACGGCAAGGGACATCATCATATTTTGGTAGATGTCGACTTGCCTGCTGACCTGAGCAAGCCTATTGGAAAAGACGCTCATCATATCCACATGGGCGATGGCTCCACCTGCAAGGAAATCAAGCTGAGTGCCGGTAAACACAAGATCAGTACTCTGTTTGCCAAAGGCAACCATGTGCCTTACGATCCTGCGATCACCGCAACAGTTAATGTCACTGTAAAATAAGCACGCTTCTTCCAGGCCCTCCCTCACGGGAGGGCTTTTTTTTTGCCCTGTCCATCCGGCACCTGAATTCAGTTGTATTCCCGGCGGCCCCTCTTATACAATCTAAAGACCCCATTCTAATGATCCACAAGTTAAAGGAGGCTTGATGAAGCGGGAATTGCATTCCAATTTAGGCCGGGCTTTTTGGTTTCTTGCGCTCCCATCTCTGATCTGGGCTCAGCTCCTCACTGGAGTGCAGGCTTTTGAAATCAACAAAGGCGCGTTGGCTCTGCTCATCGCCAAAGATTCCGGCGGCAAGATCATCGGTACCGGCACCGGATTTGTTGCCGAGCCCACCGGCTTGCTCATCACCAATTATCACGTCATTCTGGACGCAGAAACGGTAGAAGCGGTTTTCCAGAATGGACGACGCGTCACCACTCAGGGAGTCACCGCGCTCAATCGCCGTCAGGACTGGGCCATCCTGCAACTGGAGAAGGGGTTTTATTCAACCCTGGAAATCGGTGACAGCTCCTCCCTTAAAGAATACGATTACACCACGGCCCTGGGGTTTCCTTCGCAAGGTGTCCATAAAGAAGAAAAAGGACTCATCGGCCCTCTGGTACAGACGCACGGATTTGTCCTCGACGTTCTGCCGCAGGCCCTGCCGGATTTTTCCTTTATCTACACCAGCACTCCGTTCGATCCAGGCTTCAGCGGTGGGCCTCTGCTGGATAAGGACCATAAGGTGGTTGGAATGGCCACGCTTGAAGGCCGATCGATCAACCTCGCCCTCCCCATCGAATACGTTAAGCCACACCTGAAACCGTCATCACCCAAAACATTTGCTCAACTGCGGAAAGAGGACAAATCCTCTGCCGAAGCTCTCTACTACCAGGGCAATTTTGCACTGTACGCGCTGGGGGATTCCGAAAAGGCCATGCGACTTTACCAGCAGGCCCTGGCGCAGGATGCATCGTTCCTGCCAGCACGCTACGACCTTGCTGTAGCGTTTCGTGGATTGGGACAGACCGACCGGGCTATCGCGGAATATGAAAAATTAGTGAAGGCCAATCCAAAATTCCCGGAGGCCCTGTCCAACCTGGGAGGACAGTATTTCCGCAAAGGGCAAACTGAAAAAGCCATCGATTATTTTAAACAAGCTTTGATGGTCTATCCGAATTTTGTGCAAGGGTTGTCCAACCTGGGAGCGGCACTGAACAAGGTCACACGTTTCGAGCAGGCTGTCCCGCATTTAAGACGCGCGATCGATCTCAATCCGGAATTCGCTATCGCCCATTTCAATCTGGGCAACAGCCTGTTTGGTCTCAAACAATATGAAAAAGCCGAACAAACCTTTAACACGGCCAGAACGCGGGGGGTCGATTTTCTCTCCCTTCATTGGAAATTACACGAAATCTATTTAAAATCTGACCGGAAAAAAGAAGCGATCCGTGAGCTCGAAAAGATTCTGGAGATGGATCCTATGGACAAGACAGCCGCCGACAAACTGCAATCCCTGAAACCAAAAGTTCAACACTAAAAGACCATGGGGATTTTGGAAGTGTTGCGCAATCAGATACTGGGTTCTTAAAGAAGTTTCAACTTAAAGACGGTGTTCAAATCACCCTGCTTCGCGTCCCTCTTTTAAAGAGGGAATATCTGATGGAACTCCGAACCGCCAACCGTTGCGCGGTGCACCTCCCCCTTTCCTTCGACAAGCTCAGGACAGGCTATCAGCTCAGGGTGACAAATAAAATTAACGCACTGTCATTCTGAGCGTCCGTCCTTCGACAGGTCCAAGACAAGCTCCTAATCTCGCCTCGCCATGGGGAGCTTTTATTTTAGCTTTTTCACTGTCACCCTGAGCTTGTCGAAGGGCGGCAGTGACACAAGATGCTAGCTCCCACTCGTTTCGACAGAGGCTCAGGACACTTTGAGGCTTTGCAATGCCATTAGGATCAGGAGAGGACAGCCTCTTAACACCAAGAACCTCCGCATGTCATTCTGAGGAACCCGAAGGGTGACGAAGAATCTCGCCTTGGACTTTGATTTTTGAGTTATTCAAACCTCTCGACCGGTTCAAAACCACAATCAATTAAAATCTTTAAAAAAACATAAAAAAAAGGCCCGCCTTTTCAGGCGGGCCTTTCTATATGTAATGACTTAGAAAGTCACTTCATTTTACTTTCATTTACTACTTCCAAGTGCCATCTTTCACCATCTGACGGGTACGCTTGGTCATGCGAACCAGCCACATTTGAAAACCAAAGAAGGCAACTGCCATGATAGGAGGCATGTAGTTCAGAGATGCTGGCAGAGCTGGCTCCAGAATGGTGTAAACCCATGTGGAGATCGCCATGTGCTCATCGTGCTCCTTGTCCCAACCCGACCACTGGAAGAAAGAAACCGGTATGTATGTGGCTACCGGAATCTGTACGTCCGTCTTGTCCGGGTTTTCAGTTGTCAGAGAGCGTTTGAACATCACCTTAACGCGACCCTGATGGAACTTGGACTGAACAATTTCAACACCACCCGGTGTTTCTTTCTCAGAAACCGCATCAAAGCCAAGCCCGACCAACTCCTGCACACTGACATCAAGATCATAACCTTCAGCTTTTGGTGCGTTGGTTGGATTGTAGTCTTTGACCATGAAGTTGGCTTTCCAGACATCAACCGGCTTCTTGGAATCGCCATAGATGAAATAAGGCTTTTCCGCGCCAAACAGATCTTCCAACTGCCCCGGCCATTGCATGGCAATTCCGTCAGGAAATTCTGGATCAGTGGACAGGAAGCGGTTGTGGAATTCCACCAGGTAGTAGATGGCATTTTCCTCTTCAGACCAGCGGGACATAACCCAGAGGTTATCTACTTTAGGTTTGAAGTTTCGCTCACCACGGGTAATCTGACCACCCATAGCGATGTAATGCCAGTATTGATCGCCACCATTTGTGACGTATTCCTCTGAGCGTTCCAGCCCTGGAAGGCGATTGTCAGACTCAGGTGCCTGCCACATGGCATCATCCATGTTGGGGACAACCGGGCCTTTGGTGTACTTGGATTTAATCAGGAAGTCAGTGATCGGCTTGTTGACCAAGGGATCAATTTTCTTCCTGGGACAAAGTGAATTAACGAATGCCGCGAGTTTCCAACGTTCTTCAGGGGTGATCTTTTCACGGAAGTTAGGCATTGGAGTGCCGTTGATTCCGGTGGAGATCGTCCGAACAATGTTGAAAGGATCGAATGCATCACGACGACTGCCCCGGAAATTCCAGCACTGTTGCCAGTCTGCGGCAACGATAGGAAATCCCCAATCATCTTTCATGGTCGGGTTACCATCGCCGCGGCCTTCACCACCGTGACACTCGAAACATTTGTTTTTGATAAAGATGTCTTTACCAGCCGTGATCGCTTCGTCAGGAATGCCGAGGTAATACGGTCCAACAGAACCCCAGGGATTGGCACCGTTTTGATGACCACCGAAATCCATCAGGTCCATATCCTCATCTTCGTCCACGAAATCACGATCCTGCACCAGAGACTTGACGAACTGGACAACTGCTTTGATGTCGGTATCGGAAAGAACTTCGCCCCAAGCCGGCATCGCCGATCCAGGAAGGCCGTTCTTGATGGTGGTCTCCAGATCAATGTCACGCGGTAACTGACCGGAGTCCGTCCAGCGAATCTTGAAAGTTCCCTGGATGAAGTTACGCGGCCGAGTGAACAGACGATCCGCTGAGGGACCATCACCGCCACCTTCAACCCCGTGACACCAGACACACCTTTTGAAGTAAACCTTTTTACCGTGTTCAAGTTTATCCTTCTGGATAGGCTCTGGCACTCCCGCCAGAACTATCGAGGGAAGGATCAGCATCAATGCCATCCCCAGGAAACCAAGAACCGGTTTGAATGATTTTTTGTTAATTGTCATGATTGCCTCTTTAGGTCCCTATTTGAATTGGTAACAGAGTTAAAGTTCAGGTTAATGACCGCCGCCACCTTCTTCACCACCAGATGATGATTCTTCATCGAAAGTACGCGGATGCCATCCTGTGTACCAGTATTCAAACAGGACGACTTTCCAGATTTGTTCCGTTGTCAAATGCTCTTCCCAAGGGGGCATCGCAGAAGACCAGGGGGTGGACTCATTGGGCAGTCCAGGACCACCTTTTGACACCCGCCAGAACAGGAATGATTCTCGGAGCATGGCGATAGTTCCCGGGTCGACAAAGTTCGCCGGGGTCGGGTTGAACACATGGGAGAACATCCCAAGGCCGTTCAATTGGTCGCCATGACAATAATGACAATTCTGAAAGAAGACGGTTCCACCCTCGGTCACATACTTAATGTATTCAACCGATTCCGCATCAATAAAGGGAAACTTACCCTCAACCGGAAGCTGGGTACCACCTTCATAGTAATTGTCCTGCTCATCCACGCGGAAAGGGTTTTGCAATCCTTCCAGCGCGTATGTTTTCCCGTGCACCTTGGTGGTTGCAGGTGGTGCGGGATGTACCGTACGCAACTCAACCGGCTCAGGATACGAAGGATAGATGAAATTGTAAGTTCCCCAACCTACCATCACTGGCAGGAGTGCAAATACAATATAGCGGGCAATTTTATACTCGCCCGTGACCGTCTTCACGATGGGGCCTCTGAACTCTGCAAACGTGTCTCTGTCCTGAGAGATATACAGGAACGTCCCGATGGTCCACAGCATCATGTAAGTGATGAACAGCGTCCACGGAATCGGCGGAGTCAGAATGGTACCGGCCTGATAGGGATTGTAAAAATAGAACCCCAGCCCCCAGATATAAGCCGCCTTCATGGTCATGACCGGCGACAACCGGAGAATCAGGTTGATCCCAACAACCGAAAACACCAACAAGAGAAAGAAGGCGTATCGGTTAATAAACATGGTGGGCTCCCCTTCAAGGAACATAGGCTTAACCCCGAAATGGAGCGCGACCGCAACACCTACTGTAACGATGAAACTTAACAAAGTTTTGTTCATTTCGTCCTTCTCCTTAACCTAGGAGCCTGATTCTTCAGTATTACTAATGAATTCCACTAGTTTATTCAACGCATTAATAGACAACTTGCTACCAAAGTCGGCTGGCATGACACCATCCGGAAACAGTTCGCCCTCCTCCTCATTCATCACCACATAAGCACTGGGGTTGAGGATGGATTCTCGAACATATTCCTGGGTGGTTTTAGCCGACCCTTCATAACGAGCATCTTTAATACGATTTGGAGCGTTGATTTTTTCATGCAACTTTGGACCCAGCTCACCCACCGCACCCTCAACACCAGGAATGGTGTGGCACAGCGGACAACCCATCAAATTGACGATTTCCTCAGGAGTTTCGGTTCCAGTTGCAAAGATCGGAGCTTCTCCGCCATCAACTGCTGGCTCTTCCGAGGCCGTATCATCCGGAGAAGGCAATGGCACCGTTACCTTGGAAAATTCCCCTGGCGTGTCTTTCGCCTGCAACCAGGTGATGACCGAATTCAACTCAAACTTACTCAAGCTGATCGGCGGCTTATGGATGAGCGGCATGGGACTAACCGTATCACCGGCCTTACCGTAGGAAACCACCACATAACAGGAAGGGCACATGAGGGATTCCCGCAGGTAATCCTCACCGATCAGGTCCGGAGACCCATCACGTCGATACTCTTCCGGTATCTCATCAGGTTTACCCTTGATAATCCCGGAGGGGCCATCCTTCTCGCCAATAGCGATCGGACTGTTCAGGTAACGGTCTTCCTTGATGCGGGTATGACTGCGCTCTTCAACACCAAACAGATTCGGACATCGACCAATGTTGTCACCCGGATCAAACGTATGACACAGTGGGCACTGCCCCTTCCCGATCGACTTCTGACCAGCAACCTGTTTCGCACCGAAAACGATCACCTTCCCCATATCGGCGTACTCCTCCATCGTCACCTCACCGGTAAACGCAACCGCTTTGGGTGGAGGATCTGACCGCTGCTGAGGCAACCAGTTGGTGTACCCGGCAAGCAGAATGGAAATGGTGGAATAGAAGAAAGCCACTCTGATTAGCGGAGGCGACTGACTTTCAATATTCTCTCCCTTGAAGAATATCCCCCAAGTCAACAGAATGAAAAACACTGTCAGCACCTGATTTCCCACATACCCCAACTGCTCCTGCTGATTCAGGCTAAACATCTCGTTGGTTTGATACAAACTCAACAAAATGAAAGCACCGAATACGATCCCCCATTTCTGAGCATTCACCCCCGGACGCGCCCGGCAGTTCTTAATCACGTTAATAAAAACCAAGATTGAGAACACCGTGAATAACAAGGTAACGAATGTCCACAATATGTCCTGTTGCTCTGGAAGCATTCCTCTATCTCCTCTCTAGATAAGCCAAAAGCTAATGGATCAGTAAGTCCCTACTGCTGTTGCTGAGCAGGCACCGGAACTCCTTGAGGAGCGGCACTCTCAACTTTCTTCTTACCGGTCAGACTACCGACCCAGAAGACAATCCCAAACTGCACCCAGACAAACAGGGCGTTAAATGTCAACATTTTGCCTGCCTCACCGATAGTCAGGGTGTAAGCGTCCGGACCATTGTCACGCAATACCTCGGTGACATGCCAGAACAGACGGACGGCAGAGCGGATGTAACCCATGAGACCCATCAGCCAGGTGAAGGAAATAGCCAGAAGGAAAATGGCGTACGTTCCAACCCGTGATTGAGTCCCCCATTCAATATCACCATAGGACTCTGAATCCTTGAACATGGAGATGTTGATCGCCGTACCGGCGAACAGGGTAGTGAGGGTTGTGGTTACCTGCGGCACCGACAGACCAACACGCTGGTTGGCTGGCAGGAAGTAACCATACACACCCAGGTAAACGATGTTACATGCGGCACCCACAAAGATGGCGGTGAGCCAGCAGTTTCCGATGTAGGCCCACTTGACTGTAATCTTCTTATTCGCCCTCTGATACAGAAGGAAACAGAAAATCGTGGTCGTTATCATGAGGTTCACAGCCGTGTTCTTGGCCGACATCACCCCAAAGTGACCGACTACCGGATGCTGAGCACCCCCCATCGCTTTCAATTCCGCAGGCGTCATCACGATGGTATGAGGTGTCATCCAGGCCGTAAAACATACGATCAGGACGAGCACCATGTATTTACAATACTTCATGTACCGGTGCGAACCGCGCACCCTCGCCATCGAGTTATGCAGATACGAATTGGCCCCGAAGAACAGCAGCCCGATCATAACCGCCTGAATAATGAAGAGCCACGCCATGATACCGCCCATAAGCGTAATCCCCATCTGCTGACGGAATGCATACACTTCCTTCATCAGCCAATACCCTGCAAACGGCAGGGGAATCAGACCAAAGATAGCGATGAACATCGCGATATAACAAACCCAGTCGTAATGCGCTTTTTCTTCAGGCGTTTTGGCACTCAAGTAATGGTAGGCCGCGTAGGCACCAACAATACCACCACCGAACACGATGTTACCCAGGATGCGATGCACCCCCACCGGGTTCCACAATGTCGAGTGAATCACGTGCCAGATATTTCCGAGAAAACGCCCTTGCTCATCAATTCCACCCGGTGCCTGCATGAAGGTCGCCCAGGAATTCGCCAGATACATCAGAACCGTACCAATGAGATTCAACAGAACCGACAGCGAACAATGAATCCATTTCAGGAATTGATCGTCTTTCATTCGATCCCAACCATAGTAGTAAACGTAGAGAACGCCACTTTCAGCCAGGAACATGAGAGCATAGACGTGCATTACCGGGCGGAAGATACCCGCCATGTATTTAAAGAACCCAGGAAACAGCGTAATGAAGGTAAAAAGCAGAACACCCCCGAGGATCGCAGTCCAAGAGTAAGCCGTCAGCGAAATCTTCATCAGATCATGTGCCAGCCGATCATACTTCTCGGACAACACAGGATCGCTTTCCTTGGTGCGGATTCCGATAAACTCGATCAACATACAGAAGATCGGAACCGCCAGCACGAAACTACCAAAGTAAAGATGCTGCTGATTGGCAACCCACAGCAGAATCCGGCTCGGCGCGAAATCGTATTTGTTATAGTCATTCGGACCAAGATCCGGCGCGGGAGCCCCACTTACCGGACCTTTCAGAGGATTACCCTCCCAGTCTTTATAGAAAACGTCCTGGCTCCATTCGATAGCCGGCTCGCCTTCGCCTTCGCCTTCAGCACCTTCCTCTGCCAGAACCTCTTTCGCGAACGCCTGTTCCGCAAAAGCCTGTTCCGCAAAGACCTCCTTAGCACTCGCAACATCCGCCATCAAGCCATTGACCGCAAATACAGTCAACGCCAGAAACATGGCGAAAGGCAATGCCTGGAGCTTTTTAAATTTCGTACTAAACATTGTCTGACCTCCTTAAAGGTAAGATCTTAAAATTCCTGGGTTTTAACCAATTTTTATTCAAAATTTTGTGAACACTCACTAAAGTAAAAACAATTTCTGCGCACCAAAAACCAACCCGCAAGGACAAGTCCCACCCTCCGCTATCCAAATAACACTTTGGAAAAACAGACGATACACCCTCTAACGAATTGATTTCATTAAGCTTTTTAAACGCAAGGGCTTACCCCTCGCACCGGGCTTTCACACCCAATCCGCCGATATTTATCATGCCCCCCTGACCTTGTCAAGAAAATTTGCAAACCAAGGCTTTAAAACGCCTTTTCAGGATTTTAGCCCTTCAAGGCGGATCGTCACGGCCCGGGCATGGGCATCCAGTTCTTCCATCAGCGCCAGAGTTTCGCTCGCTGGTCCCAGTTCGGCAAGTGATTGAGCCGTGCATTCTATCAAACTGGTTTTCTTGACGAAGTCATAGACGCCAAGAGGCGAAGAAAACCGCGCTGTCCCGCTGGTGGGAAGCACATGGTTGGGGCCCGCCAGATAATCGCCGATGGCCTCTGGCGTGTAATGCCCAAGAAAAATGGCACCAGCATTATGAATTTCAGGCAGGAGCACTCGCGGCTCCTCAACAGCAAGCTCCAGATGTTCCGGCGCGATCCTGTTGGCAAGATCAACCGCCTGCTCAAGAGACTGGGTCACGATCAACAGACATCTATTGGTCAGAGACTGCTCGATGATTTCCTGTCGTTTTAAATTTTTCTTCTGGCGTTCCAGCTCACTGTGAACCGCCCTGGCTATTTCCTCTGATGGCGTGACTAATAGCGGCACCGCCTCCTCATCGTGTTCCGCCTGCGACAACAAGTCAGCGGCGATAAAATCCGGTCGGGCCGTGTCATCCGCCAGCACCAGGATTTCGCTGGGCCCGGCGATCATATCGATGTCCACCCGCCCAAACACCATGCGCTTGGCAAGAGCCACATAGATATTCCCCGGCCCCACAATCTTGTCGACCTGCGGAACGGTGTGAGTCCCAAAAGCCATCGCGGCAATCGCCTGGGCGCCACCGACCTTGAAAATCCGATCCACTCCGGCAAGATCTGCCGCCACAAGAGAATAGGCACTGGTCCGTTCATCCGGCGTTGGCGAACACATGATGAGAGTTCCCACTCCGGCGACCCGTGCCGGAATAGCGTTCATCAAAACGGACGAAGGGTAAGCCGCCTTGCCGCCCGGCACATAAAGCCCTGCCACCGCGAGAGGCCTTATCATCTGCCCCAGGCCGGTGTCTCCATCTTTATAATTCCATGATTCCTGCTTTTGCTTTTCATGAAAACTCTGTATCCGGCTTGCCGCAAGCTTTAACGCCTGCAACTCTTCAGGCTTAACAACCTGATAAGCCTGTTCGATTTCTTCGCGCTGAACTTCAATGTCACTAATGGCAAACGAAGTGCGGTCGAACTGATTGGTGTAGCGCAGAAGAGCTTCATCGCCTTCCGCCTTAACGGCAGAGATAATGTCACGCACCGCCTGGTCCTGCTCACCAAAATCCACTTCACAGCGGTTGACCAACTGCTCTATCGTTGTTAAAAAATCCGTGTCTGAGTATTTTAGAATTCTCATTTCGTCATCTGTCTACAGGTTAAGTTCTTCGATCACTTTGCGGGTGGTGACACCGCCCTCGAGCCTAGCCTCGACCATGAGCCCGAGGTGTGTTTCAAGAAAACGCAAATCATCCGGGGTGTCAACATCGTACCAGGGAGGAAGCAGGGATAGAGAGGCCCTCGACTGCTTCACTTTTTCAAGGGTCAATGCCAGCACCCGATCGGTGCCCCAGTCAATACCCGCGAAAACATCTGTCACCTGACCCGCCATGCCAATCAGATAGTAACCGCCGTCGGTGCTGGGACCCAGCACCAGGTCTGTTGCGGATTGCAGTGCCTGCTGAATGTAATCGACCGGCAAGGTAGGACTGTCCGACCCGATGATGACCACCCGCTCATAGCCTTCCTCAAACCGTCCGGCAAAAGCCTGTTGCAGGCGTTGCCCAAGGTCTTCACCCACCTGCTCGATCAACCGAAACCCACCAGCGGCGAAAGGCTCGAAGTAATCTTTCCCAAAGTTGGACTGGATCGATACGAAACAATCCGTTTTCTCAAGAGCCAGCAATTGCAAACGGGCATCTTCAAGAAAAGCCTCATAGATCCGACAAACGGTATCAGCAGGCCATTCAGATTGTAACCGTGTTTTCACCTGTCCCGGCACGGGTTGGCGGGCAAACAGGATCACGGCATTTGAGTTTGATCGATTCATCAGGACAGCAAGTTGGGATACAGTGAGCGAAACCGATTGACTCCCAAACACCGTCCCCATAAAATCCAGATTGTTCGTTGACTGTCTTTATGTGGGAGGGGATTCATCATTCAAGGTTGGGAAGTGCCGGTATTCTACTGGATCGATCAGCATTTGCAAAGCCGAATGCTGGATGCGTTCATGATCTTCATCACCGAGTCACGGTCATGGATCGCGCCAGGGGCTATGGCCCTCACCTTCCTGTTTGTCAAGAAGGGCAAGAAGTCCTGGCCCATTCTGCTGGCCATTGCTGTTGCTGTCGGTTTGAATGATTTCATCAGCCACTCTATTCTCAAAGAATTCTTTGAACGTATCCGGCCCTGTCAGGCACTCGAGTTACCGCACCCTATCTATAATTGCTCCAACAGCTTTTCCTTCCCTTCCAACCATGCCAGCAACAGCTTCACTCTGGCGACCCTGATCGCTCTTTTCAATCGAAACACCGCTCCCCTGACGTTCACTCTCGCCGGCCTGGTCTCATTTTCCAGGGTTTATCTCGGCATGCATTATCCCACGGACATTCTCGGTGGAGCGGTCTGTGGTATAGTAATGGGATATTTTGGATTCTATTTTCACCAGAAAATTTTACCCTTTTTCTGGCCCTCTCTCCAGCCCCAGACATGCACCCATCGCCCGAAAAAATCCTCATCGTCAAGCTGAGTTCCCTCGGTGACATCGCTCATGCTCTGCCAGTTCTCTGCGCCTTAAGAAAACATTTTCCCAAGGCGCACATCGCCTGGGCGGTAGAATCCAAATTCAGCGATTTCCTGGAAACGCATCCGGACCTTGACGAAATTATCGAGGTGCAAACGCAAAAATGGCGACGCCGCTGGACCCCTGCAAGCCTTAAAGAAGCCTGGCAACTGATCCAGACCATCCGCAGGAATCGCTACGATCTGGTCATCGATCTGCAGGGCCTCATAAAAAGTTCCTTCATCACCGGTTTTTCCGGTTCGCCCAAACGTCTGGGATTCCAAAGAAGGGATTGCCGCGAACAACTGAGTGCCTGGGCCACCAATATGAAAGCCCCCGGCACCCGCCATATTCCTCATATCATCGACAAAAACCTGGTCGTGCTGAAACCGCTGGGTCTGCCCGCCGAGGAGCCTCGCTTCAAGCTGGAAACCTGTAAGGAAGCCCGTCAATATATTGAAGAACAACTGGCCTCGGTGTTACCTCAGGAATCAGCAAGACCGGTCGCCCTCCATGCCGGGGTGGGTTATCCGACCAAAGCCTGGCCGCTGGAACGCTTCGCAGAATTAGCGGATCACATCCATCGCGAATTTGACGCACCCGTTCTTTTAACCTGGGGGCCACAGGACCGGGACCGGGCCGAGGCTATTGGTCGCCTGATGAAAGAACCTTTCACGCTTGCACCGGAAACCGCCTCCCTGCAACATGCGCTGGCGTTGTATCAAAATCTGCGGCTGTTCATCAGCGGCGATACCGGACCGCTCCATTTGTGCGCCGCCCTGACCGTGCCAACCGTTTCGATTTACGGCCCGACCGATCCCGCAAGAAATGGCCCGTATGGGCTTATCCATGAGGTGGTGGTCAAACCGCAGGATTGCAGTTTCTGTTTTAAACGCACCTGCCCGACACAAACCGAGTGTATGCAGGCCGTCGAGGTTGACAATGTCTTGAAAACGGTCCGCCGACGTCTGCAATTGACTGCTGATGCCTCAACATCCTGACCCGAAAAGGAAATCACCATGCCGCTTGATAAAGAGCTGATCGAAATGCTTGCCTGTCCCCAATGCAAGGGAGACCTGGTCGCAACAGAAAAAGAAGACGGTTTGATTTGCCAGCAATGCGCTGTGATTTTCCCCGTCAGAGATGACATCCCCATTTTACTGATCGATGAAGCCAGGCCCTGGAATCCGTCACCTTCAAACGAATCATCCTGAAAGGAAACACTCTGTGTCCAACGCTCCCCAAACTCCAACAGCCGCTCAGGGAATCGTCATCGAAGAACCTTTATTGTTTGAACTAGGGTCGCCCGGTCGCAAGGGGTATTCCCTTAGCCAATCGCCTCATCCCGGCACAGAGATAAACCATCTTCTACCTCCTGATGAAATACGGGAAGAGATTGAAGGCATGCCGGAGTTGTCGGAGCTGGATGTGGTTCGCCATTTCACCCGACTGTCACAATGGAACTTCAGTGTGGACGCCAACTTTTATCCGCTGGGATCGTGCACCATGAAGTACAACCCAAAACTTAACGAAGACATGGTCCGACTGTCCGGTTTCGCCGAGCATCATCCTCACACACCAGAAACAAAATCGCAGGGCAGTCTTCAACTCATGTTTGAACTGCAGGAGTTTTTGAAAGAAATCAGCGGGATGGATCACGTCACCCTGCAACCGGCGGCGGGTGCCCAGGGCGAGATGACAGGCATCCTGCTGATTCACGCTTACCTTTTATCCAAGGGCAACCCGCGCAAGAAAATACTGATGCCAGATTCTGCCCACGGCACCAATCCCGCAAGCTCTGCCCTGTGCGGTTACCATGTTGTGCAGATTCCATCCAACGACCAGGGCCTGATCGACCCGGCGCAGATTGATCGACTGATGGACGAAGACACCGCCGCCATCATGCTGACCAATCCCAACACCCTCGGCATGTTTGAACAGGACATTTTAAAAATCACAGAGATCGTTCATAAAAGAGGCGGACTGGTTTACGGCGATGGTGCCAACCTGAACGCATTGATGGGCATCACGCGCATCGGCGACATGGGCATTGACCTGCTCCACTTTAATCTACATAAAACATTCTCCACTCCACATGGAGGTGGTGGACCGGGTGCAGGACCCGTCGGTGCAAAAAAAATATTCGAGCCTTTTTTACCGACACCTGTCATTGAAAAATTTGAAGGGGGATTTCGTATCAATCGCGATCGTCCTCAAAGCATCGGCAAGGTTAAAAACTTTTTTGGCAACTTCGGGATGCTTGTGCGCGCCTACACCTATATCCGCTCACTTGGCCCGGGCGGTATTCGCCGGATCAGTGAAATGGCGGTACTCAACGCAAACTATATCAAGGCGGAATTGAAGGATCATTTTCATCTGCCCTATCCCGGCCCCAGTCTGCACGAAGTCGTGTTCAATGATCGTGAGCAATTAAAAAGTGACGTAAAAACAACTGACATCGCGAAAACGTTGATCGACTTTGGCTATCACCCACCGACGATTTATTTCCCCCTGATCGTCAAGGGGGCCTTGATGATTGAACCCACCGAATCGGAATCCAAAGAAACGCTGGATCAATTCATCGCCACCATGAAAACCATTGCCGGCTTAGCCCGTTCCGAACCGGGCGAATTTGCACGCCGTCCCCTCAAGTCGAAAGTCTCCCGGCCTGATGAAGCGGCGGCGGCACGAAAACCAAAATTACGCTGGACCACCTCTTGAAATTTTAGAGTCGCGGGTTGATTATAATTAGTAAGGACCCCGCGATGGTGCTATACTCATTTTTCGGCTGGGTAAGGCTACGTTCTCCGTGGTCTGTTGAGGCATTAGCCTCGCCCGGCTATTTTTTTTTGTTCTTTTCAAGAGGTATCTTCTAATGTATTTGCTCTATGTAGATCAGTCAGGAAACCCACTCGATAATAACGATGATTACTTTGTGCTGGGCGGTGTCGCCCTGTTTGAAAGAAAAGTATATTGGGTGAATGAGGCAGTTGATGATTTAACAGAAAACCTGTTTGGCCCCGACTACAAAATAAGCCTGAGAGCGCAAGCGATCAATTCTCATAAATACGATCCTTGGCATTCCATGCCAACGGATCAGAGACTCGCGGTTCTTGCCGACCTTTGCGAAATCACATCACAGCCCGATCTGGTTCTATTCGGTGTTGCTGTCGACAAGGACTTTGCTCCGGATCCGGTAGCCCGTGCCTTTGAAGAAATCTGCAACCGGTTCGACCTGTTCCTCAAACGATTGCACGCTCAGGATAATACCCAGCGCGGACTCATCATTTTTGAACGCTCCAAGTACGAACAAACGCTGGCACCGTTCATCACCGATTACAGAAACCAGAACACGCGTTTCGGACAGGTCAAAAATTTCGCGGACGCTCCGGCCTTCGCCGATCAGAATGGCACCCGTCTGCTGGACCTGGCGCATCTTGTTTCGTATGCCATTTATCGCAGATACCAGCGCGCCAACACCATGTTGCTGGATCAACTTATTTACAATTTTGATGAAGAGGGTGGCGTGATCCATGGGCTGGTTCACCTGACCCGTGGAGCAGAAAACTGTTACTGTCCCTCCTGCCTGACACGGGCCCGCCGGACACCGACCCAGCCTCATCAGGAAACGTTCCGTTCTGGATCCAGTGCGCCACGGTCGGGATCCACCAGTGCACCACGATCCGGATCAACTGCGCCACGGCCTAGAGCAGGATCCTCGGAACCAACAGAAGCGTGATGAGGGTGATGAAAATCGCCCCCAGGAAATTGAGTGCCAACCCGGTCCGTGCCATCTGAGGAATCGTCACCCAGCCACTACTGAACACAATAGCGTTGGGTGGCGTTGCCACCGGCATCATAAACGCGCAGGAAACAGACAGTGTTGCCGGGACCAGTAACATCAAGGGCTCGATCCCGGCGGCCTGGGCGGTGGATGCGATCACCGGCAGGATCATCGTTGCGGTCGCCGTGTTGGAGGTCAGTTCGGTCAAAAAGGTGAGCCCCAGGCACAAACCAAACACCACCATCCACAGCGGCAAGTCCTGCACACCGGCAAGATGAGTGCCGATCCACACATCAAGACCCGTCGCACGAAAACCACCCGCCAACGCAAATCCACCTCCGAACAACAACAGAATACCCCACGGCACTCCGCGCAAAAATGTTTCCCAATCCAGGGCTACTTGCAAGTTTCGACTCGCCTCACCTGAAGTTTTTCCTCGGCGATTGAACAGATTGAGTGGCACGATCATCAATAGCAGTCCCATACCGATGGCTACAGTGGCATCATGTGGAAAGTTGGGCCAGGGCAATAGTGTGGACCATCCCGGAAGTGAAACAGGCCCAAGGCTGATCGGCTTGCGAAATATCCAAAGGAACGCCGTGGTTGTAAATACCACGGCAACAAATTTTTCGGCCCGACTCATGGTTCCCATCGATTGGATTTCCGTCTGCAAAATTTGAGATGCCTTGCCGGAGGTTTGAATCCGGTCCAGTGGAAAAGGAGATACTAACCGGCACAGGACCCACCAGACAACGGGAAGAAACACCACCACCAGCGGCAGGGCGATCATCATCCAGGATAGAAAAGAAATTTCCTCCTGACCGGGAAACTGCTGTTTCCAAAATCCCGCAAAAATAATATTCGGCGGCGTACCAATCAAGGTGCCGACCCCGCCGATACTTGCGGAATAGGCCAGACCCAGCATCAGGACGAGGCCAAACCCGGAGACAACAATGTCCCGCGCCTCCTCTTCATTCTTGCCTTCAATGACCGCACCCTCCGCCACCTGCCGCACCACAGCCATCGCCACCGGAAGCAGAAGCAGAGTCGTCGCCGTATTTGAAATCCACATGGAAAGAAAAGCACAGACCACCATAAACCCAAACAGTAACTGTTTTAATCCCACCCCCATCCAATGGATCACGGTCAGAGCAAAGCGACGATGCAAACCGGTGCGTTGCATGGCCAGCCCTATCATGAATCCACCGAGGTAAAGAAAAATTAAATGGTGTCCGTAAAAGGGACCGACTTTACTGCTGGGCAGGATTCCAAGGAGAGGGTAAAGCGCAAGAGGGAGTAATGCGGTAACCGGTATGGGCACGGCTTCTCCCAGCCACCAGATTGCCATCAGCGCCGCCACCGCCATCATGTTGCGTGCCGGGACTGTTAGTCCCTCCGGGACCGGCATGACCAGTAGTAGTAGAAATACGGTTGCCCCGGCAATCAGAAAAATCAGGGAATGCCGGGAATTTGTTGTGGGAGGGTTCATCGGGCAGGCAGTCTAGCAGGGCAGACAGGAGGGGGCAAATCTATGGGCCAGAAAACGATTCCAGAAAGTAAAAAGGCAGGCCCCGAAAATCAGGGACCTGCCTCGATACTTGCAATTTAATCCGGATAAAAAACATAACCGGATGGCTTACCAGCTTCCAACTTCTAAGGCGCTGGAGGAGTCACTGCTCCAGGAAACTCGTAAGCCAGGGTTGCCAGATTGATCTCAAATCCTTCACCCGGAACACCAATCCCAGGGACCGAAGGAACAATTTCGACCTGATAGGAATTCAGTTCATTATCGACAACAGGACTTCCAGCAACGAGCGTACTCAATGCACCAGAGGCACTACTGGAAATAGATGCCAATAACGTAAAGGTAAACGTTGCAGGCTCATATTTCCAAAGTCGATACTCCATCGGGACAGCCAGGTCATTGAGAACATGAACCTTGAATGTCTTGACGGCCGATCCGTGCGGAATATTGAAGGGACCCAGGATCGCCTCTACCACATCAAATTCAGCATTGAACACACTGGCAAGAGTCGTGAAGAGAACTCCACCTGGATTAGCGGCAACGAAATCAGTTGGAGGAATGTTCGTCCAGCGAATGCCGTCCAAACCAACACCTTGTGGACCTTCAGCACCTGCAGGGCCTGTAGCACCAATAGGACCTACCGCGCCATCAGCACCTGCGGGACCAGTCGCACCAATCGGACCTGCCGGACCTGCGGCTCCAGTTGCACCAACAGCACCTACCGCGCCATCAGCACCTGCGGGACCAGTAGCACCAATAGGACCTGCTGGGCCTGCGGCTCCAGTTGCACCAGTAGCACCTACCGCGCCATCAGCACCTGCCGGACCAGTAGCACCAATAGGACCAGTTGCGCCTACCGCACCATCAGCACCTGCGGGACCTGCGGGACCTGCTGGGCCTGCGGGACCTGGGGGTCCTTGATGACAACCATGACCACCACCGTGACCACCGCCACCGCCACTGCCACCGCCGCCGCCATGACCGCTTCCATTACTGCTGTGAGGGGTACAACCGCCTCCGCCGCCGCCTCCGCCGCCGCCACCACCATGTCCATCGTCATCATCATCACCGTGGCTACCACCGCCATGTCCATCATCATCATCACCGTGGCTACCGCCACTACTATGACTGCCACCACCCCAACTACCGCCAGAAGCGAATGCCTGGCCTGAGGTTGCCAAGAGCATCAATACAAAAATTATGGATAATAGTCTCCGAAACATAAAGCCTCTCCTTTTTATAAGAATTCCCACCGTTTTCAAAGCTGAGCAATTATAGGAATAATTAAAACCTGTTGTCGAGTTATTTTTATCCTAAGTCATTGAAATCAAGGAAAAATTTGGCAGAAAATCATTGAAAAACCACCGCTTAAAAAATTTTCAATTTAGAGCCACCCACGATATCTTATCGCTATTACAACTACAGACGTTTTTCACATTTTGTCCAAAACGGTTCCCCACCCAACCACGGAAATTAATAGTTCGTATGGGCCAAGATCAATCGAAGGCTGTCCGCTAGTCACACCTCAAAGGTTAGAGCGACAAACACGGGCACATATTTTTATTTAACAGGGCTGAGAGCGGTGGTGTAAAGGGATGGGGATTTTGCCGAAACCAGTTTATTTAATGGTGAGAGGAACCGGCAGGAGCTGGTCCGATAATTTTTTCGAGGACGGAGGGCGTTACAATATGGGAATCCATGCCCAATTCACGGGGAGAATAACCGAGTGCCAGCCCGACCAATTGCGGTAGATGCAAAATCGGGATCGTGGCATCTCGTTTGCGCAGGGCTTCGGCTTCAGGTTGATAGGAATCCAGATTGAGATGACACAGCGGACAGCCGGTCACAATAACATCGGCACCGGAATCGACCGCATCCGCCAAGGCATTGCCTGCCATATCAAGTGAAGCTTTTTTGTTCATCATGATAATAGGAAACCCGCAACACTTGGTACGGCTTTCGTAATCCACCGGAGTGGCACCGCAGATTTCAAAAATCTCTTCCAGCTCCGTTGGGTCATCCGGCTTGTCAAAGGGCGAAAACTCTGAAGGTCGTAAAATGTAACAGCCGTAAAACGCCGCCGTCTTGAGGCCGGTGAGGGGTCGGACCACTTTTTCCTTCAAACGTTTTTTGGCTTCGTCAGTGAGCAAAATATTGGCAAAATGCTGGATCTGAATGCGACCGCCTTCGAACTGGTGACCGCCGTCTTTGAGCACATGGTTGATCTTGTCTTTATATTCTTCGTTGCACTCTATTTTCTGTTCAGACTTTTTTAAATTTCCCTGGCAAGTAGAACAGATGGTAACGAGGTCGAGGTTTTGTTCTTCAGCGATGGCAAAACTACGCGCGTTAACGGCATCTGTCAGCAGGGGATTTTTTTCCTGAATGACACCGGCCCCGCAACAAGCGGCACTTTTCATTTCGACAAATTCTATATCGAGTCCCTCTGCCACCTTGATGGTGGACATCATCAGTTCTCGAGTGGCCCCCTTGGCCACACAGCCTGTAAACAACGCGAACTTCATTCTCCCAACTCCCGGAATATTCTACGGACGTCTTCTACATCGTCTATATTTTTATGAATGATCGGAGGAATCTTTCCCTTCAGCAACATGCGCAAGCCTACCGGAACCAGTTCCATCAATCCTTTCACGTTAAAGTACCCCATCGATTCGAGCGGCAGGGTATTTTCGTTAACCCGACCGCTGTGTTTAACAGATTTCACAAAGGACAGGGCGTGCCGGGCACCGTTGTTGTTGGTGACACCTTCTTCAATCGCCACCCCCATCATTTCCTTGATGCGGTCCATCGGTTTCGCCGGTTTGGGGCAACGCTCAACGCATTCCGCGCAATGCGTGCAATCCCAGATACCGCCAGACTCACTCAATTCCCGGATGCGCTCATTCGTTGCCGTGTCGCGGGAATCCTGCACGAACCTCTGCGCCTTGGCCAAAGCGGCCGGACCCAGAAAATTTTTATCGACTTCCAGCGTGTTGCAGTCCGAATAGCAACAACCGCACATGATGCAGGTGGAGGCATCGTCGATGAGTTTGAACTCCGCCGGACTTTGCCTGCGTTCTTTTTCAGGGCGTTCCCCCTCTTCCTTAAGAAAAGGTTTCACCTGATTGACCTTGTCCCAGAACGGCTCCATGTCCACCACAAGATCCTTGACTACCGGCATATTGCCCATCGGTTCAATGGTAATGGAGTCCGTGCCCTCCTTTATCAAGTGTTCCGCCTGACGCTGGCAAGCCAGCAGGGCATGACCATTGGCTTTCATTCCGCAGGAACCACAAATCGCACTGCGGCAGGACATGCGGTAACTGAGAGTGCCATCCATGGTCCATTTGATATCGTTCAGACAGTCCAGCAAGGTGGCCCCATCGGGGATATCATAATCAATCTCTTCCCAATAGGGGTCCGGCTGTTTTTCCGGATTGAACCGTTTGATGCGAAAGGTCGTCATCAATAGGTCCTTTCTTTTGGTGGATACTTGGTGATGACTACCGGCTTCTTATCAAGCTTCAATTGATCGCCGTCTTTGTGGACCAGTGTATGATTCAGGAACTTGTCGTCATCCCGTTTCGGGAAGTCCGTGCGGTAATGTCCGCCTCGGCTTTCCTCACGGTTCAATGCGCCAACGGTTATGATTTCCGCCATCTTGAGCATATTGCCTAATTCAATAATTTCAAATAATTCGGTATTGAAGACCTTGCCCTTGTCCGTCACTTTGCCTTTTTTAAATTTTTCCTGTAGCAATTTGATTTGTTTCAGACATTCGTTCAGTTTTCCTGAATCACGAAAAACGCCACACTGCTCCATCATGGTATCTTTCATGGTGTTGCGGATGTCATTGTAGCTTTCTGTTCCTGTCCGCTGGAAAATCTCTTCGATCTGTTTGAGCACTCCGGCTTTTTCGCGGCCTTCATTAATCTGCCCGAACCCGACGGAACGTGCATGCTCAGCGGCAGACTTACCCGTCCGCTCTCCAAAAACCGTGGCATCCAGCAAGGAGTTGGTTCCCAACCGGTTGCCGCCATGAACAGAAACACAGGCGCATTCTCCGGCGGCGAAGAAACCTTTAAGCGGTGCCTTGTCCTTATTGAGAATCACCTGCCCGAACATATCGGTCGGAATCCCTCCCATGGAGTAATGTGCCGAAGGCTGAATGGGCAACGGAGCCTTGATACAGTCCACGCCAATAAAATCGATTCCCAATTGCCTGATCTGCGGCAATCGTTCCATGATCCGCGCTTCTCCAAGATGACGCAGGTCGAGCGCAATACAGCCTTCACCATTCCAGCCACGCCCCGCATCGATTTCGCTCTGCTCGGCGCGGGACACGATATCACGCGGTGCCAGTTCCATACGTGCGGGGGCATAGGCTTCCATAAACCGTTCGCCTTTTCCATTGAGAAGGTACCCGCCTTCGCCTCGTGCCGCCTCGGAAAACAAGATGCCCTGACGATACAAGCCCGAAGGATGAAACTGAACAAACTCGGGGTCTTCGAGGGGAACACCTGCGTTGAATGCGGCGATGGCACCGTCCGCCGTGCTGGCGTAGGCATTGGTGGTGATTTTAAATACCCGCCCGTAACCGCCGGTGGCAAAGATCACAGACTTGGCTTGAATGATTTCGACTTCGCCAGTCTTGACGTTGCTCACCACTACGCCGTGACACTGGTCTTCTTCAACAATCAGGGAGTGCAAATACCACTCGTTATAAATCCGGATTTCTTTGCCACGCTTCATTAACTGTTCGTGCAAGGCGTGCAGGATAGCGTGACCGGTACGGTCGGCTGAAAAGCAGGCGCGCGGTTTGGAGTGCCCGCCAAAAGAACGCTGGGCTATCCTGCCATCCGCCATTCTGGAAAACACACAGCCAAAATGTTCCAGTTCATAGATAATTCTGGGAGCCGCTTTGACATATTCCTCTACCGCGTCCTGATCGTTCAGGTAGTCGCCACCTTTGATGGTATCGAACATATGCTCTTCCCAGGAATCATCTTCCGAATTCCCGAGAGCCGCGGCAATGCCCCCCTGCGCCGCCCCGGAATGGGAGCGCGAGGGATACACTTTCGTTAAAAGACCCACGCTGAGGTCTTCGCAACATTCTATGGCCGCTCTCATTCCAGCAAGACCCGCCCCTACAATCAAAACATCGTGCTTTATCACTGACTGTTAAACCTTTCCAAAAGAACTCTCAAAATTCCAGCTTTTCAAATCTGTTCAGCCACTCACCGCCGAACGTTTTCTACAAAGACGCTCCTCAATTCGTGCAAGCCTGTGCAGTTCCCCAATACCTGAATGACCACCAGCAACAATTCACATTCGCCTTACGGGCAAGACACCTTGTCGAAAAAAACATGCTGAATTCAGTTAGGGAAAATGGGCCACATCATGCTGAAAAGCAGGTTTGAAACAGGCCGCCATTGAACCATTTGGGCAGGTCTTGTGTCAAGAAAAATGCCGAGAGCAACAAGACATTGCCGGAACATTTCCAGAACTTTTTCATCAATAAAAATACCATGAGTGTGAACCCGACAGGGATGCCTGTTTTGATCTAAAGTATTTGTGGGCCGCGAGGGGCAGGGTCAAACGGGATTTTTAAAGGTGCCTTTGGTACATTAAGGTGTTAAGATCGTATTTTATTCACCCACCATGCAGATAACCCTTTTAGTTCCTGCCTGTCAGTCTGGAGTTCCACATTGGATTCATTAAAGTTTGAGTCGCTTCCCCTGCCCGACTCCCTGATGCAGGGAATCAAGGAAGCCGGATTTACCGAATGCACCCCCATCCAGGCACAGACACTTCCCATAACACTTGAAGGAAAAGATGTCGCCGGGCAAGCTCAAACGGGAACCGGAAAAACTGCGGCGTTTCTAATCGCCATATTCACTCAACTATTAAGCAAGCCCCGTTCCGAAGAAAAAGACCGTGGCAAGATCGCACCACGCGCCCTGGTGATCGCCCCGACGCGTGAACTGGCGCGTCAAATTGAAATTGATGCGGTCATGCTTGGAAAATATTGCGAGCTCAAAGTCCTCTGTATTTTCGGTGGCATGGATTACGAAAAACAGAAACGCCAGATTCAGGAAGGGATCGATGTATTGATCGTCACACCGGGAAGACTGATTGATTTTTACAAACAAAAATTATTCAGCCTGAAGTCGGTTGAAGTGCTGGTCATAGACGAAGCTGACCGCATGTTCGATATGGGCTTCATTTCCGACATTCGCTACATCCTGAGGAACACCACAAAATATAATGAACGACTGTCGATGCTGTATTCGGCAACGCTCAATTTCCGGGTCATGGAATTGTGCTACGAACATATGAACGACCCGGTTCCAATCAAAATCAATCCGGAAAAGAAAGTCGTCGACCAGGTCAAGCAGTGGCTGTACCACGTGGGCAGTCATGAGAAATTTCGTCTTCTACTGGGAATTCTGAAGCAGGAAAGTGGCGACAAAATCCTGATTTTCACCAACACCAAATGGGAAGCAGAAAAACTGGAGTTAAAACTCAACTACAACGATTATCCGGCCGGGGTGATCAGCGGCGACCTGCCTCAACGCAAGCGCATCTCCATGCTGGAAAAATTCACCACCGGAGAGTTGCCTATCATGATCGCCACCGATGTGGCATCACGCGGTCTTCATATTGACGGTGTCACTCACGTCATCAACTACGATCTACCGCAGGATTCAGAAGATTATATTCACAGGATCGGTCGCACCGCACGGGCCGGAGCAAAAGGCGATGCCATCAGCCTGGCCTGCGAGGATTATGCGCTTAACCTGGAGCGTATTGAAGAAGCCCTGGAGCATCCCATTCCGGTTGAATGGCCGGAAGAAAATATGTTCATTGATGAAAAAGAAGGCACCCCGAAAGCCCCACCGCGCAAACGCTTCAGCGGTCCGAGGGAAAACAGAGGTCGACGCCCAGGAAATTCCAATTCTTCCGGCGGACCCCGTGGTTCTCAGGGAAGAGGTCGCTCCAGCGGTTCCTCTGCCAGAAAAAATCGTTCCGGCAGACCCCCCCGCAGAGTCACCTGATTTGATCGCGCCCCCCTCCTTACATTTAACACTCTTTCTCCAAGGGGCCAGTCTCACTGAGGCTCCATGGGGGAAAAATACCTGCTGATTTAAAGAAGCGGGATTTCTTTCGCAACCACCGGAAAATTATTCTTCAAGTGAATCTTTCAGCAGGGCCAGTAGCTCGTCCTCATTTATCAGCGGCACACCCAACTTGTCCGCCTTTTTAGCCTTCGATCCCGGATCGGCTCCGGTCACCACATAATCGGTTTTGGCAGAAACTGATGAAGTGACACGGCCTCCTGCCTGTTGTATTTTTTGTTTGGCTTCCTCGCGGGTCATGGTCGTCAGCGTCCCTGTCAACACCAACTGCTTGCCGGACAATCGCCCCGCAATATTTTTCATCTCTTCAGTTGGCTTCACCCCGAATTCAGCAAGCCGCTTCACTTCATTCCGATTGTCTTCCCTTAGAAAAAATTCTGCCAGGCTTTGCGCAATTTTGGGGCCGATCTCCTCCACCGCTTGCAGTTCCTCCGGCGTTGCTGTTGCCAGTTTCTCCATCGAACCAAAAGTTAAGGCCAATACCTGCGCGACGCGCTGGCCCACATGACGGATGCCCAATCCAAAAATAAAGCGCGGCAGACCGGCATGTTTACTTTTCTCAATGGCGGACAATAAGTTTTCTCCGGACTTCTCTCCCAGTCGTTCAAGGTTTTGGACCTGTTCCAGTTTCAAGTTGTAAAGATCGGAAAAACGTTTCACTTCGCATTGCCCGATCAACTGCGCCACCACAGCGTCTCCCAGATGATCGATATCCATCGCATTGCGCGAACCAAAATGAAGCAGGCGTTCCTTCAGTTGCCCCGGACAGTTAAAATTTTCGCAACGCAGGACTGCTTCACCTTCTTCCCGCCTGAGTTTGGTCTTACATTCAGGGCAACGCGTCGGCATCGTAAAAACCGGGTTGCCTCGATTTTTATCTTTATCCAAAACCGCAATCACCTTGGGGATGATCTCCCCTGCTTTTTCAATCTGCACACGGTCGCCGACTCTCACATCCAGCCGGGCAATCTCATCTTCGTTGTGCAGGGTCGCGCGCCTGACCGTACTGCCTGACAACAACACCGGCTCAAGTTCCGCCACCGGGGTAATGGCACCTGTGCGTCCCACCTGCACCACGATATCGAGCACCCGGGTTTCTGCCTGCTCCGCTTCAAATTTATAGGCCACCGCCCAGCGCGGGTGTTTGGCAGTGCGACCCAACTGCGCCTGCGATTTAAGAGAATTCAATTTAAAGACCAGACCATCCACGTCGTAAGCCATATCCGATCTTTTCGATTTCCAGGTTTCGACCTGTTCAAAAACATCGTCGAAAGTTTTACACAAGCAGGTCTCGGGATTGACCCGAAACCCCAAAGCACGGATCAGTTCCAGCGACTCAAAATGTGTTTCGGGGACAGGCTCATCGCAATGCCCCAGACTATATACCCAGATATCAAGCGGGCGAGTTGCCGTGATCGAAGGATCGAGCAGGCGCACCGTACCAGCGGCGGCGTTGCGCGGGTTGGCAAAAGGCGGGTCACCATTTTTTTCACGACCTGCATTCAGTTCCCAGAACGCTTCGCGGTCCATGTAAACCTCACCGCGCACTTCAAAAATTCCTTTGGAAAATTTCTCCAATTTTAATCGCAGTGGTATCGAACGGATGGTTTTTAAATTAGCCGTGATGTCTTCGCCCGTCTTGCCATCACCGCGCGTAGCACCTTTCATAAAGCTACCGTCTTCGTAGATGAGAGCAACGCCGAGTCCATCGATTTTTGGTTCAGCAACGTATTCCACCTCATCGACTTCAAGTCCTTTGAGCACGCGCTGGTGAAACGCCTTCAATTCTTCGAGGCTGTAAGTATTGTCCAGGCTGAGCATGGCCTGGCGATGAGTGATGGGTGGGAACTTGTCGTCTGCCTTACCGCCAACACGCTGGGTCGGAGAATCAGGAAGAATCCCCTCGGGATGGCGCGCTTCCAGTGTTTCCAGGTTTTTTATCAGGCGATCGTATTCGCGGTCACTGATTTCAGGACGATCGAGGGCGTAGTAAAGATGCTCGTGGTGGCGAATCAAATCGCTCAAGCGTTCGATCTGTTTTAAATCGGCAGGGTCCATTTTCCAGGCGAGGGTCAGGGTTCGAGAGTCACATAATAACCGGAGCGTCCACGCTGGACCAGCAGAACGACACTGCTCAGCTTGCCTGCTTCCATGATGGCTTTTTCATAGTCGGCGCGGTTGCGAATATTATCCCGGTTGACCCGGCGAATAACGTCACCCGGCTGGATGCCCACCCGCCCGCACACTCCGTTGGGGGAAACGTTGACGATGACCACGCCCTCCTCTGCCGACAGCCGGTAACGCTTGCGCGCTGAAAGGTCGACCGGGCTCACGCGAACGCCGAGCCATTGCCGGGCAAATTCCCGTGCGTAGCTTTTGGGAATCGTGGTCAACCGCATACGAAATTTTTTACCCGCACCATCGCGCAACGCGCTCAGGTTAAAAACATCATCAATCGTATAAGAAGACAACGCCTGAAAATAGTCCGACTTGTTGATGACTTTATGACTGCCGATGGAGGTGAGAATATCTCCCTGCCGGATGCCGGCTTTACTGGCCGGGCCTTGCGGCACCACCCGCGTGACCAGCACACCACCACTGCGTTCCAGCTTGAAGTAGCGCACCAGATCCGGCGTTAGATCTTGCACGGATACGCCAAGCCAGCCGCGACGCACCGCACCGTACTCGATCAGATCGTTCACAATCCGGCGGGCGGTATCAATGGGGATGGCGAAGCCGATGCCCTCGGCATCCTGATAAATCGCGGTGTTGATCCCGATCAGGGAACCGTTGATATTGAGCAGGGGACCGCCGCTGTTGCCGGGGTTGATGGACGCATCGACCTGGATAAAGTCGCTGTAGACTTGATCCCGGTTGGCCCGCACTGTGCGATGCAGGGCGCTGATGATCCCCTGCGTCACCGTATGATTCAAGCCGAAGGGATTGCCAATCGCGACCACCGTTTCGCCGATCATCAGATCATCCGAGCGACCCATCTCGACATAAGGCAACGGCTTTTTCGAATCAATTTTGATCACCGCAAGATCGGACCGGGCATCCGCCCCGATCAACTGTGCTTCAAACTCACGGTTGTCTAGCAAGATGACCTGAATACGAACCGCCTGAGCAATGACATGCTCGTTGGTGAGGATATATCCTTTGGAATTGATCAGGACCCCGGAGCCGAGACTGCGTCTTTTTGATTTTCGTTGGTTGGGTGTGTTTCCGAAAAACTGGCGGAAAAAAGAATCGCCAAAAAAACGGCGAAACGGATTTTGTTTTCTGCGTGGAGCTTCCTCGGTAAAAATATTGACCACGGCAGGTCCAGATGCCGCCGCCGCACGCACCACAGGGGTGCGCCGATTGTCCATTACATCAGCAACAGCAAAGGTGCTGGACAAGGCGAACCCTGCGACAAACAAAAGGGCAGGCATCCTCATGAGGGGATTGTTGAGCATGAAAAATACAATGGGAAATTCCCGGCGGACCAAAGTCCGCCGGGTTATTTTCAACAACAGGTTGGAATACTTACTTGATTTTAACCGCAATGTAAATCGTCGAACCGCCACGCCGGATCAGCATCAAGGCGGTATCACCTTCACTGAGGCTGGTCGTCTGACTGCGGTAATCGCTAATGTGACGCACCGGCTTGCGATTGATCTCAGTAATCACATCACCGCGCCTGAGGCCCGCTTCTCCTGCGGATTTACCCTGGACGACATTGGACACCAGAACACCTTCGGTGGTATCCAGCTTCAATGATTTCGCCAGTTCATCGGTGATGTCCTGCACTTCCATCCCCAACTGGTCGCGTGGCAAAGAGGCCACCCTGGTTTGGGTGTCTTTCAGTACAGCGATGGTGACCTGAATCGTTTCGGTTTTTCCGTCACGGATCACTTCAACAGGAACGGCCTTGCCCGGTTTCGTATTGGCTACAATTTTTGGCAACTCTTCCATTTCTTTAACATTCTGATTGTTGAAACGGACGATCACGTCGCCCCGTTTGATCCCCGATTTATCTGCGGGACCATCAGGGATAACGTCACCCACCAACGCTCCGTTATCGTCCTTGAGCTTGAAGGAATCCGCAAGCTCTGGTGTGATCTTTTGAATCATGACACCCAGCCAGCCACGGGTGACAGTGCCTTTTTCGCGCAGGTCATCGAGGATCCCTTTGGCGACATTGATCGGGATGGCAAAACCGATGCCGACATTGCCGCCAGTGTTGCCCGAGATAATGGCAGTGTTGATTCCGATGACTTCACCCTTGATGTTGATCAAAGGACCGCCGCTGTTGCCGGGGTTGATTGAAGCATCGGTCTGAATGTATTCGTCATAGGGTCCGGCACCGATGGTCCGGTTTTTGGCACTGACAACGCCCACCGTTACCGTATGACTCAGGCCAAACGGATTACCGATGGCCATCACCCACTCGCCCACTTCCAGCTTGTCGGAGTTGCCAAAATTCAGATGATGAAACGTCAGCGGATTTTTTTTGTCCGGCACCAGCTTGATGAGGGCAATATCGGTTTTGGAATCGTGCCCGATCAGCGTGGCGTTGATTTCTTTTTCTTCATCCCCCATCGTCACAGAGACGATGATCTCATCCGCACCGTCAACGACGTGATAATTGGTGAGAATGTGCCCCTTTTCGTCAATGATAAATCCGGAACCCATGCCGCGCTTCGGTCGATTGTTGTTCTCCCGTTCGCCAAAAAAACGGTCATAAAAATCACGGAACGGGTCCTGTCCTCGCGGAGCATTCGGGTTCGGGTTGGGCCTGGGACGCTTGGGAGCCGGAGCACGCACCGTAGGTTCCGGACCTTTAGCTTTCACGCTGATATTGACCACCGCCGGATTCTGCTTCTTGGCGATATCGACAAAAATATTGCTCCCTAATGCCATATTTTCTGCGGTCAGAGCCGAGGCTTCTTCCAACAGCGCACCCGTTAATATTCCGGAACCCTGGCTAACGGGGAAACACAATAAAATTGCCAGAAGAAGTGAAACACACCATTTACTTTTGAGGCCTGTCATGGAGAAACCTTTCTTTTGCAGAAGCAGATTAGGGATAAGTGAACCTTATAATTGTACCAACGGATTTCAGGGCTCTTACAAATTCGTTTAGATGAGAGGCCTCCTTCAATCCCGTCAAGAATCAGATCATAAAAAAAACATTCGCCCGGCGAGCAAAGCTATGAGCAAACCCTCTTTTCACCCTGCCGCAGGGAAGGCCGCCTCCTGCGACCAAACGCCTTTGACGTGAACGTCCAATAACTTATTATATAATGGTGCTTTCGCAATTAACAACACCGTTTTGTCCGGTCTTTTCAGCCTGATTAACGGCGAATCCCGCCCGTATCTCTCGCCGCCCTGGGTGGATGGCGTGATGTTCAGGGTCCGGCTGTGAGGATTTCCCCATTGACTACCGAAACCGGATTGCAGATAATCGAGTCAGGCCTTCGGTAGTAAATATCAAGCCAACGCCTGATTCAGTGCCCCATTCGCAACTATGGTTCTGCCCGACAGGTCCATCCGTTTGCAGACAGACTCCCTCCAACTGGATTTTTGAAGCATGGCATTCTTCCTCACCGCCGCGGGTTTGATGATGCTCTTCGAGGGATTCCCTTTTTTCTGCTTCCCCAACCAGTACAAAGAATGGCTCAGCAAAGTTAAAGAACTTCCCAACTCCACCCTCAGAACCATCGGCCTCGTCGTCATGATCCTCGGCCTGGGTCTGGTCTATGTGGGCAAATCTCTTACGGTCTCCTCATGAAAATCTACCGATCTCAAAAATTTCGAATCTTTCTCATTGCTCTGCTCGCCGGGAATCTTTCGGCATGCGCACTTATGGAACCGGTCCAACCGCCACCGGGAGAAGAAGGGACTCAGAGTCCCGTCGCTCTCACCACCCGGTTTGGCAATGTTCCGATCCCGCCGGGGTTCGATCTGGATCGCAATAAATCCTTCATCTATGAGTCCGGCAGTGGTGCTGTCAAGGTGGGGAAACTTCATCTCTCCGGCTGGAACGATGAAGATGAGGTGATCGAGTTTTATCGCAATGAAATGGTGACCAAAGGATGGTCGTCTATCAGCATCATGGAACAAAAAATCACGGTGATGGTTTATGAACAGGAGGGCCAGATTTGCACGATCATGGTGGAGCCTTCCTTCAGCAAAACCCACGTCGAGATCAACGTCGGCCCCAAATAACCATGGCGGGTCCGTCTTCCACCTCCGGTGATTCTGGCAACGCTCAGTTTCTTTTCCGGTTCCCCGCCCAGTCTCTTTTTAGTTTCGACAGTTTTATCGAATCCACCGCCTCCGCGTTTGCCTTGTCTTCAGCTAAAAGCCTGGTGCGTGATGTTGACGCGCCGTTTCAATCCCTGTTTATTTCCGGAGGGACGGGCTCGGGCAAAACCCACCTGCTGATGGCTATGGGAAACGAAGCGTCGCAACATGGGCGCGACACTCTTTATATTTCCTGCAAGGAGTGGATCCAGAAATTAAATTCGACCACACCTGAGCAGGGGCTGGTGTGGGCCGATGAGGTTTCACGCCACCAGTTGCTCTTGATGGATGATGTCGATTGTTTGACCGGAATGCCACAAGCTCAGGAAATTTTGTATCAGGTGTACAATACCCTGCGAGACAACGGCGATCGCCTCGCGCTGACCAGCCTGCTTCCACCGGGCCAATTGAAGGAAACCGAATCGTACCTGAAATCACGCTTCCAGTGGGGCCTGACCGTTGGCCTCGATATCCTGAGCGAAGACGCGCTGACCTCGGTTCTGCTCAAGCTGGGAAAAGATCGTGGCCTGGAATTGCCGGAACGCGTTGTCAATTTCCTGATTCAACGATTGCCAAGGGACTACCCGTCGCTGAAAAGCGCGATTGAAAAAATCAATACGAAATCCCTGCAGGAAAAAAAGAAAGTGTCTCTGCCTCTGGTCAAATCCGCTCTCGATGTTTGAGCGGTCAATAGCAACACTCCGCATTTCTTCGGGACGGTCCGCATGAGTTCGCAAAATATCGCGTCACTGTTAGATGCTCTAGCGCAATCACAGCCCGACCTGCCTGCCATACATGTCCCGCGAGCCAGCGGCACCACCACGATCACATATCGCCAGCTCAACGAAGAGTCCAACCGGCTGGCTGGCGGGCTGGTGCGCTATGGATTTCTCAAGGGACACCGGGTACTTTTGATGGTGCCGCCCGGCATTGATTTCCTCGCACTGACGTTTGCCTTGTTTCGTATCGGTGCGGTGCCGGTTCTGATCGATCCCGGTCTCGGCAGAAAAAATGTTTTGCAGTGCATCGAAAATGTTCGCCCGGAAGGGCTGATCGGAATTCCGCTGGCTCACGCCGCCGGTCTGGTATTTCGCCAGCAATTCAAAAGTGTCCGGAAGCGAGTCACCGTAGGCACACGCTGGCTGTGGGGCGGCCCCACCTTGAACAAAGTCAGAAAGTCCGGCAGAAAAGATTTTTCTACTGAAGAAAAGCAGGGCGATGATCCGGCGGCCATTCTGTTCACCAGCGGTAGTACGGGCCCGTCCAAGGGGGTGGTGTACACCCACGCCATGTTTTTCCAGCAGACGCAAATTCTACGCACGCTTTACCAGATTGAGCCGGGGGAAGTTGACCTGCCGACCTTCCCCCTGTTCGCCCTGTTCGGTGTGGCCCTCGGCATGACCTGCGTGATTCCTGATATGGACCCGACCCGCCCCGCCGAAGTTCATCCGCCCAGCATCATCCGCGCTGTTGAACAATTTAAAGTGGTCAACAGTTTTGGCTCACCTGCATTGTGGGATACAGTGACGCGCTATTGCCAAAAGAATAAAATCAAACTGCCACACCTCAAATGCATCCTCATCGCCGGTGCGCCGGTACCCGGCCCCCTGCTGGAACGGTTTGACACTGTCCTGCAAGAAAATGTGCAGGTCTACACACCTTACGGTGCTACCGAAGCCCTGCCTGTTTGCAATATTGAACACCGCACCATCGTCAGCGACACCTGGGAGAAAACCACACAAGGTCTTGGCATCTGCGTCGGTAAACCGGTGCCCGGCCTGACGTTAAGGATCATGCCAGTGCATGATGGGCCGGTGGCCCGATGGCAGGACAGTCTGGAGTTACCGCAAGGGGAAGTGGGAGAACTGGTGGTCGATGCGCCGTGGGTCACGCACGAATATTTCGAATTGAAATCCCGGACCGAGCACGCCAAGATCAACCACGATGGGCGCGTTCTGCATCGCATGGGCGACATCGGTTATGTCGATGATGCCGGGCGGGTCTGGTTTCTCGGTCGCAAAAGTCAGCGGGTCATCACCGGTCAGGGGACGTTGTACACCATCGCCTGCGAAGCGATATTCAATCGCCATCCGGCGGTCAAACGTTCTGCGCTGGTGGGTATCGGCCCGGAAACAATAAAAAAGCCGGTGATCATCGCCGAGTTACACGATCCTACTTTGGCGGAGAACCTTGAGAAACGACTGACGCTGGTCAGCGAACTGTTAGAGACCGGGCAAGAATTCGATCACACAAAAAATATTCAGGATATTTTATTCCACCGTGCGTTTCCAGTAGACATCCGGCACAACGCCAAGATTTCGCGCGAGGCTCTTGCCGACTGGGCAAAGGAGTATGTAAAAGATTGTTAGGGGATATCAGCGGATTTCCGCGAGGTGGGCCTTCACCTGGCCCAGCAGTTTTTGATCAAACAATTTACCGGTGAGACGTTTTTGAATTTTCTCACCCATCGCATGCAGTCGTTTCAATTCTGAAGGGCTGGGTGGCGACGATAAGTTCAAACCATTTTTCTGCATCACCTGAATGGCTTTATCATTATCCGCGTTTATTTTTTTTACCAGCTCTGCCAGATATTTTTTACTGATTTTTTTCAGCGTCTCTTTGTACTTATCCGGGATTTTTTTGAATTGCCTTTTGGAAATTAAAATCGCACCGCTGGCATGCCCCATCCGAATTTGCGACATGTAGTTCACCTTGGTGAACCACTGCAAAGCCAACGTCCCGATGGGAGACGCATACACCGTTTCCACCATACCGGTTTGCAACGCCATCAACACATCGGTAACCGATAATGGATGCGGGCTGATACCCAGTTCCTTGTAAGTCGCTTGTACCAGCGGGTCACCCTGCCACATCCAGGCCTTGGTCTGGCGCAAACTTTCCAGTGTGCCTACATCTTTCTTCGAGAAGAAATGAATCCAGCCCACCGGCACCCAGCCGAGCAGGACGTATCCCTTTTTCTCAAACGCTGAAGAGAAATGATCCGTCATCCGCTCATACAAATGCACCATTTCCTTATCGTCTTTTAAAAGGAAGGGTAAATCCAGAACGCGCACTTCCGGTAATATTTCGCCGAGTCCGACTCCGGTGAACCCTGCCGCGTGCACCTGCCCGATGCGCATTTTGCGAATAACGTCTCTTTCATCCCCCGACACCCCGCCGGGATAAAACTTGAACCGAACCCGACCGTCGGTCGCCTTCTTGACCTCTTTTTCCAGGCGACGCATCTGCTTCATCCACGATGACCCTTCCGGTGCCAGCGTCGCAAATTTGATAATGGTTTTCTTCCCTGCGTGAGCCTCGCTCACCGGCAACGTCGACATGACCAATGCCATTAACATGGTGGCCAGTATGCCGCACAGGATGCACACCATATTGTAAGATTTTGACTTTTTTATTTTGGAGGGTCTCTTAAAAATAAACATCAGCATCCTCAAGCAGGGCCTGGGCTTTTTCCCTGGCCACTTCATTGGCGAGCCTGCGCTCAGGCAGGGCAGACGTTGGCGATTCAATCACAGTATTGAGCAGACTTTCAAACAGTTCGCGATCCTGAATCCTCACAGCGTACCACCTGGCGTATAAATACTGGGCCATCAAAAATTTGCCGTGGGTCAATTGAACCGCGTGATCAAAATGATGTTTCGATTTCTCCGGATTACCGCCGAGCAATTTGGGTCGGGATCCATAAAAGGCTCCAAAAAATATATGCGGCCCGGCAAAATCGTAAGTCGCGTCCCAATTCAAAACACGATCCATGGTGATTTCCAGTTTTGAAATAGCCACCAGAGCTTCCAGGTCATCGAGATTGAGCATCAACCAACCCGCCCAGCATCGGCCCGTCCAGTATAAAGACGGCATGGCGTTGTCGGGAATGGAGGCAACCGTGTTCTTGAATTGTTCCTGACTGAGCTCAGACAGTTGTGTTGGCCCGCCGAGGAGGGTGAGGGCACGGCTGGCGTAGGCACGCCCCCTTAAATACAACTTCGAGGCACGCTCCGGGTTCTCATCTTCAATAAAACTGAACGCATAATCGCACAGCCCCTCAGCCAGAGGCAGTAGCAATTCCGTATTTTCGGGATCGGATTTGAGCAGGCCTTCCATCATTTTAATGCCTGCCGGAATGGCCCGGTCGGCAAGCTCAAGGTCGCTTTCTTCGTGTATGGAGGCCATCTGCCCCAGCATCAAGGGGGATGCCATGCGGATAACCATTTGCTCCGTCGCGCAGGCCGGGAAAAGGAGGAGCGACATCAGAGCCAGACTGAAAATTCGGTTTTTCATGATAAAAATTTCAGCAATAGACCAAGGAACTTTTTACGACAACTTACCCAATATTTTGACAGCTTTCCACAGAACCTGATATCCTTGCCTCAGTTTAACCTGAAACCTTTCGTTTCGGGTGGAAAACTGTTTGAGATGTGCGCGGGGATTCAGCCGAAATCAGGGGAGAGGACAGGCCATGAGTGAAGAAGAGGAAAATGAGGAATCGGGCTTCGTAATTAAAGACAAACGATCCGCCTACCAATCGGAAGACGAGATTCAGGAAAGCGACACCGAGCAGGAAAAAGAAACCGCCAAACAACAGCAACAGGAAACGCAGGCAGAAGAACATCAGGAAGGCCAGCCACCCAGCATCGACTTTTCCACATTTGTCATGTCACTGGCCTCCTCCGCGTTTTATCACTTGGGGGACATGCCTGATCCGACCACCGGTCAGATCGAACAAAACCTGCCAGCGGTACAGCAGACCATCGAAATCCTGATCATGTTGCATCAAAAATCCAAGGGCAACCTGACGGCGGAAGAAGACAAACTGCTGGGGCAACTCATCTACGAACTACAGATGAAATTCGTTGCGAAGAATAAACAATAATAAACATATCAACCTTGAAAAAAACTGACGTCTCCAGCGAAATCATAATATGACCTCAACCGCATTTTCAGACCAGAACGGCGTTTACCTGATGGGCATGACCGATGCCCAGGACCTGCGCAATTACATTACGGCGCGGTTCACCGAGGGTGAGTTGCAGTTCGCCTACGAACTTTTTTTAAAAAATGCACAGGACCTTGGCAAGGCGGAGCACATCCCGCCCTTGCAGGCTCTCTGGAAAATTCTCGATGCCGCCTACAAAAAAAAGATGCCGCCTCTCACCTGCGGCGAGGGTTGTGCGCATTGCTGTTACACCGGAGTCATGATCACTAAAATGGAATGGGACGGCATGATCAATGCCGCTCGGAAAAACGGGCTCGACCTGATGGAGCTTGTCGAGCGATCGGAGAAAAGTCTGCACCGTGTGAAAAAGGCAGTGGAATCCGGAATCGACCCTGAGAAAATTGACTGGTACCAGATGGTGATCAACCAGCGTTGTCCTTTTCTTGATGATAACGAAAGTTGCACCATTCATGATGATCGTCCACTCGACTGCCGTAACATGGTGGCGTTCCGCGATGCCTGCGCCTCGAAAAAACTTGAGCACGCCCAGCGCGGCGGCCTCATCGAGGAAGCGGTGGCACCGGCGGTTATCGCCAAACTGCAATACGACGCAACACCAAAAATGAAACGTCGCAAATTCGACGGCACCGCGCCGCTCCGCCTGATCCAGCATTGGTTGCTGGATTGGAAAAAGAAAAAAAGCACGCGCAAAAAGAAAAAATAAAGCGACTGGAAAGAAGCCCGTTCACACTTAATTGTTGATTCAGGGCACCTTTAAAAATTACTGCTGGCCGTGAGGTGCTGGCGCACGGCTAACGAAGACCCCCTTGCGTTTAAAGGGTCCGCGAGTTGCCGGAACAAAACATATCGAATCCCTGGAAGCCCCCTTCAGAAAGTAGAGGCCCGTTTGTTTTCTAAAAACCGCATCACCCCGTTTTTATTCACCCTGACATTCTGGGCCATGGCATCCACTGCTCAGTCAGCCTGCCTGCTTGCGGATGGTCCGCCCAACACGCTGGTGCCGGACGGCTATCATTATTCAGAAAAAGGCCAATGGAAACATTGCAAAAAAGGCTCCTGGACGGTCAAGGGACCGGTCACCGAAGAGCGGCCTTTCACTCCCAACGAGACCGGAGTGTGCCTGCCTCTGGAAAACCAGTTCACGAAGAAGAACGGGATCATTTCGATGAATTTTGTTCCGGAAAAAACGCGGCGGAATTTTTACGGCTTCGAGCATGAATGCGTCGCCAGCACCTGGTGGCGGATTCCGGGTGGGGCTACCGTATCGGACCTTTCTGAAATCACGGCACCGAAACCTCCGCCGGTACCAGCGAAGAAAAATGATTCGCTAACGGATCTGGAGAGTCTTACCCATTCCACTGCTCCCGCAAAAACTGATCCGAGTACCACGACACCTTCCTTCACGGCACCGGTAAAGCCTGCGGTCCCGTCTTTTTCTGCCGGCCTCTCCGTGACACCACCAGAACCCCAGGCACCATCGCCCGGCCTGGTCACGCAGGATTACAAAACCTGTCAAATTAATTGCAGAAGGGGAAATGATCAGCAGCTGAAAAGTGCGGAGAACCAATGCAAGCGGGAGTTGCGCAAGCGTTACGGAGATGGTCAGTGGTCGGCAAGAGCGGACAAGGATTACAACCGTTGCCGGATTCTAGCCGCACGGAAACTAAATAACGAATTGAGAGCCTGCCTTCTGCCGTGTAAAAAACAGGCGGGGCAGAATATCTGGATGGGTCCGTAGAGGAAAATCTGGCTTCCAAAAAATTGGATTTCCTTAACTGATTTTTATGTGAGCCATGCTTATTGTCTCCACCCCGAAATGTCATGCTATAACCCTGCAAACAAAACTGGCATTATTGTTTTGTGTGGACCACCGCAGGCCCCTGAGGCTCACTACACAAGGCCTTTCGAGAAAACGAATGGGTCGTGCCTGCCTCACCAGAACCGGAGATCACTCCAGTCACTGTAACCGATTCGGTGCAAGCAACAAAGTTTGTTGGAGCACCAGGAACCTGTATACGGGTAATTCTAAAAGTAGTCGAATTCCCGGTAATGGTTCCAGCCAAGACAAAAGAAAAAGTATTTAGCCCAGGGACGGCACCAGTCGCTGTGAAATTCCCAAGCTCTGAAATGTGGTATTGAAAAACAAGGATTGTCCCCATTAAAGGCCCAAATGGAACCGGAAATGTATAGGTCCCAGAAAGGTTGGATACGCTTTGTCCAATCTGAATATCTTCGCGAAGTTGGGTGTTGGCCTGCTCCAGGTTTTCGGCTTTAATTTCTTCCTTGCCACCAAACTTGAAATCGCGGTCCAACTCCTGGGTGATGTCGTCAATATCGCCGTCCCAGTCTGAATAGACTGGCGATGCGAAAAACATCAGGAGTGAGCACAGTGAAATAATTAACGCGCCAAACCGGAACCGCCGCGAACTACCAAGTTGACTGGACAAGGGATACCTCCTCCTGAAATCGATTCAATGGATAAAATCCAAGCCACATGCTAACAAACTAATTTGGGATCACCAAAATATTTTCGACCTACCAATACTCACCTTGACATAATATCTTGGCCAGGCTTTTCTATCTGTAAGGAATTTAAAATCATCCCGACAAAGCTTACCAGCAGGTCTTTCTCTGCTGTCTAATCCCCCAATATTAATTTGCTCCCAGGCAAATATTCAGGAGAATCCATCGAATGTCTAATGATCCAACCAGGGCAGAATCCCTTCTCGAAGGTGCCCGTCAGAAATTTGGTTTTGTGCCAAACGTTCTTAAAGAAATGTCGAAGAGTCCGGCCACATTGGAATGCTATTTGAAGGGATATGACGCTTTGGGCGGTTCTGTTTTAACTGAGGCGGAGCGGCAAGTGGTGATGCTCACGGTATCTCATTTAAATGAATGCGGGTACTGCCGGGCGGCGCACAAAACCATTGCCAAAATGAGCGGGGTGGAAACAGAAACCATTCACGGCATCATCAACAATATTGACCCACCCTCGGAGCGGGACCTTGCGCTGGTAAAAGCAACTCGACTGATTTTGGAGAAGAGAGGGTTTCTTTCCGCACAGGAATTGAGCGAGGTGGAAGCCACCGGGATAGAACGGGCGCAACTTTACGAAGTCATCGCGATCATCGGTATCAAAACCATCACCAACTACATCAACCACATCGCTAAAACGCCAATCGACGCGCAATTTTCCGGGTAGTTTGCGAGATTTTTCTTTCCCTAGTCCTGAAGGGGATACCCTTTAAAAACGAGATGTCTGCCTAACTCAAAAATTAAAAGCAAAGGCACGATTCTTCGCTGTCACTCAGAATGGCAGGAGGAAGTTTATTTTGACCTGAACCAAAAATGCAGAATCACGTATTGGATTTTGGAGCAAGGAATTATTCCCCCCTACTCCGCCAGCAGGTCGATGGTCCTGCCTTCATGCGAAATCATCAATTCCAGCCGATTGTCCGGTGCAATCGCTTTCAAATATTTTTTGGTCTGCCCCATCACGCTCATCAGCTTCATATCGCTGTAAGTGGGTTCGTGATGATAAAAGGACAGACGTTTCACATTGGCGGACAGCGCTAAATCGACGCCGATAAAAGTGGAACTGTGGCCCCAGTCTTCCTTTTCAATTCCTTCGACAAAGGTGTACTGGGAATCAAAAATCAGCAGGTCGGCATCTTTAAAAAAATCCACCGTCGGTTGAAGATCTTCCGGTTCCAGCCGCTTGTATTCGGCATCGGTGGAATAAACAACCGAGTGGCCTTCGTAGTCCACGCGGTAGGAATAGCTGGATCCGGGATGCGCCATTTCTTTCCAGGTCACCCGGGCCGGCCCAATGTCCACATAATCCTGCCCGGTCACCTCGACCACCTGAATATCTGCATCAAAGGAACTGAACGGTACGGGAAAAAATGTCGGGCTTTGCTGACCCACCAGCCGTTCTTTTAAATCGGGATGGACCCCGTACACCGAAAACTTGTTGCCTTTGCGGTAGAAGGGGATAAAAAACGGGATGCCCATTATGTGATCCCAGTGGGTGTGGGATAAAAAAATATGCCCCTCGCCTTTTCCATTTTCAAATTCACGCTTCATCAGTTCATGGCCCAGGACTCGCAGACCGGTACCTGCATCAAAAATGATGAGGTGACCACCGACATCGACCTGAACACAGGAGGAGTTCCCCCCGAAACAGCTCTTTAGATGTTCCGGTAGATTATTGAAAAAATTTTTGCGAGAAGCGATGTCTTTGAGATCATCAGGAGTTGCGATCTCAAGTGCGTGCATCAGTTTTTCTTCTACTTCTGCACCCAGCAGAGGTGTGGGCGTGGACCCGCGAACGCCACGGAATGTCACATTGAATTCAGAACAACTCATATTAAAAACAACTCATATTTAAAAAGAATCTCTAACGATTCTAAGTTTCGTATTCTGGCACTGCCTCCCGCTCCTCTGCGGAGGGCTGACAAAAAATATTGGAGGCGCACCCGGCTTTTCCTCTTTTCCGAAGAGACCTTTGCCTGGCTCCAAAATGTAAACCCCAAGCTAAACTCTTCACAGAGCCTACCCTGATCTTGCCGAAAGAACAATTACCTGATTTCAGGAATCAATCGTCCAGAATACTTTGCGCCGCCTTGAGTGACTGCCGGGCATCTTCCACAAACTGCTGGTAAGTTTCCAACGTCATTCCCTTTGCCACCAGAAATTTCCTGTTCAGCACATCGCCGGGAGTGCCCAGTCCCACTTTCCAATCGTGGATGTTGGCCATGGCGTTGCTCAGGTTAACCGAGGCCACCACCATATCCTTAACTTTATCAGGGTCCAGTACTTGATGATGGCGACCAACGGCCTCAACCACCTCGGCATCGAGTGGCCACCATTTCTTGATAAACTTTGAGCCCAATTCTGCATGGCAAAGTCCAAATTCCTCCCGCTCCAGCACCGCTAAAGGGATTTCCCTCTCCTTATTATCTCTCAGAAATTTTTTATATTCCTTAGGCACCAGGAAATAAAACACCAATATCCCAATATCATGCATTAAGCCAGCGAGGTAGGCCTGCTCCCCTACCCGTCTCTCAGAGTCCCAGCAACCTGCAATATGCCGCGACAGCACACCAACAGCTAGAGAATGTTTCCAGAATTTATCCTGCTGGAAAGCACCCGCACCCGAAAAAATCCGGGGGAGCTCCAGCGTATAGGCGAGGTCAAGAACCAGTTTCAGTCCCAACCTAAGAACGGCTCCTTTAAGCGAAAGGATTTTCTCCCGTCCCGCACCAAAGAACACGCTGTTGGACAAAGCCAGCAGACGACCCGCCAGAACGGGCTCCGTCTCAATCAGTTGGGCAATATCATCAAGCTCGCCACTCGGGTCGTCAATTTTAGCTTCGAGGCGAATTAAAATATCCGGCAAAGGCGGGATATTGCCCTTTTCCTCCATCCTGTTTAAAATTTCATCGCGCATCGGGTATCTTCTACAGCCTCTGCTATTCCCCTGCCAACGCCAAAAACGGGGTTTAGTATGGTGTACTTAAGCTGGTTAGGTCAAGATAATTCAATGAGTTTCCTTCCGCTTCCCCCAGGCCTTTTTAATTTGACCCTGGAAAACAGAGAAGATAACATACGAAAGTCAATTAAGAGCCTGATTTTTATAAGGTTAATCGTCCTCAACAATGCACTCAAGACAACGCCCACAGCCTGAACCCGAGTTCATCCCCGTTGGCGGCGGGCTTCCTCGTAATCCCTTTTCCCTAATGAAATCATATTCCTTTTCCTTACTTTTTGGACTTTTATTGTTCGCCTCCTGCCTCGGAGGTTGTAGCACTTATTCTAAAGAGCAGGGATTTCAATCATCGCGCCCGGCACCTTCAGCTAGTTTTCCAAAAACCGCCCCATATTATACAGGGGAAACATCCATTCCTTATCGGGTGGATGGCAAAACATATTATCCTGTTGCAGATGCCGGGGGGTATTCGCGCGAAGGAATCGCGTCCTGGTACGGTCCCAAATTTCATGGCAAAAAGACTTCTAACGGCGAGGTGTACGACATGTATTCCCTGACTGCGGCGCACAAGACCCTGCCGTTCAACACGAAAGTCCGGGTGACCAACAAACTCAACAACCGCTCGATTGTGGTACGCATCAATGACCGGGGACCGTTCGTTGGAACCAGGATCATCGACCTCAGTTACGGGGCGGGACTCCAGCTTGACATGGTAGAAAGCGGAACCGTGCCGGTACGGATCGTTGTGCTCAGGCCTGCTTCATCCGCCTCCTCCAGCGGGAAGCCCGCGCCGGTCCATTACAAACAAGCGTTCACGGTGCAGGTCGGCGTCTTCAAGAATCTCGATAACGCTCGGCTGATGGCCAGGAAACTTGGTGACGGACAGGTAATAAATGTCAATCAATCGGGCCCGCCCCTTTACCGGGTGGTGACCACGGCCTATAATGCATTCGACCGGGCACAGGATCGTATGGACATTCTGCGCAGGAAAGGTCACAACGGGGCGTTTGTCATCGCACTGCCACACCCTGATAATTAAATCCTCTGGTATGGAGAATGAAGTATGAGGTTGCCAGTTCTTGATAAGCTCGAAAGCGAGTTGATGGAATCCAAGCGTGAACTTGAGGTCGACATTCCCAAGGCATTGAAAACTGCCACGGACATGGGAGACCTCAGTGAAAATGCAGAATACAAGGCCGCCAAAGAACGGCAGATGTTTCTCCAGTCACGCATTTCCCAATTGCAGGGCCGGATCAGCAACGTCATGCAACTGGATGTCGCCCGCCTGCCGCGTGACCGCGCAGGACTCGGAAGCAAACTGCATCTGAAAAACCTGGATAACGATGAAGAGAAAATCTACCACCTGGTATTTCCGGAAGAAGTCGACCCGGATACCGGTCGAATCTCTCCGGCATCTCCCATCGGAAAAAGCATGGTCGGGAAAAAAGAAGGCGACGAAATCACCATGAGTTTCGGCGGCAACACTTACTATTTTGAGGTCACCTTGCTGATCACCATCCATGAAATATCCGCCGAATAAATCCTAATAGCCCCCAACTCATTTAAACATTGCTGACAAAAACAACCGCTCCCGGCAACTATTCAAAAACACCAGCCCCGCTCCCTGCTAACTTAACTAAGGAAAGAACCGCGTTAACATGTCGTCAAAACCTCTTTTGAAATTTGAAACCATTGCCGATGAAAACCCCTATTTCCTTGACCCGGAGGAGTACCCGGACTGGCCCAGTCAATTTGGAGACAACCAGCCACTGGTGCTTGAAATCGGGTTCGGCACCGGCAGTTTCCTGCTCGACATGGCGGTACAGCACCCGGACAATAATTTTATTGGAATCGATTTTTACCATAAAGGCATTCGGCGACTGTTCACCCGGCTGTCACGTTACGGGCTGACCAATATCCGTATCGCTTACGGCGATGCCAAAGAAAAAATACCGTTTCTGGTGCGCGAGACAGAGCTTTCTGAAATCTATATCAACTTCCCGGATCCGTGGCCGAAAAAGCGCCACCACAAGCGGCGCCTGATCAAACCGCCAGTGGTCCGGTCCTATTGGGAAAAACTGATGCCCGAAGGCAGACTGCGTCTCGCCACCGACTTTGAAGAATACGCTATGGAAATGCTCGAGGTCATCGGCGCCGATCCGGGATTCCGCAATTTGCACCCGGACCCCGGTTTCACCAACCAGCGAGAAGACGTGCCCCGCACCAAATATGAAAAAAATTTCCTCAACCAGGGAAAAAAGATTTATTATCTAGACTTCGTGAAGGTGCCCTGTCCCTGAACATTAAGGACCACCTTGCGGTGGAGACCTTTGCCTAACTCAAAAAGCAAGGTCCAAGGCAAGATTCTTCGCTTCACTCAGAATGGCAGTTCGTTGCTTTTATGTGTCACGTTCAAGAACCGCTACTCTCGTTCTTGAATCCTGTTGCCCGTCCGGTCAGGACCACCTTGCGGTGGGGCAACAAATTTACGGCCTAAAGTTTCCCGAAACTTTGGCGAACAAATCGAATTATTTCCTGTTGCCCGTCCGGTCAGGACCGCACTGCGAACCCTCCACCCAAAGGAGCCATCCTTGTCCAAACCCCGCGTCCTCATTGTGGATGATGAAAAAAACATCGTCAGTTCCCTCCACGGTATTCTGGAAGATGAAGGTTATCAGATTGACACCGCCGATGACGGACTCGATGCTCTGGAGCAGGTGCAATCGGATCCGCCGGACCTGGTACTTCTCGACATCTGGCTTCCCGGAATGGATGGTATTGAGGTGCTCAAAACCATCAAGACCTATCACCCGGAAATCGAAGTCCTGATCATGTCGGGCCACGGCACCATCGACACCGCCGTCAAAGCAACCAAACTGGGCGCGTTCGATTTCATCGAGAAACCCTTCTCACTGGACCAGTTACTTCAGTCGGTGGGCAAGGCCCTCAAACTGAAGCAGACCCGCGTCGACCAGGGACAGCGCAACGGCGGCTCCAAGCCGGAGTTGCCACATTGTTTTCAAATCATGGTCGAGGTGAAAAAGAAAATAAAAGAAGCGTCACGCCACAACCATCCGATGTTGATCCAGGGTGCTCCGGGGACGGGCAAGGAATTTGTCGCTCAAGCGATTCACGCAGAGAGTAAAAAATCCCGTTTGCCATTTATGAAGATCAATTGCCCCTCCCGCTCCATGACCTCCCTGCAACAGGAGCTGTTTGCGCGTAAAGGAAAAAATGATGCCCAGAGTTCGCGCGACCGGGTGGTGTACCTGAAAAACATCGAAGCTTTGCCCCCCACGTTGCAGGACAAACTGGTGCAAGCTCTTAAGTCTGAAGAAGACCCGCGGTTTCTTCCCGCCAGAGTATTCGCCTCCACTTCGGTGGATCTTGCCGAACGGGTCGAGCGAGGAAAGTTTCGCAGTGAACTTTTTGATTTGCTCCAGGAAAACGCGTTAACAGTTCCGCCGCTGAAAAATTTTCAGGCCAACATTCCGATACTGGTCAAAAAATATTTTGAAGAACTGGCCGAGCACGGCAACTACACCCCGCACACCGTCAATGACGAGGCCATCGAACGACTGGTCGCCTATGGCTGGCCTGGCAACCTGAAAGAACTGCGCGATGTCCTCGACAACATTGCACGGCAGGTGCACCCGGATGATGTCATCACCGTCGATCATCTGCCGCCTCGCATCGGCATGGATGAATCCGAAGCCATTTCTTCGGCGAAGAAAAAGGGCGCTGGACGTCTGCCGCGACAGCGCACTCTGAGAAGAAGCGTCGTTCTTTGCGGAAGTGGTTTGCATTCAGGAATCAAAACAGGTTTAATCATGCAACCCCTGCCGCCCAATTCAGGCATCATTTTTGGTCACATCTCCAGCACCGCCACCATTCCGGCGAAACCGGAATATGTAGAGTCCACCGAATATTCGACTTGCATCAAAAAAGGCTTCTTTTCTGTTGGAACCATCGAACACATCATGGCGGTGCTCCACATGTATCGCATCAACAACCTTCTAATCAAGATCGGCGATGAAGCACCGGTGATGGACGGTTCTGCCAAAGACTTCTGCCAACTGGTGGAAGATGGAGAATTCGAGGAACAGGACGCGCCTTACGAGGAGTTGGTGATCGACCGCGAGTATACATTTGGCGACCCCAAGGGCGCGCATATCAAAATAGAACCTGCGGATGGTTTTGAAGTGAGCTACCACATGGACTACCCGGCTCCAATCGGAATCATGGATTACACGTTCAAGTATGAAAATTTTGAAGGCTTCAAACAGGACATCGCTCCGGCCCGCACCTTCGGTTTCATGGAAGAAGTGGCGGCGCTGACCAAGCTCGGCTTTGCCACCGGTGGCAAGCTCGACAACTTCATCATGCTCGGCGATGGCAAGGTGCTGAACACCGAACTGCGCTACCCGGATGAATTCGCACGCCATAAAATCCTCGACATCCTGGGAGATTTTTACCTTCTGGGAAAACCGATACGAGGGAAAATCTCCGCCCACAAATCAGGACACACCCAGAACGTCGGACTGATAAAAGAAATCATGGACCACCTGGGAAACTGACTTCGATCACCCGCACTTGCTCCTAAAATTCCAGAATGGTAGGCTAACCTTAGTTGCCATGCACACAAACCTCACTGTTCATCCATCCGGACTTTTAAGAAGGCCTCCAGTAATTCGACAAATTCTGTTCTGGCAGTTCGTAGCCCCTCAAAAACAGGTGCCTGCTCACGGCCGCAAGTAATTTTAAAAGGTTCCCACTCAATGCCCACCCATTCTTTCAAGCTCGGCGTTCTCGTCTCGGGACGAGGCAGTAACCTGCAATCGATTCTGAACCAGATTGAAGAAGGGACTGTTCCGGCGGAGGTCGCCGTCATTCTCAGTAATAAAGAGAACGCTCCGGCTTTAGAACGCGGCAGACAGTCCGGCATCAAATCCCTGTTTGTGAATCCAAAGGATTTTACCAACCGGGCAGACTATGATTCCGCACTGGTGGGAATCTTGAAAGAACACGGAGTCGACTTGATCTGTCTGGCAGGCTATATGCGCATCCTGAATGCGGATTTTATTCGCACCTTCGCCGGGAAAATCATCAACATCCATCCATCACTTTTGCCAGCATTTCCGGGGCTGAATGTCCATCAACAAGCCATCGATCATGGTGTGAAGTTTTCCGGCTGTACGGTTCACTTCGTGGAAGAAGAAGTCGATAGCGGGCCGATCATCCTTCAGGCGGTGGTGCCCGTTGAAAAAGACGACAGCGCCGAGAGCCTTGCTGATCGCATATTGCAGGAAGAACATAAAATTTATCCCGAGGCTGTCCGGCTCCTTGCAGAAAACAGGATACGCATTGAAGGCAGAAGAGTCTCCATTCAGGAATTCACCGAATGAACAATTTAAAGCGATGTCTTTTAAGCACACTCTGGTCCGTTTGTATCTGGATGGCCGTCAGCACCACCGCCTTCGCCCTCAGTCCCGATGAAACCGTGTCTGCCGTGCAAAAACGCTACGATGCCACCACCAGCCTGAAAGCCAATTTCATCCAGAAATCCTACCTGAAAGTAATGGGGCAATCCCAGGTCGCCAAAGGAAGCGTCATCATCAAAAAACCGGGGCGGATGAAATGGGATTATTCCGCGCCAGACCCGCAGTTGCTCATCAGCGATGAAGATTATTTGTGGCTGTATCTGCCGGATGACAAGCAGGCCACCCGCATGAAAATTGAAAGTGTGTATTCTTCCAACACGCCGGCACTGTTCCTCGCTGGCAAGGGAAAACTCACGCAAACTTTCAATGTCGGGCAGGTCCTCGAACAGGAGACCAGCTACAAGATCACCTTGTTTCCCAAGGAAGCGGAGCAGAATATCGATCACCTCGTCATCGTCGCAGACAAGAAAAATTTTCAGATACTGGGATCCAGCGTGTATGATAAATTAGGTAATCACACAGAAATGCGATTCACCGACATCCAGACCAACCCAACTCTCAACGACAGCCTGTTCCTGTTCAAAGCACCGACCGGAGTCGAAATTATCGACTTCTCCGAACAGCAATGATCTGTCGCAACACAAAAAAAGACTGAACTTTCTATGTTCCCCTTAGACACCATTCTCGATTTTGGAATGCGCATGACCGCCTTTTTAGGAGGGCTGGCCGCACTCATCTTCGTCCACGAGCTCGGGCATTTTCTGGTCGCGCGCCGCTTCGGCGTGATTGTCGAAAAATTCGCGCTCGGCTTCGGCCCCAAATTGATCGGCTTCACCAAAGGCGGTACGGAATACCTCATCGCGGCAATCCCGCTTGGCGGTTACGTCAAGATGAAGGGCGAAGACCCGAACGAAGAACTGGCAGACACCGTCGGCTCGTTTCACCACGCCAAGGTAGGGCATCGCATTGCCATTGCCTTCGCTGGCCCCCTATTCAATTTCCTTTTCGCCGGGATCATTTTCGCCGGGGTCTACATGACGGGTGTGCCCTCGCTCGACACCACCGTTGGCACCGTGAAGGAAGACATGCCAGCCAGCATCGCCGGATTAAAAACCGGCGACCGGATCGTCGAGATCAATGGCAAAAAAGTTCAATACTGGGAGCAGTTGCTGGACACCGTCCACAATTCCCCCGGTCAAAAAATTGAATTCATGATCGACCGCAACGATGCCCTCCTGCCGTTTTCCATCACCCCTATGATGGACACCATCACCGACATGCTTGGCGATGAAAAAAAGGTCGGACTCATTGGCATCACTCCGCTACGCAACGTCATCTCCTACATTGAAAAAGGCTCCTCAGCCGATACCGCCGGGCTCAAGGTGGATGACCGGTTGGTCGCAGTAGACGGTGTCCCCATCCGGGAAATCCAGGACCTGTTACCCACCGCGATTGACAAACCGGGACAGGAACTGTTGTTCTCTGTGGTTCGTGATGAACAACAGTTGGACCTGGCACTCACCCCGACCCCAAAAAAGGTAAAAAACAAAGAAGGCGTTTCTGTCGAAAAAGGGCTCATCGGACTCAACCTCCGTGGCACCACACTGAGCCGATCCTACGGTCTGCCGGGAGCTATCACGCGTTCGGTCGAAGAAACATTTGGCATGATCAAACTCATCACGATCAGCATCCAGAAAATGATTTTCGGTTCCGTTCCGTCAAATTCCATTGGCGGCCCGATCCTCATTTTTCAGGTGTATGGCGAACAGGCCCGGCAAGGCTTCAGCGAATTGATACGTTTGACCGCTCTTCTCAGTATCAATCTCGGGCTCATCAACCTGCTCCCCATCCCGATTCTTGACGGCGGTCATATTTTCTTTTTCCTGCTCGAAATTATCAAAGGCAAACCGGTCAGCGAACGCAACCGTGAACGCGCCGCGCAGGTGGGACTGTTCATGATCCTGTCGCTGATGATCTTCGCCTTCTACAACGACATTGTGCGCATCATGAGTTGACCCCTCACATGGCCGACCCGCCAGACATTAACCTTGCACGCCGCCTTGAAGATTTGCATACCGCGGCAAACAAGCTTAATATTGAAGTCGTTTTCAGCGACCTGGCGGACCCTGAGTTCCCTGCCAATAGCGGCCTCTGCAAAATCAAGGGACGCGACATTGTAATTCTTGACCGGGCCCTTCCGTCAGCACAACAAATTGAAGTCCTGCTGGACGCACTGAAACGATTCGATCTCGACACCATTTACCTGGCAGACTGGATCCGGGACCGACTGTAACCCCCCGGTCCTCCGCGGACGGCGAACGGGAAACATTTTGTAATACGCTCAGTAGCTGTTGCCAGCATAATACGGGTCGGTAATATAGCCCCACCGCAAGGTGGTCCTCCGCGGACGGCGAACGGCAAACAGACCTTGCGGTCAGCTAACGGGATTCAAGAACGCGAATAGCGGCTCTTGAACATTTTATAATGCACTCAATAACGACTGACCTCACAAAAAATCTTCAGCCATAAACGAACCCACTATGACTCTTCAAAATAAAATTCTTCCAGAACAACGGCGCGGCAAACTGAAACAGCTTCTTGATCAGGGCCATCTGGTGCGGGCACTCGAAGCTCATAACGGGATCAGTGGCATCATCGCCGACACGGTCAAGGTCGAAGGCCAATCCGATGAAACCAATATCGTCATGGAATTCGATGCCATCTGGGAAAGCAGTCTCACCGATTCCGCAGGCAAAGGGCATCCGGATATTGAAGTCATCAGTTTCGATTCGCGTCTGCACACCATCAACGAAATTCTGGCGGTCACGCACAAGCCGATGATCGTCGACGGCGATACCGGCGGTGACCCCAACAACTTCGAGTACATGGTTTCGAAACTGGAGCGGGTCGGTGTGTCTGCCGTCATCATTGAAGACAAGGTATTTCCCAAGCGCAACAGCCTGGAAGCCGGGGCCAACCAGACGCTGGAAGACCCGCATCTGTTCGCACAAAAAATCACGCGCGGCAAGGCCGTGCAGATGACCAAAGAATTTCTGATCATCGCGCGCCTCGAAAGTTTCATCGCCGGGATGGGTTTGAATGACGCGTTGAAACGTGCCGAAATTTACTTGAAAGCCGGAGTCGATGGCATCATGGTCCATTCCAAGTCCAAAGACCCTGAGGAAATTTTGAGCTTCGCAGAAAACTACAAGGACCTGCAAAAGCGTCTTGGCATTGAGCGACCGCTGGTGTGTGTGCCCACCACCTACAACCGCATTCAGGAAGAAGAATTAAAATCTGCCGGATTCAACGTGGTGATCTACGCCAACCATCTGCTCCGCTCGGCTTACAAATCCATGATACAAACCGCGCAAAGTATCTTGTCCAATCAACGAAGCCTGGAAGTCGATGGACTGTGCGCTCCGGTGAAAGACATTTTTCGCGCGGTCGGTTTTCTTGCGGTCACAGAAAAAGACAAGCAATTGGAGACCAACAAAAATATCCCGGTGATCATCCCGGCGGCAGGCGACACGTCCAGCATGGGTTCCATCGCGGCAGACCGGCCTCTCGCCATGCTCGACATTTCCGGAAAAACATTGCTCAACCGGCAAGTCAAGGCACTCAATGTAAATGGCCTGAATGACATCACCGTGGTTACAGGATTCGCTTCCGACAAAATGTCGGAGGAAGGAGTCCGTTTTGTCCACAACCCCGACTATCGTCAGGGCTCGGAAGTCCACAGCCTGCTGTGCGCCAGAGAAAAAATGATCAACGGGTTTGCCCTGTTGTACTCCGACATTCTGGTTGAGTTTGATGTCATCAAAAAACTGATGGAACGCAAAGAGGATATCGTGCTGGTCGTTGACAGCTCCATTCAGTATCACGACCCGTTACCGGGAAAGATTCACGATTACGTTATCAGCACCAACCGCAGACAAAAACTGCGGCGCAATATAAATTTCGATTATCAAAGGACCATCGCCCGGATCAGCAAGAAAATTGACCCGGCGACGGCTACCCATGAGTTTATTGGGTTGGCTAAATTTTCAGCCACCGGGGTCGAACAACTCCTGCAAACCTACGAAGATTGCGCGCAAAATTTCAAGGGTGGTATTCAGGAAGCCGAGAACATGTCCGCATTCCGCTTCACCGATCTCATTCAGGAAATGATCGAGCGCGGGTTCAGTGTGCATTACCTGGAAATCCATGAAGGCTGGCTGGAAGTGCATCTGCCGGAAGATATTGAACTGGCGAACCAACTGTTCCCCGCGCCCAAGCCTCAGCAAGTGGCGACTTCCTGACCCATCCCTGCAAGCCCCCGTCAACTCATTCAACGGAATGTTCCGATGCGTTATACCCAAATGTTCATACCGACGCTGAAGCAATCGCCTGCCGATGCCGAAGTGATCAGCCATCAACTCATGATTCGCGCAGGCATGATCCGTCAACTCGCGTCCGGTGTCTATTCCATCCTGCCGCTCGGTCAGCGCGTGCTGAAAAAAGTCGAGCAGATCATTCGCGAAGAAATGAACGCCATTGGCGGCCTCGAAATGTTTCTGCCCAGCATCCAACCGGCGGAGTTGTGGAAAGAAAGCGGTCGCTGGGATTTTTATGGTAAGGAACTGCTCCGGCTGAACGACCGGCACGACCGGGAATTCTGCTACGGGCCGACCCATGAAGAAGTCATCACCGATATCGTTCGCCGCGACGTTAAATCCTACAAACAACTGCCTCTCTTGATGTACCAGATCCAGACCAAGTTTCGCGACGAAGTCCGCCCGCGTTTCGGCATCATGCGCGGTCGCGAATTCACCATGAAAGACGCTTACAGTTTTCATGCCGATGAAAAGAGCACCCGCAAGACTTATGAAGACATGAAGCGGGCCTACGCCAATATTTTTACGCGCTGTGGTCTCGACTTCAAAATGGTGGAAGCCGATTCCGGAACCATCGGCGGCAGTTTTTCGCACGAGTTCATGGTGCTGGCCGATTCGGGAGAAGATGCTGTCGGGTTTTGCGACCACTGTGATTACGCCTCGAACCTGGAAAAAGCAGAACTCAAACCTGCGGCGGCCTCCCCTGCTCCCGATTCAACCGGCACGCCAACAGAGGTGTCCACGCCTGGGAAGAAAACGATTGATGAGGTCGCAGGTTTTCTTGGCACCGGGCCTGAGCAAATCGTCAAAACCCTGGTGTTTGAATATGAAGACGGATTGGTCGCGGCACTGGTTCGGGGAGACCGACAACTCAACCTGATCAAATTGAAAAATCATCTCGGGTGCGACTGGCTGAACCCGGCGGATGAAAAAACCATCGCCGATAAAACCGGGTACCCTGTGGGATTTCTGGGACCCGTGGGTCTTGACCTTAAAATTTACGTCGACCATGAGGTTGGCAGGATGCACGATTTTGTCACCGGAGCCAACAAGCCGGACACGCACCTCACCGGTGTGCAGTTGCATCGGGACATTACAATCACTGAAATGCTGGATTTAAGGGAAGTGATCGCAGGCGATCTCTGCCCACGTTGCGAAAACGGGCACTATCAGATTCGACGCGGCATTGAGGTGGGGCATATTTTTATCCTCGGCACCAAATACAGTAAAGCCTTGAAAGCCAATTTTCTCGACCCTAATGGTAAGGAACAACCTTTCGTGATGGGGTGTTACGGCATCGGTGTCGGGCGCACGGCGGCGGCGGCGATTGAGCAGAACCACGATGAAAAGGGTATTGTCTGGCCCCCCTCCCTCGCACCCTTTCAGGTATCGGTCATCCCGGTCAACCAGAATGCCGAACCGGTGAAGGAGGCCGCTGAAAAAATATACAAAATGTTGATCGATCAGGGAATCGAGGCCTTACTCGATGACCGCAAAGACCGCCTCGGAGCAAAGCTCAAAGATGCTGAATTAACAGGGATTCCGGTGCATATCGTGATTGGCCCCAAAAACCTGGAAGCCGGTAACCTGGAGGTCAAATTCCGGAAAACCGGAGAATCCCGCTCCCTGCCATTCCCTGGCGGATTGGATGATCTGGTAACGATGATAAAAGCTTTGTAAAGCAAGGATTTAGATAAACCCCGTTTTTCCTTGAAACAAGGGCAGGGTTCCGGTAGACTTTCCACAAAATCAGCAGGTCTGCGGATGCGGGCTATCGCCCGCTTTTTTTTTAGGGGTTGTTGATGTAGGACGGGGCGCCCCCCTTACGCCTCAATATTTATTAATGGCGTCCCCTTGGGGATTCGCCATGCAAAAAGGCACCGTAGCGCAATCTGTTGAAAGCTTGATCCTGCCTGTTCTCGAAGACCTCCGATTGGAATTGGTCGATATTGAATACAGACGCGAAGGAAAGGGCTGGGTCCTTAGAATATTTATCGACAAAGAGGGCGGCATCGCCGTGGAGGATTGTACCCGGGTGAGCCATCAGGTTGGGGATCTGATCGATATAGACGATGTGATACCCAATGCCTACTGCCTTGAAGTGTCCTCGCCGGGACTGGATCGTCCCTTGAAGACAGAACAGGATTTTATTAAATACAAAGACCGGCACGTCCAACTGAATACCTTTGCTCCTATCGATACCCGCAGAAATTTCAAAGGGACCATCAAAGACTTCCGCGACGGTGTTTTATTCCTGGACGCACAAGGGGTCTCTTTTGAAATTGCTTTGGAAAATATTGCGAAAGCCAAACTGGAAATAGAGATATAACGAATGAATCTTGAAATACTAAATAATATCGACTTACTCTGCCGCGAAAAAGGCATCGACCGCGACACCCTGATCGACGCGCTGAAAACGGCGATCGAGGCGGCGGGCCGGAAAAGGTTTCCCCACATCGAAACCCTCAAAGGGCATCTTGATGAAGAAACGGGTGAGATTCAGATTCTCACGGAAAAAACTGTCGTAGAAACCGTCGAGGACCCGGAACAGGAAATCAGTCTGGAAGATGCCGTTGAACTTGTGCCCGAAGCCGAAATGGGAGAAAAGGTGCTGGCTGATCTTCAGTTGGAAAACCTCGGACGCATCGCCGCCCAATTAGCCAAGCAAGTGATCTTGCAGAAAGTACGCGAAGCCGAAATTGAAATCGTTCACGAGGAATACATCAGCAAGAAGGGCGAAATCCTCAACGGCATCGTGCAAAGAATGGAACACGGAGACATCATCGTTGACCTCGGAAAAGCCGAAGGCATTCTTCCGCGACGAGAGCAGGTTTTCCGCGAGTCGTTTAACCGGGGAGAGCGGATTCGCGCCTTCGTGCTCGACGTGCGCAAAACCAGCAAAAATGCGCTGGTCATTCTATCGCGGACCCATGTCGGGTTGATCAAGCGGTTGTTCGAGCTTGAAGTTCCTGAAATCGGCGAAGGCATGGTCGAGATCATGGGCATCGTTCGCGAGCCCAATGGTCGCACCAAAATCGCTGTCCGGTCCACCGACCGGGAAATTGACGCTGTCGGTGCCTGTGTCGGCATGCGAGGCATGCGCGTGCAATCGATTGTCCAGGAACTGCGTGGCGAAAAAATCGACATCGTGGAATATTCCGAGGACCCGGAGATGTTCATCCGCAATGCACTGAGCCCGGCCAAGATTTCACGCGTCATGATGGATCGCGACAACAAAACCATGACGATCATTGTCGCCGACGATCAAATGTCTCTTGCCATTGGCAAAAAAGGACAGAACGTCCGCCTGGCGGCGAAGCTGGTCAAATGGAAAATTGATATCAAGGGTGAATCCGAAAGTGTCGGCCTCAATTTGGCAGAAGCGTTCTTCTCCAACAAACCCGCCGATACCACTACAGATTTTCTCGCGTTGTTAAAAGAGGCCAAGGGATTCGGAGAGAAAATGGTGGCGATCCTGTTTGCGCAAAATGTCGTGAACGTGGAGCAGGTTCTCGAAATGGGAGTCAAAGGCCTGAAAGAACTGTCCGGCATCGGCCCCAAAAAAGCCGAAGCCCTGTTTGAGTTCGCCAACGAACACAAACCTGTGGAGAAGGCAGAGGCAACTCCTGAAGTCAAGAAACCTCAGCCCAAACAGGACGATTCTCTGATTTATACAGCACCTTCCCTCACCACCGATACCGGTTCCCTGTTCGATTCGGCCATGGCCGCCGCCGGAGCGGAATTGGAAGCCGCCGAGGCGGAGCAGGAATCCGCAGGAAATGTGACAGTCCCTGACGAAGAATCCGTTTCTGATGAAGACGAGGCATCCGAGGAAGCATCTGTTGAAGACGAGGAACAGGATCCACCTGTCAGCGATTTGCCGGGAGTGGACCCCGCTCTGGTTGAGCTTTTGATGAGCAATGGGTTTCAAACCATCGCCGAACTTTCTGTCACCCCGGAAGAAGAGCTGTTGGCCATCGATGGAATTGAGGAAGAATCCGCCCGGCAAGTGCTGGAGCTGGCAAAAACACACATGGAAAATTTTGAGAACGCGTAGCGTGGAAAGGTTGTCGATTGCCTAAAATCAGAATTAACAAACTGGCTCTGGAACTGGCTATCCAGAATGATCAGATCATTGATGAACTCAGGAAAAGGGACATCCCTGTCAAGAATCACATGAGTTCCATCGATGAGGAAGCGGCGGAACACATAAGGGAGTTATTTTCACCCGAGCCGAAAACAAAACCCAAAGCAAAGGCCAAAGCCAAAGCCAAAGCTCCCGCTAAATCTGTCACCAAGGCCAAAACCGCGCCTAAAGCGACAGCAAAGGCCGCGACCAAGTCCGCCGCCAAACCCAAAAAAGCGACTGCCGAAGACAGCAAGAAATCCACTTCGGTTAAAGCCACCACAGACAAGGATACAGGCACTTCTGCCAAAGCAACTGCCGAACCTGTTGTCGCAAAAAAACCGAAAGCCGCGCCCAAGACAGATACCCAAACCAAAAAGCCCCTGCCGGTCAAAACTCCAGCTGAAATTTCCAAAGCCAAACCTGCCCGCAAACTGGGGCTGAAAATTGTCAAGAAAGAGGAGCGGGAAGCACGGGAAAAGGCCGCCAGGGAAAAGACCGCCAGGGAAAAGGCCGCGAAGGAAAAAAAGGAAAAAGAGCTTCAAAAAGAAAAAGCGGCGCGAGAAGCCGAACAGGCCCGGAAAGCCAAAGCTCCGGAACCGGCACCTGCTCCAGTCGCTGTAGAAGAAACATTCGACACGGTCCAGTTGTCCGACAATATGGCTCTCAGAGATGTGGCGGAAGCTTTGAAATGTTCACCCAATGAGATCATCAAGGACCTGATGGTAATGGGGATTCTTGCCACCATCAACCAGAGCCTGGACATCGGAATCGCTTCAAAAATTGCCGATCAGCGGGGTTTTGAAGTCGAGGTCGTCACCCCCGAATCTGAACTGGTTTTTGAAGAATCAGAAGACGACAAGGAAAGCGAACGAATCAGTCGACCACCAATCGTGACCATTATGGGCCATGTCGACCACGGGAAAACTTCGTTGCTGGATTCGATTCGGAATACCAGCGTCACCAAATCCGAGCACGGAGGAATCACTCAGCACATTGGAGCTTATCAGGTCAAGGTCAACAAACAATCGCTGACTTTTCTGGACACGCCGGGTCATGAAGCGTTCACGGGCATGCGAGCCCGCGGAGCGCAGGTAACCGATATTGTCGTGCTCGTGGTTGCCGCCGATGATGGCATGAAACCGCAGACCAAGGAAGCCATCGACCACGCTCGCGCCGCCAACGTTCCCATCCTGGTCGCCATCAATAAAATTGACAAACCGGACGCAAAGCCGGAAGAGGTGAAAAAGCAGTTGGCCGATTATGGCCTGCTACCCGAAGACTGGGGCGGACAAACCATTTTTACCCAGGTATCCGCTATCGAGGGCACCGGGATTGACCACTTGCTTGAGCTACTTCTCCTGCAGGCAGAAATCCTCGAACTCAAGGCCAATCCCAAATTGCGCGGTCGTGCAGTAGTGATTGAATCTCATCTCGACAAGGGCCGCGGCCCGGTGGCAACCGTTATCATAGAAAAGGGACAACTCAAAATCGGGGATCCCTTCATCGTTGGAAATTTTTTCGGGAAGGTTCGCGCTCTTACCGACGATCAGGGGCGCAAAACCAAAATAGCCACGCTTGCCATGCCCGTGGAAGTCATCGGCATTCCAGACGTGCCCGAGCCCGGCGACCGCATGATGGTGGTCAGCGATGAACGCAAGGCACGCCAGCTCAGTTCCGCCCGACAGCAACGCAACCGCGAACAACAACTCTCGCAAAAGCCGCGCATCACTCTGGAAGATTTGCATCAGCAAATCGAAGACGGGGAAGTTCAGGAACTCAACCTCATTATCAAAGCGGATGTCCAGGGCTCCATTGAAGCGGTCCGCGAAGCCATTTCGAAATTGGAGACCAAACTGGTACGCGTCAAGATGATCCATGGCGCGGTCGGTGGCATCACCGAATCCGATATTCTACTGGCCGCCGCCTCCAAGGCCTTCGTGATCGGATTCAATATCCGCCCAACGGAAAAAGCCAAGGCTCTTGCCGAACGCGAGAACGTCGACATCCGCATGTACAGTGTTATTTACGATGCAATCAATGAAATGCGCGCCGCGATGGAAGGCATGCTGGCACCCACACTCAAGGAACAAATCACAGGACGTGTGGAAATCAGAGAGATTTTCAACATTCCAAAACTCGGTACGGTTGCCGGTTGTTATGTCGTCAGTGGACAAATCGAACGCAACAGCAAGGCGCGCCTCATTCGCGACAGTGTCGTTATTCACGATGGGGAAATCGGTTCCCTGCGCCGCTTCAAGGATAACGTTAAAAAAGTAGCCTCCGGTTTCGAATGCGGCCTGATGTTTGAAAAATTTCCTGACGTTAAACCGGGTGATTTCGTGGAACCCTACATGGTTGAAGAAATCGCAACAACCCTGGAGAGTTCTGTAGGAACCGCAACGTGAAAGTCGGTTGTTGCCAGTTGAGGTTTCACCTGCATGGAAACAATTCCCTCAAGGGAAAACGCAAGGTCGTGTCTTCCATGAAGGACCGAGTGCGAGGCAAGTTCAACGTGTCTGTCGCCGAAGTGGGTGACAATGACATCTGGCAAAGTATTGAAATCGGCGTGGCCGCCGTGGGGCCGGACCCGCAATATCTGGACGGACTCATCCGGCAGGTCGTTGATTATCTCGACAACCTGCACCTGGCGGAAATGACGGATTGCAAATTTGAATTGATCCATGTGGGTCATGAATACAAATAACGCATTTATGGGCATCTCTAATAATCGCATCTGGCCGCGAGCGTCCCTTGTGAAACAAGGGGAAGCGAGTTACCGGAACAGGAACTATTGAATTATTAGAGGTCCCCTTATGATTATCCCGAAAACTTATGAAATACAAACGTTCAAAAAGAGTGCAGGAATTACTGCTGGAAGAAGTGTCCAAACTGATTCAGTTCGAGCTGAAGGACCCGCGTATCGGTTTCGCCACCTTGACGGGTGTGGACCTGACGGACAACCTCAAGCACGCCCGCATCTACGTCAGCATCATCGGCGACGAGGAACAGAAGCGCGCCACGCTGGAAGGCCTTCAAAGTGCCCGTGGTTTTATTCGATCATGGCTGGGGAAAAATCTGTATCTTCGATACATCCCCGAATTGGATTTCCACCTGGACGAAACAGCGGAAAATGCCCAGAACATCTCCCGGTTGCTCAATGAAATCCACCCTGAATAAAGTCGTCAACCTGTATAAGCCCGTCGGGCCGACCTCTTTCGCCCTGGTGCGCCGGGTTCAGCATTGCGTGTCGGCAAAAAAAGCCGGACACATCGGAACCCTCGACCCACTAGCTGAAGGCGTGCTCCCTGTTTGCCTGAATGGAGCCACGCGCATTATCCAGTTCATGTCGAAACTTCCCAAAACTTATTGGGCAGAAATGACACTGGGCGAATCGACCGACACACAGGACCGCGATGGACAAGTCCTCGAAACGGGGGACTGGCAAAACATCACCGAAGAACAGGTTCGACAGGTCATAAAAGATATCAAGAGCCAGACGACACAAGTCCCGCCGATGTTTTCGGCCAAGAAACAAAACGGGGTGCCTCTTTACAAGCTGGCACGAAACGGCATCACCGTTAAACGGGAACCGGTATCGATCCGTCTGCACTCATTGGAATTTTTAAGCATGGAAGAAAACCGGGTGACCTTTCGCGCGCATTGTTCTGCCGGAACTTATATCCGCACCTTGTGTCACGACATGGGCGCGCAACTCGGTTGCGGGGCGCACATGACACGTCTGGTGCGGGAAAAAGTCGGGCCGTTCGATCAGGAATCTGCCCTCACGCTTGATCACCTCGACGCTTTTCAGGCGGATGGCACCTTGTCCGACAAACTACTCGAACCCGATCAGGCCCTGCAATTCATTCCCGAAATCAGAGTCAATAATGAAGGGGAACAGGCCGTCACCCACGGCAGACTAATTTTAAAATCTTTCCTGGACCAGGTCCCGGAAGAGGTCGTCCCAGGAAATTATTACCGCGTCACCCGACCGGGCGGCGGTCTCATGGCCATTGCCGAACCCAGAGTTGATTCCGAACAGTTGGCTCAACTGAATCCGGATCAGGTGGCGTTCAAACTTAAACGCGTATTTATTGAATCATGATTATCCACAATGAACCGGTTGTTTGGAATGTTTTCGCAGGTCAGTTCGACAGATGTGTCGATCTGAAAAGCGGGTCTGCGAAAACATTTTCGACCCGGTGTTGCGGCTAATCCAAAACCGGAGGCTATACAATGGTTCTTACCAAAGAGAGGAAAAACGAAATTATTACTACCAACCAGGTCGGCGAGGCTGACACTGGTTCTTCTGAAGTGCAAATAGCACTCTTAACCGAACGGCTGAATTACCTTACCGAGCATTTTAAAGAACACAAGAAAGATCATCATTCCCGAAGAGGATTAATCAGAATTGTAAACCGGCGGAGAAAACTGCTGGACTACCTCAAGAGGGAAGACCTGAATCGTTATCAGGCGATCATCCAACAGCTCGGAATCAGACGCTAATTTTGACTGGAGATAATTGAATGCAAGAAGAAAAAGTTGAAGTCGTGATAGACGGCAAAACCATATCGCTCCAATCGGGCTACCTGGCGAAACAAGCCAACGGCTCCGTGATGGTACGTCAAGGCGATACGATGGTTTTGGTCGCCGCGACCATGGCCAATCAGGCACGGGAGGGGATTGATTTTTTCCCACTCACCGTGGATTTTAGAGAAAAAACTTACGCCGCCGGGCGATTTCCCGGTGGGTATCTGAAACGCGAGGCACGTCCTTCGGATAATGAAACATTGACCTGCCGGTTGATCGATCGACCTATCCGCCCGCTGTTTCCAAAAGAATTTAAAAATGAAACCCAGGTGGTGTGCTTTATCGTTTCACACGATCTGGAACATCAACCGGATGTCATTGCGCTCACCGGTGCCTCTGCGGCCCTGTTCGTTTCAGATATTCCCTTCACCAACCCCATCGCAGGGGCTCGTATCGGACGCATCGATGGCAACCTGGTGTTCAACCCGACCATCGAAGAAGTCGCTAACAGTGACCTCAACCTTGTTATGGCCGGGTCCGCTGATGCCATCGTTATGGTAGAAGCCGGTGCTCAGGAATTGAACGAAGAGGACATGCTTGCGGCACTGGACTTCGGGCATGAGCGAATCAAACAACTTGTTGCCCTCCAGCATCAACTTCGCGAAAAACTGGGTAAAGAAAAACTGGTTGTGCCTCCAGCGGAGGTCAATGAAGAACTCGCAGGAAAAGTAAATGGAATTGCGAAATCCAAAATGGAAGACGCTCTAAAAATCCCAGGCAAGCACGAGCGTCAGGATGCCATCGACAAAATCAAGGATGAGCTCAAGGAAACGCTCAATCCTGATGGCGATGACGACCTGAAAGGCCAGATCAAATCACTGTTTCACGATCTGGAATACGAACTGGTTCGCGAGCAGATTCTGGGGACTAAAAGCCGCGTCGATGGTCGGGGATTGAGCGATATCCGCCCCATCTCCTGCCAGATCGGCCCCCTGCCACGCACCCATGGTTCGGCTGTGTTCACCCGAGGTGAAACACAAGCCTTGGTGACCACCACGCTTGGCACCTCCTCAGACGAGCAACGCATCGACAACCTGGATTTCAAGGGAACCAAGTCGTTTCTTCTGCACTACAACTTTCCGGCATTTTGTACCGGTGAGGTGAAGTTTATTTCCGGGCCGGGCCGACGCGAAATCGGACACGGCATGCTCGCTGAGCGGGCTTTGTCCACCGTGCTCCCATCCAAAGATGACTTCCCCTACACCATCCGGATTGTTTCGGAAATTCTGGAATCGAACGGATCGTCTTCCATGGCATCGGTTTGTGGCGGCTCTCTTTCCATGATGGATGCCGGGGTGCCGATCAAGGCACCAGTGGCTGGAATCGCTATGGGAATGATCAAGGAAGGCGACCGCATTGCCATCCTGTCCGACATTCTCGGTAGTGAAGATCATCTGGGTGACATGGATTTCAAAGTCACCGGAACGGAAAAAGGCATCACCGCTTTGCAGATGGACATTAAAGTCTCCGGCCTCAGCAAGGAAATCATGGCTTCCGCCTTGCAACAGGCTAAAGAAGGACGTCTCCATATCCTCGGCGAAATGGCCAAGGCACTGGATGCTCCGCGTCCCGAAATGTCCAAGTACGCTCCGCGCGTTACGACGATGAAGATTCCGACGGATAAAATTCGCGACGTCATTGGAGCCGGCGGCAAAGTCATCCGCGGTATCATCGAAAAAACCGGCGTCCAGATTGATATCGAGGACAGCGGCATCGTGACCATCGCATCATCAGATGAAGCGGCCTCCGCCAAGGCGCAGAAGTATATCTCCGACCTCGTTCAGGAAGTGGAAGTCGGCAAGATTTATCTGGGCAAGGTGAAGAAGATTATGGACTTCGGTGCCTTCGTTGAAATATTGCCGGGCACCGATGGCCTGGTTCACATTTCACAAATCTGTGATCGCCGCATCCAGAAGGTCAACGACGAAATTTCTGAAGGCGATGAAATTGTCGTTAAAGTCATCGACGTCGACCGCAACGGCAAAGTGAAACTCAGCAGAAAAGAAGCCATGCGCGACGAAGCCGCCGCGTCTCAGTCCCAGACCTGATGTTCGGTTTCTAAAAGCTTCAATATTTAAAGGCGCAGGGTCTTCGGACTCTGCGCTTTTTTTTATTCGAAGGATAAATTCCAGGAAGCGAGGTCGTCCAGCAAATCGTGGCGGGTGAGATCACAGTGTATCGGTGTGATGGAGATATAGCCGTTTTCAACTGCCTCGCAGTCGGTGCCGCCTTCCGCATCGGAGAAAACCATTTCTCCGGCCAGCCAATAGTAGGTGTTGTTGCGCGGATCGACCCGTTTGTCAAACGCCTCGATTACCCGCGACTGACCCTGCCGTGTGACCGAAACACCCTTGATCTGATCGTGCGGAAGAGCGGGGACGTTGATGTTCAACGCCACACCCTCCGGCAATCCCTTTTCCAGAACACGGCGATAAATTTTGCGGATGAATTCGGCTGACACGCTAAAATCTTTATTGTCCCAGGAGTTGAGAGACACGGCGATTGAAGGCACGCCCATGATCGCCGCTTCCGTCGCCGCTGACACGGTGCCCGAGTAAATCACGCACGAGCCCATATTGCTCCCCTGGTTGATTCCGGAAATCACCAGCTTCGGCGGTTCTGGCAATAGTTCCGTCACGGCAATCTTAACGCAATCCGCCGGCGTTCCGGAAACTGCGTAACCAAGAAGCCGGTCCCCCTCTTTCATTTCTTTCACCTTCAAGGGAGTGGCCAGCGTGATGGCGTGACCCACTGCGCTTTGTTCGGTCTCGGGCGCGATGATGATCGCCTCGCATTCGGGGGACAGAGCGTCCCACACGGCGCGCAGGCCAGGAGCGGTGAAACCGTCATCGTTCGTGAGAAGAATCATAAAATTGAAAAGGTAGATTCACTTGCCTGAGCGGCAGATGCATGATGAAAAAAAGCGGGGCCCTAAGACCCCGCCTCAACCCTGGTTAAAGGGAAATGAACATTTATCTAAAACTGGAGAACTAATTATTTTTTTCAAAATAATCCAGCGAACCTTTTGGATCAGGCTTCATGCTATCTTTACCCTTCTGCCAATTGGCCGGGCAAACTTCACCGTTGTTCTCAAAATGTTGCAGGCTGTCGACCATGCGGACCGCTTCGTCGATGTTACGTCCGAGCGGCAGGTTGTTGATCAACTGATGCTGAACGATGCCCTCTTTATCGATCAGGAACAACCCGCGAAGTGCGATGCCACCGTCCATCAGAACATCATAAGCCCGGCTGATATTTTTATCCAGATCCGCCACCAGCGGATAATCGATTTGCCCGATACCACCTTTTTTGCGTTCCGTGTTCCTCCAGGCCAGATGGGTGAAGTGACTGTCGATGGAAACACCGATCACCTGTGCATTGCGTGATTCAAAATCCGCAACCTGATCCGAAAACTGTACAATTTCCGTCGGGCACACAAAGGTGAAATCCAGCGGATAGAAAAATAGGACAACATACTTTCCTTTATAGTCTGACAGCTTAAGCTCCTTGAAACTGCCATCAGGCATAACCGCTTGAGCTGAAAAATCTGGTGCAGGTTTGGCAACTAACGTTGGCATTGTTCACTCCTTCAAGATTGAAATCATTAGAAAATGTATAGAAGGGACGGCCCATAAAGAGGGGTGCCTCCCAGCTTGACTGATTTTTGAATTCCCGCGACTTGGGAAGATCTTCCTGTATCGTGCCTGACGTGGGCATTTCTTGACAGGGTTTACCGGCCTACGTACAATGCTTAATGTTCAGGATTCAACAATCATAGATTCATTTAGATGGCATCTCAAGCCCAAAGTTTCAAAAAATGATGGACCCCCCGCGCGGTTATCATCTGCTGTTTTTCCGGATTGAACAATACGGAAGCAAGGGTTCCCATCATGCTGAACCCAGCCGAAACGCCCCATGGATTCCAAACTCATGAATATCCTTTTTCTAGGAACCGGCACATCCACCGGCGTACCCTCTCTTTGTTGCACCTGCCCGGTCTGCCAATCCGATCATTGGAAAAATAAACGCTTGCGGTCTTCCATCCTCATTCGCAACGGGGAATATCATCTTCTCATCGACACCTCAAGCGACCTGCGCCAGCAATGCCTGGCAAATAAAATCGCCCGACTGGACGCTGTCCTTTACACGCATCATCATGCCGACCATGTCAACGGTATCGACGAGTTGAGATGCTTCAATTATTTCAACAAAACCAGGACACCTCTATACGCCAGCGCGGAAACACTGGCTCAGTTGAAAAGTAGTTTTCAATATATTTTTTCAAATGGAAAGGCGGAAGGCGGAGGCGTGTCTCAGGTCGATCCGATTGAAATCAACGGAGAAGCTCTTGAACTCGGTGGACTCACCATCCTGCCTCTCGATGTCGAGCATGGCAGGATGATGATTAAAAGTTTCAGGGTGCAGAACGTGGCCTACCTCACCGACTGTAGTGGTATCCCGGATAAAACCAGAGAGGCGTTACAAGGACTTGATGTCCTCATCATCAACGCCCTGGGGTTCAACGCCCACCCCACTCATTTTTGCCTGAGTCAATCTCTTGAAGTGATCGAGCAATTAAAGCCCAAGCGGTCGTACCTCACTCACATCAATCATCAGTTTGACCACGAAACGGTCAACGCGACACTACCGGAAAATGTGGAGCTGGCTTATGACGGAATGGAAATCAACTGCGGGAATTCCATTTAATCAAAGTCCATATCACGCAGGGGCTTTTCTATCGAATTTTTATCGACTTTTTTCTGGGCTTCATTGAACATTTCATCCAGCAAACGAGAGCGTTCTTTCTGCAAACTGTTCTGCTTGTTAAAGTGCCCCTCGCTCTCTTCCTTATGACTCTCATAACCCTTGACCATGTCCGAAAGTGACTTGAGTTCTTTTACCTTCTCCTCTTTCCAAAGCACTTCGCCGGTCTTTTTGTCGATTTTCAGTTTCGCCTCACAACAGGGGCAAGTGACTTCCAGATTTCCTTTGCTCATATCGATATCCTGATTAAATTCAACACACTGAATTATAGCAAACATTCTGCACACACAACAAATTGCCAAAGCACATGGCAATTTATCCAGACCCTGCTTACAATGAATGGGTCAACAAACCACCGGGGAAATATGGGCAAAGGTTTTTTTATTACCGGGACAGATACCGGCGTGGGTAAAACCGTCGTCACCGCGATTCTTCTTTCATGGTTGAAAGACCAGGGAGAACGTGTCGGGGTGATGAAACCGGTGGAATGCGGGGTTGACCCTGAATGTTTTTCCGCGGCCAATTCCGATGCCCATTTTCTGATGGAGGTCGCGGACGGTCAGGATAACGACAACGAGGTCTGTCCGTTTCGCTTTAAAACTCCTGCCTCGCCTTATCAGGCAGGGTTGATCGAAGGCCGGGCGGTTGATCTGGAAAAAATTATCGCCACCTTCAGCGCTCTGGCAAGTCGGCATGACTGGATGCTAATCGAAGGCATCGGCGGCTTGATGGTGCCTCTCACATCAAATGAAGTGGTGGCAGATCTCGCGCTAACATTAAAACTGCCCTTGATTCTCGTGACTCGCTACAGCTTGGGAACGCAAAACCACACGCTACTGACAATTGAAGTGGCACGTCAGCGTGGTTTGCCTATTGCCGGACTCGTGTTCAACAAAACCTCTGCCGCTCCCTTGTCTTCAATTGAACAAAGTCAACCGACCCTGCTTTGCGCGCGGACAGGGCTTCCCCTGTTGGCTGAAATTCCTTTTATCAAGGAAACCACGGTGGACAATCTCAGCCCGACCCGCATAATAGAAACGGGTGGTACTTTAAATTTTCAACCCCTGATGAGCCTATGACCCTTCACTCACATTTTCCTGCACCTCTTCCTGCCAACAAAAATAATCTCAGGTTATTTTCCGCGACGTTGGCAATGGCTCTCGCCTTGTTGTGGCCAACGGTGACAGGGGCGCAATCGGAGCACACCCTGTTCAAGGGCAAAGGGCCATGGTATGAACAAACACCGACGGGGGATATCAACCTGTATCTATACTTTTTCTGGTCGAAGGAATGCCCGCATTGTCGCCGCGCCAAACCATTTCTTGAAGATCTGCAAGCGCGTCACCCCTGGATAATGCTTGAGCAAAAAGAAATCACACAATACCCTGAAAATAAAAAACTGTTCACCCAAATGGTGGACTCACTTGGGGAAACCTCCCGAGCAGTTCCGACCTTGATGTTTTGCGGTGGGATGTTACAGGGATTCGATAAACCGGAGAACTCCGGTGCCGAATTGACCACTCTGCTAAAAGACTGCCGCCAGCAACTGACCGCCTTCCTGGCACCCCCGGAAAAATCACCGAAGCTTCCTCCGCAAAGGCCCGCGCCGCTCACCGATGCCTGGTGGTTTAGGTTGTCCGGGTTTATTCTACTCCTCTTTGCCGGGGCTCTGGTCTGGCGCACAAGACGGCTGAAAAAATAAAGTATCCATGCTAAGTTATCGTCCATGACCTTCAAGTCCTCTCAATGGCTTCAACTTACTATCTTCCTCCTTCTGGCAGGTCTTGTTTCTGCCTGCGCGACGGACCACCGGGTTCGGATCGATCCTGAGTTGTACCTGAGGCAAAGTGATATTGGGAAGGGTCTCCGGGTGAGCGTCAATGTGATCGACAAACGAACGCGCCGTGCTATTTTTGAAAAAGATGCTGGCCTCAACACTCCACTGATCGGGCCTTTGGGCAAGGTCAATATCTTCCCAAAAGGTTCGGTAGACGACCCCATCGAAATTCAGGTGCGCAAGGGATTGAGAGCCTTGGGATTCAAACCGGTCGACATCAATCAACAAGCCGACCGGCGGCTCGAAATCCAGGTCCTCCATCTTCGGATGCTCAGAAATTTTGAGGACCCAAAATTAAAAATCCCAAAAAAAAAGGTACGGTTGAGAACGGCCCTTGGGGTCAAGGGGGAAAAACCGGGTAAAAAATTCAAAAAACTCTATCAGACCTATCAGGATAAATCGCAGAATCTCCTCACTGGAGAATTCAAAAACGAGCAGTTTATTAATAACGCCATCTCATTGACCCTGCAAAAAATGTTTGAGGACCGGACCCTCCACCTGTTTCTAAGTCCCGAAGAATAATTGCTGTGCTGACATCAGGAGTCTGTCAAAAGCAAGCAGACGCTCCCACATTTGCAGATCAACTCTGACCCAGTCCATATCGAAATATAATTTCTTATTGTCAAATAAACCTGATTTTTTTGGAAGCCCTTGGTTTTTCACCAAAGGAACTACTCCATGTCATTATAAAATCAGGGGTTTGGCGTTTTTTTTGGCTTGCTAAAGCAAGATAGATTTGATAGCCTACAGCCACTCTTTGGACGGTAGGACCGTCTTTGAGAGCCTGCCCTGGGTGGAGGGAAAGGCATTCCCAAATTTTTTCTAACAGAATTCAACTCCGACCCCAATCAAACTCTGGGTCGACAGAACGTTCGGATTCGAACAGGGAGCTATCAGTCGCCGTGGATTCCAAACATCTTCCCCTTGCAGAAGAAGCCCTTCAGAACATCCCACCTCATCAACGTAAAAATAAAATCATCTCCGTGCTCAAGGAGAAATTTGATTTTCAGAGTGCCCATCTGCGCACAACCAACAACAAGGGCGATGGGATTCTGTCCAAATGTTTTAACTATGATGCGCCCAATCAAGTAAAAAAACTGGACATCTATCCCTTCTTCAAAGTCATTGAAGCGATGAACGGCGCACGGGTCACGATTGACGGGAAAGACCTGATCACCGTTTCTACTAATAATTATCTGGGCCTCACGCATGATGCCCGAGTGATAAAATCAAGCCAGCAGGCTTTGACCGATTTTGGATCAGGCTGTACCGGCAGTCGGTTCCTCAATGGCACCTTGACACTGCATAAAACTCTGGAAAAAGAGCTGTCGGAATTTATCGGTCAGGAAGACTGTATCGTCATGTCCACTGGCTATCAGGCCAATCAGGGCACCATCGCCTGTTTACTCGGTCGGCAGGATATCGCCTTTTCCGACCGCGAAAACCATTCCAGCATTTACGAAGGCTGTGCAGTCGCTCCAGGAAAAACCGTTCGGTACCATCACAACGACATGGATCATCTGGAGCACCTGCTGAAAAAATACTCGGACGTCGATGGCAAACTGATCATCACTGACAGCGTCTTCAGCATGAGTGGGGACACGGCAAACCTCCCCGGCATCGTAAAGCTCGCCAAGGATTACAAAGCGAACGTCATGGTGGACGAAGCGCACGGACTGGGTGTGATGGGCAATCGTGGGCAAGGGCTCACCCACTACTACAATCTCGAAAAAGAGATCGACTTGTATGTTGGCACTTTTTCCAAGAGCCTTGGTTCCATTGGTGGGTTTGTCGGTGGCAATGCACGCATCACCGAATACATACGGCACAAGGCGTCAGCCTTTATTTTCACAGCCGCCCTGCCCCCGGCTTCTGTCGCCGGTGTAACCACTGCACTGGAAATTCTAATCAGCGAGCCCGAACGCATCAGTCGCTTGCAAGACAACACGGCGTACATCAAAAAAGGTTTTTTTGATATGGGTTTCCAGATCAACAACAATCAGGTCCCCATTGTCCCGATCAAGATCGGTGACGAAACGCTGACGCTCTATTTCAACAAGCTCCTGTTTGAAAGCGGTATTTTTGCCGGCGTGGCGGTTTCCCCGGTGGTGCCCCCGTTTCATGCGATGATCCGTAGCAGTTACACCAGTTGCCATACACGCAAAGAACTGGACCACATCCTCGCGACCTTCAAAAAAATCGGGACTGATCTCGGCATCATTGCCCAGTAGATTATGGGTTGGGAGGTTTCAAAAGTATCCACTCCCGCCGACCTCACTCGATTTCTAAGAGTTCCTCACCAGATATACAGAAACGATCCCTACTATATTTATCCGCTGGAATTCGAGCGGCGCAAATTTCTTGACCCCGCACGCAATCCGTTTTTCGATCACGCGGAAGTCGATCATTTTATTTTGACGGATGCCCACGGTCAAACAGCAGGTCGGATTTCCGCAGTTCTCGATCACACTTCCAATAATTTCCACGATGAACGTGTGGGTTGCTTTGGCCTGTTCGAATGCATCAATGATTACGATGCTGCAAGCTCGCTCCTCAATACCGTTCAAAACTGGTGCCAGGTAAGGAAGCTGAAAGTCATGCGCGGCCCGATGAACCTTTCTTCCAACCACGAGTGCGGGCTGTTGGTGGAAGGGTTCGATTCACCGCCCGTACTTGGCATCACTTACAATCCTGCCTACTACGTAAGCTTGTTGGAACAGTGGGGCCTCGCAAAAGCCAAAGACCTGCTCAACCTGGGACTGCTTCCCATATGCACTCCGGACTACATGGTGCGGGCCGAAGAAAAATTATTGAAACGCGGACGGTTCACCATTCGCTCTCTACGCGCCGATCAATTCGACAAAGAACTGGAAATCATCTGGGATGTCTACAACGATGCCTGGAGTAAAAACTGGGGTTTCGTTCCCATGACGCGTGAAGAATTCTGGTTCTCGGCCAGCGAGATGAAAGCCATCCTCATCCCGGAACTCTGTTTCATCGCAGAAGTGAACGGAGAACCTGCCGGGTTTTCATTATCACTTCCCGATTTCAATCAGACTCTGAAAAAAATCAAAGGACGTCTGTTGCCGTTTGGTTTCCGACACTTGCTGTTTGGAAGAAAGAAAGCCGATGCCATCCGAACTTTGACCCTTGGTGTAAAAAATAAATTTCGGCGGCTCGGCATTGATGTGGTTTTATACCGCCGGACCTATCAATGGGGTGTCGATAATAAAATCAATCTGTGCGACCAATCCTGGTTACTGGAAGACAACCTGGCGATTGTCGAACCGATCAAACGCCTTGGCGGTCAACAATACAAACTGCACCGAATCTATGAACGACGCATACTCGAATCTTGACGGCAGCTCTGTGCTGGTCACCGGAGGAACAGGTTTTATCGGAAGTCATCTGATAGAGGCCCTGCTCATGCGGGATTGCCGGGTTCACTGCCTGACAAGAAAATCTTCCAACTTAAAATGGTTGCCCACAGAAAAAATCACGCTTCATGAAACGGATCTGGTAAACCCAAAACTGCCAGACTCCTGCCTTGACGAGTTGGCACACGTGTTTCATTGCGGCGGGCTGACTTCCGCAAGAACCCGCGGGGAATATTTTGCGGTGAACGCCAAAGCCTGCCGGTCTCTTTTCGATTTACTGACTCCGCATGCGCATCACTTAAAGTCTGTCGTTCATCTTAGCAGTCTGGCCGCCATCGGCCCATCGCTCAATCCGCCAGAGCCTGTCGATGATGACACGCCCTGCCATCCGGTCACCCATTATGGAAAGTCCAAGCTTGCCGGGGAAAAAATCGCGCTTGAATATTGTGGAAAACTTCCTATGGTGGTGATCCGTCCTCCGGTGGTTTACGGTGAACGGGAACAGAATTTTTTCACCTATCTGCAAAAGCTGAAACAGGGTTGGCGCATCCAGGTCGGACGCGACCCACGGCACCTGTCAATTGTCAACGTGCACGATCTGGTCAAGGCCATGCTGACCGTTGCACAGTCGCCAAAACAAGAGAACCCGGTTTACCTGGTCACCGATGGGGAAATTTATTCTTGGGATGACGTGTCGCGCATTGCTTCGGCGATTCTCAAGGTCACACCAAAAACCCTGGTCCTGCCGGAAACCCTGATTCGTTTGGCGGCACTGGCCTCTCAACTGAAGGGGGCCTTGCTCAACCGTCCGGCATTCCTCGATCGACAACGAGTCAAAGATATTCGCCAACTGGCCTGGACCGCCTCGTCGCAAAAGTTTTTCGATACGTTTGATTTCCAGCCAGACTATCCGCTGGAACGAGGCCTTAAAAAAACGCTCGACTGGTACAAAGATCAGGGCTGGCTGTGACCAATTCCCAAAAGCAGACGACATCGCATGTCCTCGACGATCTGATTGAGCCAATCAATCGGTACGTTCATATTCCATTGGCAGCGATACTGGTCCGGCCTTTGATACACACCCCTGTCACACCCAATCAGGTGACTCTGCTTTCCGTTTTGTTCGCGCTGGTCGCGGCTTTTGGTTTCAGTCAAGGAACCCTTGAAGGATTGATCGCAGGTGGGGTATTGTTTGAGTTCAGTTTGATTCTTGACTGCGTTGATGGTCAACTGGCCCGTGCAAAAAATATGGCGAGCGATCTCGGACGACTGATCGATGGCATCGGCGGCTACATCGCGAATCTCGGGGTGGTGGTTGGCATCGGCTTTGGATTTCCCGAAACGGTGCCCACGATGATTGCACTGACGGTCATCACTATTTTACGCGCGATCGCCTATGATTATTGCAAACAGGCCATGACCACTCGAATCAATGAAGGACAAGACTGGGCCATGCAGGAGCAGATAAAAATCGAGAGCCAGATGAAATCCAACCCTTCCATTTTGCTGACGCTGTATCACGGTTATCTCAAATTCCAGCGGGCAGTTTTTGACAGGCGTTCCAACGCGGAAACGGGATCAGACAGCGCCTGGTCAAAAGATCAGCGTATCGCTTTTCACAAGTCCAATAAGAACGTATTGTCTCTATGGAAATGGAACGGACCCGATATTATTTTTTTCATCATGGCGGTGGGTGGCATGACAGGTTGCCTACCAACAACTCTACTTCCCCTGGCACTGTTCGCCTCCATTCAATTTGCCCTGACACTTTATATTCACAACACCCGGATGCAATATGAAACGTCTGCTTAACTGGTGCTTCCTCAACGTCACCCACAAAGCTCCGGGCACAGTCTTGCTCATCGGCCTTATCCTGAGTGCTCTCTCCATCTGGGTCGCATCGGACCTGCGTTACGATTCGCGCATGGACAACCTTCTGCCGCAGGAGCTGGAGCTGGTGCAGGAGTTTCATCAGGTCGTCGACAAAACCGGCGGCTCCGGCCCACTGGTGGTCGTGCTCGAAGGGTTGGATCAGGCAAAAGCTCCGCCGATTTTAAAAAATCTGGCGGACCGTTTATCCAATGTTGAAGGAACACGCTTCGTCGACTGGAAATTACCGAAAGCGTTTCTGGACAACCGGCAACTGTTATTGGCATCTGAAGCGGACTTGTTAAAACTCGAAGACCTGATGCAGGGTGCCGTCGATTTTGCCCGCACCTCGTTCAGCAGTTTTTTTGGCAGTCGCGAATTATACAATCCCGGCGATTTGCAAACGCTGTCCGATGATTACCAGATTTTTGACGAGATCAATCCCTTCTATAAAGGGAAAAGTAAAAAGCGTTATTATCTGTTCGTCCAGCCGGAAGGGGCCGTCACCAATACGGATTTTACCCAGCGGTTCGTTGACAATGTCCGCGCCTCAATCGCTGAATCAAAGCTGGAGGAAGACAACCCGGATCTCGCCATCCGGCTGACCGGGTCCATGATCCCGCGCCTCGAAGAAAGTAAAATAATCATCCAGGATCTGACCCGCGCCGCATCCCTGGCCGCCATTCTGGCCACGGCGTTGATATTCATCTACACGCGCTCCTGGTTTTCAATTCCGTTCACCATTTTCCCCTTATTTATTTCGCTGACCTATACCTTCGCTTTAACCCGCCTGATCATTGGTCACGTCAACATCATTTCCGGTTTTCTCGTAGCCATCCTGATGGGCCTCGGAATCGACTATGGAATCCACCTGTACATTCGCTTCAAACAGGAGCTGCTCAAAGGATTGCCCGTGGTCAAGGCGGTGGAACTGGTGGTCACGCAGGTGGGGCGGTCGGGAACCGTGGCCATGTGCACCACCATCAGCGTGTTCTCTTTATTGATCGTATCCGACTTCAAAGGGTTCTCCGAGTTTGGCATCATCGCCTCAATCGGTATCGTCTGCGCATTTTTTTCATACTACTTTCTGTTTCCTGCACAGGTTTTATTTTACGACAAAATTCACTGGTTGAAAAAACCACGCCCGAGGTTATTCTCTCTCAGAATTTCCAACCTGTATTCAAACACCCCCTATTTTCTCTCTGCCCTGTTCGTCCTGTTAATGGCGGCGAGTATGTTTCTGATCCCGAAAGTCGAGTTTGAATACGATTTTGAAAAACTAAAGGGAGAATCGCCTGCGGCGGAATACGAAACAGAAACAACGGATGATTTCGGTTTTGCCTTTTCACCCACCGTCGTCGTCACCCACAACAAACAGGACCTGTTTGAAATCCATCGGGCTCTGGAAAAAATCAAACGTAAATACGGGGACAAGACCACCATCGGCATTCATTCTTCCCTGAATTTATTCAGCCGGAAAGAATATGAATCGAAGCAGGAAATTCTGAAAAGAATCCAGAGGCTTTTCAAAAAAGAAAATAATATCATCGAAATATCTTTAGGCACCACCCGCTTTGAAAAGCTCAAGCAACTGGTGCACGCCGAGCCCTTCGATGAAAACGCCATCCCGGAAGTTCTGCGACAACGATTCATCGCGGGCAACGAATTTGTTCTGCTGATATTTTCTCCCGCCGATAAAAACTTTTTTGATGTCCGTAATATTTATCAGTTGGAACAGGAAATAACAGAACTCAAGGCGGTGCTGAAAGAAAAGGGAATCACGGTTCAGGTGTTGAACGAAAATCTCATCGCCGCGGCCATCATGGACTGGGTTATCGACAAGGGCCCGATGGCCATGGTCATGGCACTCACGCTGGTCTTCATCATTCTCCTGATCGACTTGCGCAACCTGATGCTGGCCTTCAAAACTTTTTTACCTTTGTTTACAGGACTGGCCCTGACCGGCGCACTGATGGCACTGTTCAATATCAAACTGAATTTTATTAACATTGTCATGTTGCCTTCGATCGTGGGCATCATGATCGATCACTGCATTTACCTCGGACACCATATTCTTGACGACCCTTCGGCGGACCCCATGCATTCAGTCAAGGAGACAGGCAGTGCTATCCTGCTATCAGCTCTGACCAGTCTGGCAGGCTACATGAGCCTGAACGTGGCCCATCATGCTGGCATCCGCTCTATCGCCGAGGTGGTCGAAGTGGGTATCATCACCTGCACCCTGTGTGCACTGATCATGCTTCCAGCTTTATTCGCCTGGAAAAACCACCGTCTCAAATTTGTCATGTCTAAAAAAGATTTAGAGCAACCGACAGACTGATACTATTCCAAACTTACCGGGCTCACTCGTAATAAACAGCACCGCAATCGGGCATCTCGCGAATTTCCACCTGCTTCACTTTTACATCATCCATATTCAACTTGAGCGATAATTCCTTGAACACCCAACGCGCGATATTTTCAGCGGACGGATTTTGCTTATCAAATGGTGGGATATCGTTGATGGTCTGATAATCGAGTTTCGACAGCAGGGATTCCGTTTCTTTTTTGAGAACGATAAAATCGATCCCCACTCCCATGGCGTTGACTTCACGGGAGGAGACGGTCACCGTTGCGGTCCAGTTATGTCCGTGCAGATTTTCAAATTTTCCATCCAGATATTTCAAACGGTGCGCCGCAGAAAATTGTGTGGTCGCAATCACATCGTACATCCATCACTCCTTCTCCAAAACAGCCCGGATGGAATCTCCAGCCGAGCGAATCATTGTTTTTATTTCATCTTCTTCAATCGCGTAGGGCGGCATAAAGTACACAATATTGCCGAGCGGGCGTAAAAATAACCCGCGCGTCAACCCTTCTTTAAAAATTTCAAAGCCGATTCGTTTTTCAACAGGAAAGGGCGTAAGCTTTTCCCGGTCGCGGACCAACTCCAACGCACCGATCATGCCGATCTGCCGGTATTCGCCGCACCACGGCAATTCCTCCAACTGGCACGCAACCTCGCGCATGACTCCTGATTTTTGTTGAAGCGACTCAGAAAACCCCGGTTCTTCAAGCAGGGCAAGGGTTTCATTGGCCACCGCACAGGCCAGCGGATTGGCACTGTAGCTGTGACTGTGGACAAACCAGTTGAAGTTTTCAAAACTTCCCTGAAACGCTTCGTATACAGAATTTTCCGTTAACGTCACAGCCAGCGGCAGGTAACCCGAAGTGATGCCCTTCGACAGACAAAGAAATGTCGGGTGAAGTTCATGCCCCTGACAGACAAACATCGAGCCGGTCCGGTAAAACCCGACCGCAATTTCATCGTAAATCACATGCACATTTTTTGCTTTGCAAGCGTCTTCCAGTTTTTTCAAATACACTGGCGGGTACATTTTCATTCCAGCCGCGCCCTGCACCAAGGGTTCCACGATCACCCCGGCCAGTGATTCCGAATGCGTGTCCAAAGTATTTTGCATCGCATCAAAACATTCGGCCTGACAGGATTCCCGTTTCAGGCCGAAAGGACAGCGCAGGCAATCCGGCCCCTGCACCTCTACATTAGACATCAACACATCGTCAAATTTATCGCGGAATAATTGACTGCCGCAAACGGACAAAGCCCCCAGCGTTTCACCGTGATAGCCATCTTTGAGGTAGGCGAATCGGTTTTTCTTTGCGTGCCCCGACAGTTTCCAGTATTGCAGACTCATCTTCAGCGCAATCTCAACTGCGGTCGAACCGTTGTCCGAAAAAAAAACACGCGTCAGGTTGTCCGGGGTCCCTTGGATGAGCCGTTCTGCCAGGCGGATAGCGGGTTCATGCGTGATGCCGGCAAACATGACATGCGCCATTTTTTCCATCTGCCGACTCAAGGCCCTATTCAGGCGCGGATGATTGTGCCCCAGCAGGTTGACCCACCAGGACGAGATGACATCCATATAACGGTTGCCCTTGTTGTCAAAAAGATAGATGCCGCTCGCCCGGTCCACCAGCAAAAGCGGTGTTATCGCCGGGTCTTTCAGCGGGGTGCAGGGATGCCAGATATTTTTCAGGTCTTGCAAAAGATCAGGGTCGGTCATCGCTTTTTTATTATCGGGATGGAGGCGGTCACAGACCATACCGGATGGGAGAGAACTCCTGAATCGTATCCTTCAAGTTTCCAAGGATGGAGTCTGCCATATAATCGGCCTGATTGGGCGTTTGTAAAATTCCGTTTCTGAAATGGCCGGTAGAATAAAACAGATTGGCGTAGCGCGCGCTTTTGCCCATGATCGGCATCTGATCTTCCGCCGCCGGGCGCATGCCAGACCAGGATTCTATCAAGTCTGCATTTTTCAGGCAGGGTAAAATCTCCGCCGCTTCATTGATGAGGGTTCGGATCACCTGTTCATCAACCACCGGATTGAATCCATCGTCTTCCATGGTCGAGCCAATGACAAAGCCGCTACCCTCGCGCCAGGGTGCGATGTAGGTCAAAAACCCATGCACCGTGTAAGGCAGTTTATTGTCTTCCACCCGCAATCTGCACATCTGACCTTTGATCGGTTTCATTGGAAGCGACACGCCGAGGACGCTGGCCAGTTGTTGCGACCAACTGCCTGAAGCCAGAACAAAGCGCTCGCTTTCGATATCACCTACGTCGGTCACGGCGCATTCAATCCGGGTATCATCATGCATAAAACCAGAGACGTTTCCCTCGATCAACTCTGCCCCCAGGTTTTTTGATGCCGCCGTAAGAGCATCGTGGAGTCGGCGATTATTGATCTGCCCCTCCTCCACCCACAGCACCGGGCCGCAGTCCTCCGCAAGATACGGCAGGCGTGATTTCACCGCGTCGGCGGTCCACACCTCGTGCGGAATATCCTGATCTTTAAAAAATGCCAGCCGGTTGTCCCATTGATCCTCAACTGCTTTATAGGGCATGATCGATCCGGCCATCGACAGCGGCACCTTGACTTCGCTGACCTTTTGCAGTTCCTGTATAAATGACGGGTATTTTTCAAGCGACGCGCGGCAGAAATCAAAAAACTGATCCGCCTGGTCGCATTCGCAGAAAGGAGCCAGCATCCCCGCCGCCGCCCTTGATGCCATAAGGGAATTGACCGGATCCCCCACCACGGCCACTTTTAGGCCCGGCTCGGTCCTTAGCAGACGAAAGGCGATGCTGTGGCCAATGACACCTGCCCCCACAATGACAATATCGAAACGCTGGTTTTCCATTATCCGATCCAGAATGTTTTGGGAAGTGAACCTATTGTATCCAAATTTCCCCTCTCCTGCCAGTCTCAGTCTTTGGTCATTGATCTCAGCAAACCCTTGATCTTGTTCCCGGCCCTATGCTATTTTTAAGCCACAAGATAACGCACTCGGGAGCCTGCATGTGATCGGCTCTGCAACCTTAATTTTCTGGAAAAATAATGAACGAAGAAGCGAATTCCGCTCAGGGAACAGAAGACGAAGAGGAAGTGGTCCTCGAACGCCTGGTCCCGGAGGAAGAAGACGACACACCGCCACCGGACCGGATGGATCGGATCCAACCGATTTTTGACCACCTGAAAGCCGACAAGGTTGAAATCAATATTGATGACATCCGGGCAAACTTCAATCGCCTGTGGCAATACGAAGACGGCGATGAAATGGCTGAAGATGAACAAAACCTTTTAACCATCGCGTTGTTTATTTACCTGGCACACCTGGCTCTTGACGAATTCAATATCCATACTGTCAAAGCACGCGGAATTGTGACTCAGGCCCTCACGGAATGGACCCGCGCCGAAGTTGAAAAACAGGTGGCAGAAGAAAAGGCCTCCGACAATCCATTTAAAACTTTTGTCGACAATGGAGAAGTCCGGATGGATGCCAATTATCCCTGGAGAGGATTCTTAAGGGACACTAAAAAAGCCACCGACAAAAACTGGGATTTCAAAATGAAGAAGTGCTGGTTTCATTCCTTTTTCATTCGCTATGGTCGGGTGGACTTTATCGAATCTGCCTGCGACTTCGACCGCATCCCCTGGAAAGCGCGTGAAGATTATGTCGATCTGAAACTGTCCAACACATTTTCCAAACTGGGAAATTTCTGTCAGTTCAAATACTCTCCCGCCAAATAACACACTCCACCTCGCGGTGGGGTCCTTTGCATAACTCGAAAATCAAAAGCAAAGGCAAGATTTTCAACGAATATGTCGATGGCGGGCATACTGAATTTATCCCTCTCCTTGCAAGGGGAGAGCTTTGCATAACTCAATAAATAAAAGCAAAGGCGAGATTCTTCGCTTCGCTCAGAATGACAGTTCGTTGATTTAATGTGTCACCCTGAGCCTGTCGAAGGGCGACATCCACTTTCCAGTCCCTCGATAAGCACTTATGCAAAGGTCTCTTGCAAGGGGAGGGTATGATGAATACAAATCTCCCCTGTATCCCCTCCTTATTTAGGAGGGGAATATGAATTTCAAGATTTTGCGAAGGTTTCCTTGCGCTGGTGCAACTGACAACCGTTGGCAATATTTTTAGGGTTTGAATGCACTCCGCCAAGATGCTCTGATCTTCACCCTTGACTGGACACCCGATCAAACGAATCGCCTACACCATCAGTGCTCACGGATACGGACACGCCGCCCGGTCTGCCGTGGTGCTAAAAGAGCTGGTCCCGCACTACCAGATTTTTATCAGCAGTGAACTCCCGGAAAACTATTTCCGACCCTTCGTTCCGCAATTGACCTTTCGTCAACAGTCTCTCGATACCGGTTGTGCCCAGGCTGATTTTATCGCCGTCGACCGGCGACAGTCATTTTTAAATCTGGCGCAATTCTTTGAGCACGAAGAAACCAGCGTGAAGCAGGAACAACGCTGGCTGGAAGACAACGAAATTGATCTGCTCATTTCTGATGTGCCGTCCACTCCTCTGAAAGCGGCGAGTGCCTCTGGAATTCCGTCGATGGTGGTGGCCAACTTTAACTGGCACGATATCTATTCAGGTTTTCCCGAGGCTGTGCGCTATCCGGAACTCATCACCCTTCTGCGGGATCACTATTCTTCCTGCAACCTGCAGATCCTGCCTCAACTGCATCTGGAGAACAGGGTTGTGCCGCGTCTGGAAACCGTCGGCCTGCTCAGTTTGCCGGGGCGCAACATTCGGCAAGAACTGGGAGAAACTTTACCAGCCACCGCTCTTCGCCGACCCTGGGTTTTTATCTATCTGGGGCAATACGATAACTCTGCCATTCAGTGGGAGAGACTCGCTGAAATGACGGATTATTTTTTCCTGACACGGGACGCAACTCCGGCGAATTTGACCTGCCCCAATCTTATCAGCCTGGACGACCAGTTTTCTTTTCCTGACCTGATAGCATCTTCGGACTTGATCCTCACCAAGGCTGGGTATTCCACGCTGGCCACGGCATTCTCGCATCACAAACCGGTGGTGACCTGCGAACGGCCCGGTTTCAAGGAATTTGAGGCGGTTCAGGCTTTTTTATCGGATAATAAGGTTGGCGAAATCATGGCTTCCGCGCCTTTTTACAGTCTGGATTGGCAGGATTCGATCAAGAAAGCATTGAAATTTACCGTAAAAGGAAAGATAGAGACTCACGGCGAACGTGACGTAAAACGCCTGGTCGACGAATTGCTATCATCCCAAAAAGTTTGAGCAAAACATGGCACACGACATCACATTGATCGTCACCAACTGGAATGGGCGGAACCTTTTGCGGGAATGCCTCCCGACCCTGAAACGGGCGGTGGAAAATGATCCGGACCATTCCTACGAAGTAATGGTCATTGACGACTGCGGGTCAGACGATAGCCTCGCCGTACTGGCAGAAGAATTCCCCTGGGTGCGGGCCGAGCGCACGCCACGCAACCTGGGTTTTCAGGGAGCCAACAACCACGCCGCCGGGCTCACCGATTCACCTGTCATCATGCTACTCAATAACGATATCAAACTGCATCCCGAAGCTCTCGGGCATCTGGCCCGACATTTTGATGACCCGATGAATCCTGTTTTTGCTGTCAGCGGACGCATCTATGATTTTGATGAAACCAGTTTTTTATATGGCAATCGCGGCGGATATTTCCGCCACGGACATTTTCATCTGTATGAAAAAGACGAGTTCGATGACAGCCAGACCCTGTTCGCCTGTGGCGGTGCCATGATGGTGGACCGCACCCGTTATCTTGAGCTTGGAGGTTTCGATTCGCTTTATCATCCTCTTTACTATGAAGAGATTGATCTTTCCTACCGGGCGCAGAAACGCGGATGGGAAGTAGTTTATGATGCGGAATCGATTGCCTATCACAAAGTGCGCGGCACCATCACCCGACAAAAAAAATTAAAGCAGATCGGGCGCATCTCGGCGCGTAATAATTATCTGTTCGTATTCAAGAATATCCTGAACCGCAACCTGACACGGGAATTTCTCTGGGCCATTCCGCTTTATCTTTTGCGTGACCTGTTTGCCGGACGGTTTCGTTTCTGGGCCGCATTTTCCATGGCCCTGCCCCGTCTGCCGCAGGCGTTGAAAAGCAGACAACGGGAAAGGGAAGAAACAATTCTTGATGACGCTGAAATTCTTAACCGAATCAACGGTGGACGACACAACCGGCAGTCGGTGTCTTCTGCCCGCACTGCGGGTGCCAAGCAGACCGTTACTGTTTCATCCTGAAACTCAAATCCCATGGAAGCTGTCATTCGAGTCAAGGTCTCGCATCAGGCGGGAATCGGGCATTGGGTCCGGCAGTGCCATCTTGCGCAAGGTCTGGCAAGAGCTGGTTTTCGCGTCACTCTGTTTCCTGACGACTATAAACATTTAACGTCCGCTCCGGACGGGGTCAACCTGAACCCGGTGACGGGACACACGGAATTTCTGGAACGGCTTCCCGCCAAGGTTGATCTCGCCATTCTCGACATTCATGACACCACGCCTGAGTTTATCTCGCAGATTCGACAGTCGGCCCGCTATGTCGCCGGATTTGAAGACCTGGGGCCGGGACGCAACCATCTCGATTGCCTGATCGACTGCAATCTGCCACCGGAATCTTTAAATGATGTGGCGGATTCTGTGGAGAAGCTATTCGGCTGGCGTTATTGTCTGCTCGCACCCAAATATGAAACCCTTGCGAGTACGCCGCGCGATTTTTCACGCGGAATCCAGTCGATACTGGTCACCATGGGCGGCACCGATCCCAATCATCTGACACCCGCCGTGATCGCCCCCTTGATAGAACATTTCCCTGATTTAAAAATCACTGTGGTCTCGGGGCCGGGATTCAAATCGAGCCCGGCTATGGAGGCATTGCTGGGCCGTCAGCAAGTGATCTGCAAGTCTCAACCCAAAAGTCTTGCGCCACTATTTCTTCAACATGATGCTGTCATCTGTGCTGGCGGGGTTTCCCTGCACGAAGCCCTGGTAGCTGGCACACCTTCTTTTGTGGTACCGCAGATGGAGCATCAAAAGTTATTGACGTTACATTTTCAAGGCAAAGGTGCGACCCGACTTGTGGGGCAACCGGGCATTGTCGATGTGGCGGCCCTACTAAGCGTGATGGCAACCTCGCCCGAACGCTTGAATGAAATGAGCACACAAGGCCGACAGCTGATCGACGGTCAGGGCCTTGAACGCATCGTAAGTTTCCTTGCTGACTTGACGAGTTCATGACAAAAAAAATCCGGTGACTCCGATCCCAAGGAGGAGGATCTGGGTAGAGTCACCGGAATCTGGTTTTTACGCCAGTTTTAATTGAGCTGAGTTGAAATCAGTTTAGAAAATCGTAATTTCAACTCCTCCCAGCATGGAGAATGGAGCTCCCGGACGTGCCCCATGAGGCACGCGGGTAGCGATGTAGTGTTCATTCCCCACATTCTTGAAATTGGTGAACAGCTTGACGTTCTTGTGAGCCTGATAGGTCATGCTGATGTCCACCAGGAAAAAATCGTCCGTCATGCCAAAACGCGCATCCGGGTTGCCGGTTAACGGGTTGATCTCCAGCGGCGAATTGTTTCCGGAACCAAAAGTTTCGTCAACATACTGGGTGTCAATGTAAAGCCCGAAGGGACCGTACTCGATTCCAGACCCGAGAGCGAATTGAATTTCCGGAACGTAAGGAACCTCAGCACCTTGAAATGCCCCCGCAAAGATGGCGTTATCATCACTCGGCGTCGCAGTAGCGGCGTTGTTTGAGGTGATAGTAGCGTCCGTGTAGGTCAGGGTGAAGTAAGTTGGCATGTTAAAGCTCCAACTCTGATGCTGACCGGGGTCATATCGCACCTGGAACTCGAGTCCGTCGGAAAGCACCGTCCCCAGGTTCTGGCTGTTGCCTGACCCTGCGGCCACATTGCCGGTAACAATCAGATTGCTAAAATCCGTGCGAAAATAAATCAGCTCGGTTTGGAAAGCCAGTTCGTTATTATTGTAACGAACACCTGTCTCCATTCCGGTACTGCGCTCAGGAAACACGGTGGGGTCGCTACCTCCGGTTGAAATCGTGCCGGCCGGCCCCGGAGGGCTGAAGCCCCTGATGACGGAACCAAAGATATCGGCACGGTGTCGGCTGTCGTCAACAATGTTGTAGTTAAGACTTCCTCCACCACCCCACATTCCAATATCTCCAAACATGGAAGCAGGTAAGGGACCTGGCGTACCGGAGTTGGCGAATTCCTGGTCGAGATATTCAAAGCGAATTCCCGGAGTGAAGGTGAAGCGTCCCCATTCAATGCGATCTTCAACATGAACCGCAAGCGCATTGGTTTTCTGCAGGCGGTTGCCCTGAGAACCCGGAGCCGTGGTCGCACGAGCGGTGATATCCGCATTGGCGTTGACGGTCAACTGCTCTCTCCACTGCCAGCGGCGAATCTGATCCGAATGATAGCGGATACCAAACTGCATTTGATGATCCGTCGGGCCGAGGGTCAGATGATGATCCAGAACAGACTGGACCCCATAGGTGTAATAGTCCCGGTTATTGTTGCGGATTCTCAATCTACCTGAAACACCCGGCTGACTGGACAGCAACCTGACACCATTGGTATTGGCAACGCACTGCCCATTGCTCAGGTTACCCACACCACCACTGATGCTTCGGCAGTTGTGAAGCTTGAACCAGTTGCGGGAAAAGTGCTGACCGTAACCCGTGGTCACCAGCTTGGTGTCGGCATTGAATTCAATCATGTGACGCAGGTAAGTTCTGAAGTTTTCCTGATTCATCTGGTCGAACCTAGCCGCATCGAAACGGTTGAACGGGTCGGCACGAAACTGCGCTTGCGTCTGGCCAAGATAACCGTCATTGAACTGCATGTCCGTGTGACCAAACTTCACTTCGAAACGCTGGTACATGCTGGTCTTCGGTTCCCACATCAGCTTCAACATCTGCTCTGACTGGGTCAGGCCGGTATCCGACTGCGGTGTCAGATTATTTTTTGTGATCTGCGGAGTGCGGAAACCTGTGTTATTGCGGTGATAGTTTTCAACAATAAACCCAACTTTACCCATGGAGGTGTCGAGGCTGTTACCGAAATAGGTGTGATTGCGAATTTCGTTAAAACTACCAAAGCTGGTTTTCGAGTAATATTCTTCTGCATCCGGAATCGCGGTGGAGTTGTAGTTGATCACGCCACCAGTGATGTGCGGACCGTAACGAACTGTCGTCGAACCCTTGAGTACTTCGACAGATTCCATTCGGGCAACGTTGGGTGAGTAATAGGCGCCTGGTGCAGAATAGGGTGCCGGGGCTGAAAGAATCCCGTCTTCCATGATCGTCACTTTTTGAGATCGACCGGGGTCTACACCACGCAAACTGATATTGGGGAACAAGCCAAAACCATCTTCTTCCCGGACATAAACGCCGGGTACCTTACGCAAAACCCGGTTGATGTCTGACTGGTTCTGCGTGCGGATTTCTTTTGTGTCGACAAAGTAAGCGGAACCTGCGATATCCTTGACCGCTTCCTTGGAGCCGATGACGGCCACTTCGTTCAGATACATTTGCTGGTTATTTTTATCTTTATCCGCCGCCAATGCTGGCATTGCCATGGCAACCAGGACCACGCAAATAAACGCGACGGCCAAAGTTCGTGCGGCAACTGATTTCCTCTCAGGTTGCATTGAAAATCCAATCATATCCGTGCCTTTCGTGTCCACGTTAACCCTCCTAAAGGTCCAACAAAACGGCGGGAAACAACCTTGCGATTGCGCCGCCCGCCTTTAATTCAAAAACTGCCAGGAATTGCTTCATACTCTCGCACCAGACAAAGCCATAAAAAAAACCGCGAATGAAATCTTTCCTGACAAATTGCAACTTGTGCTCAAATTTCAGATAGTTATATTGAAATTCGTTATCAAAGTCAAGTTTTTTTGAGTATTATTTTCAAAACAATCATAAATCAATATTTTTAAAGGATTAATTGATGATTAACTGTGGTCTTGAATGGGCCTGTTTCTCAAATTTATTGATTAACAACTCGCAAATAGTGGCCACAAGCTCCATCGGGCGTGATGATTTTCTCAATATATCCAGAGTCCCCGGAAAAGCTCTCCTTTGGATGGTGGAATTATCCTCAATATCCGAAAGAATCGCGGTCGACATCCTGTTCTCAAGCGAAAATTTAAAAAACAACTCATTCACCGGGATATCCTCAACCGCATCGTCCATGAGAATAAGGTCAAAATAACTGTTTGCGGCGAGGTGGTAGCCCTCCCAGCCGCGTGATGTCAGTTGTACTTGCGGACCGATTCGACTGAGTATCAGGGCCGCCGCCAAGGTTTCCTGACGGTGCGAATGGATAAATAAAATGCGGGCAAAGGGGGTTTTCATGAAACCAGCCCTCTCTTTGTCATGGCTCCCAGGCAACGCTTGAGACCGGAAATACTGCTGGTGTGGCTTCTCTCGATGGGGATGCCCCGACTACGCGCCACTTTTACCGCCTCGATGACCAGAGGATGCGAAATGGTCCCGGTAAACACCACAATCCCATTAACATCTCTCAGCCGCTTCGGCAAATTGGGAACCCGGCGGGAAAAAATCCGCACATCCATCCCCAGATTTTTAGCCTGTTTTTCGTAATTTCCTTTTAATCTGTCCAACCCACCCAAGATTGCAACTGTCATTGGATACCACCTTTAGTGAAATGTTATTTACGTTAAATTAGATTTTGATAATCATTTTCATAATTAAAAAGGGCAAAAAAAATGGCCCCTACGCCACAGCCACTTCTAAAGGGAAAATCTGATTCGCCTCTTTCGGCTCCCTCAACTTGAACAGTCGCTTGCCCGGATTAAACTGTACACAGGCCCCGCCGCCACATTTATTGAAACAGGCAACGTAATGGACTTCGTAACCATGTTGCTTGATCAACTCTTCCATGCCGACGATCTGCCCCTGTATCTTGTCTGCCTCCCAAGCCTTACAGCCAGGACCGGTGCAGATTTTGATTTTTTTCTTGCCTCGTGACATCTCAATACCCTGTTAATTTTGATAACCGTTATCAGTATCGCAAGCTTCCCCCCTCCTGTCAACATTTATTTACTTTTTATTTTGTCCGCCACAGATGGCGGGCAAAAACCTGGTCCTTCGCGGACAGGTACTCCGCGCACGGCTAAAACTAAATAACGCGAATAGCAGTTCTTGAACAGGCGCGACTGGCAGGGGCTCCGCGCACTTCGAAAAATTAATAACGCGAATAGCGATTCTTGAACAGGAAAGTTTGTCCTTACCTTGTCGAAGTGCGACCTCTACTTTTCAGTCCCTCAAAAAGCACTTACGCAAAGCTCTCTCTAACTAAAGAAAATTTAAAAAAAAAGCACCTCCTTATATAAGGAGGTGCCAAAAAACTTTATCCATTCAATTAAAGATTACTCGCAAGTCTTGTTCTTAATTTTTATTCGCATAAAACTTATCCGTCGGTGTTCATGTGCTCCGCCAGATAGTTCTGGATGCCCACGTCTTTGATGCGGACGAACTGCGTCTCCAGCCAATCGACGGAGTCTTCGGTTTCGACCAAAATTTCATCGAGCATTTCCTTGGTGCCGTAGTCGCTTTTATCCGCACAGACCCCAATATGTTTCCGCAGTCTCTGCACATGGTTGGTTTCCAGCTTCAACTGGTTCTTTAATTGCGCCTCGACATTGTTGCCTACCAGAATTTCATCATAACGCGCCATATTGGGCGCACCGTCCAGAAATAAAATACGTTCAATAATTTTATTGGCATGCTTCATCTCCCCCATGGACTCTTCCCTGGAGTGCGCCGCCAGTTTTTCATAACCCCAGTCTTCTTGCATTTTGTAGTGCAGATAATAAACATTGATCGCTGTCAATTCCGCCGTGAGCAAATCATTCAGGGCATCGATTACTTTTTTTTCGCCTTTCATGGGCCAGTTCCTCTCAAATTTTTATTGAATATTGGCCTGCGGAGCACGCCGCATGCCCTTCTGTAGATTAAGATGACATATTTTCAAAAAGGTTTCAAAGCTTTTATTTATAACGATTTAAAATGAGAACCGACTTTGAATTCTATTCTCAAAACAATGATAACCAATCGCAAGCAAGGTCCTGAATCTAGCTGGTTGCTGAAAAATTATTTTTGAAAATAAAAATGAATCGCTTGAATCTATCAAGCACCGTTGGAAGCCTTTTTTATCAGTGCCCCACTTCGACAGGGTAAGGACAGGCACTCCTGTTCAAGAACCGCTATCCGCGTTCTTGAATGTGACAATCAAAGAAACTCTCGCAATAAAGACTATTTCAGCAACATGACAGGGGTGGGGGTTCAAAATGACTTTACATACGGCCCGGAGCATTATCTGAAAACGGTTCTCAGGTAGACCGCGATTTTTATTTCAAAGGAAATTAAAAATCTGTACGGCCTTCAAGACGGGTCAACACTTCGCATCCATCTTTGGTGATGCACAGGGTGTGTTCGAATTGCGCGGAGAGGGAGCCGTCGAGGGTGACGGCGGTCCAGTTGTCTTCCAAAACTTTCAGATGCGGTGCGCCCTGGTTGATCATCGGCTCAATGGTAAACGTCATGCCTTTTTGCAGGAGGGGCCCTTTGCCGTATTTCCCAAAATGCAGGACCTGCGGTTCTTCATGAAAATTTCTTCCGATTCCATGACCGCAGAATTCACGCACCACCGAGTAGCCAAGCGGTTCAATATAACTCTGGATGGTCGCGCCGATATCTCCCAGGTGAGCCCCCGGTCGCACCACATCGATTGCCATTTGCAAAGAGGTGTGGGTCGCGTCTCGCAGTTTCTGCGCCTGTTTGCGCGGCGAACCGACAAAAAATGTTTTATTGGTATCGCCGTGCCAGCCATCCACTATGGTGGTGATGTCAAGATTGACCATGTCGCCGTTGCGCAGTTTTCTCTCCGATGGAATGCCGTGACAAATTTCATCATTCACCGACGTACAGATGCTACGCGGGAAACCCTTGTAATTTAGCGGAGCGGGAATGGCATTGTGCGACAGGATATACTCGTGACAAATATCGTTGAGTGCTTGCGTCGTCACCCCCGGCTTGATGTGCGGCTCAATCATGATGAGCACCTCCGCCGCCAGGTGGCAGGACTTGCGCATCTGATTTATTTCTTCATCGGACTTAATTTGAATCATGGGTGTAAACCAATTCGTTCAGGGTTCTTACGTTGTCCCGCCAAGCGGGTTTGACCTTGATGAACAGCTTGAGCACCACCTTGCCGCCCAACCGCCGTTCCAGCTCCTGCCGGGCCTGGATGCCTACCTTTTTGATGAGTTGACCGCCAGCACCGATTAGAATCTTCTTTTGAGATGCTTTTTCTGCATAAATGGTTGCATCAATTACCGTCACCCCTTCTTTTTTTCCAGGCCCCATGGCCTCGACCACCACCGCAACGGCATAAGGCAGTTCCAGATGGGTGAGCTTGATGATTTTTTCCCTTATTATTTCGCCGGTCAAAAACTCTTCCGGGCAATCGGTGACCATATCTTCAGGAAAATACGCGGGCCCCTCTGGCAACCCGGCAATCAGGACGTCTTTCAATACATCCAGCCCGTCTTCCTTGAGAGCCGAGATGGGCACAATGTCTTCAAACGTATGTTCCTTATTGAGGCTGTCCATCAGACTGAGCACCGCAGGCTTGGCCACAAGGTCCACCTTGTTGATGGCAAGCGCGACGGGCGTTGACGATGCCTTCAACGCATCCAGCACAAACCGATCTTCGTCAGCGAAGCCCTCCTGCGCGTTGACCATGAACAGAATACGGTCCACATCATTAAAGGTCGCCACGGCGGCCTTCACCATGCGCTTGTTGAGGGCGTTGGTCGCCTGATGAATTCCCGGCGTGTCCAGCAAAATGATCTGTCCATGGGGCAGGTGACACACGCCCGTGATCTTGTTGCGCGTGGTTTGCGGCCTTCGCGACATGGCGGCGAGTTTGCGAGCCACCAGCCGGTTGAGCAGGGTCGACTTGCCGACGTTGGGCTTGCCCACCAGGCTGACGTATCCAGATCGAAACCCGCTTTCTTTTCCTTTAATCTTTTGCTCTGAGATGAGCACCTCCTCTTGCGCTATTTGCACTGCCAAAATTGTCCCCCGTCAAAAGGGATTGATTGTATTATATGTTGGATGCCAGACCAAGCAATCATTATGCGCCCCCGAATCCCATGAAACTCTTCGGCCTTTACCTCCATATCCCGTTCTGCGTCCATAAATGCGGCTATTGCGATTTCAATTCGCATCCGCTGGAGGGCCAGGATACAGCAGGCTATGTCTCTGCGCTGGCCCGTGAAATCCGCATTCGGGCCGGGTCGCTGGATTCTGGAACAACTATCGGCTCCCTGTTTTTTGGAGGGGGCACCCCGACTGTGCTGGAAGCGGAGCAGTTGATTCATCTGCTTGATACCTGCCGGAAGCACTACCAAATCGCCGCCGATTGCGAAATCACACTGGAAGCCAATCCCGGCACCATCCAATCGGATTTTCTTCCAAAATTAAAAGATGCCGGATTCAACCGCATCAGCATCGGTGTGCAATCGTTCGATGCTGACGAATTGAAACTGCTCGAAAGAATCCATTCGGCGGAAGAAGTCGATAGCACCGTACGCACCGCACGTGATGCAGGCTTCGGCAACCTGTCTATGGATTTGATGTTTGCCCTGCCCGGTCAGTCGATGCACACCTGGCAGAGCAATCTTGCGCGGGCACTTGATCTCGAGCCGGATCACATCTCCTGCTACAACCTGACGATCGAACCCAACACGTCTTTCTACAATCAGCACACTGCCGGAAAACTGGTCATGCCGGAGGAGTCGCTTCAACTGGTACTGTTCCAATACACGATGGCAATTTTAAAGGAGCGCGGTTTCAATCAATACGAAATTTCAAATTTTGCACGTCACGGATGCGAATGCCGACACAACCGTTTGTACTGGCTGAACAGCGAACACCTCGGGCTCGGTGCCGGAGCCTCTTCCTATTTAAACGGAGTGCGGTCGCGCAATATAAAATCGCCTGCAAAATATGCGCAAGCCATCACGACCCAAAATTCTGCCACCGATTTTAAAGAACAACTCAATCCACGCGAATCGATGGGAGAAAGCCTAATGCTTGGTCTGCGGCTGAAAGAAGGTGTCAACATTCACAGTTTTGAACAGCGCTATGACATCGGCCTCACCAGTATGTTCGGCGACACCCTGACCAAATTGCTGGAACAAAAATTAATCACACTGGACGGCGGACACCTTGCTCTGACCGAGCAAGGCCTGTATCTTGCCGATTCAGTTATTCTGGAATTTATTTCATTTCCTTCAACCACTCCCTAAACAATATGAACTCATCACAAAAACCGGAAGATGCCTTCGCCCGCTTGACCGCCATCGTCAACACGCTCATGAGTGAAGGCGGCTGTGCCTGGGATCTTGTGCAAACCCGTGAATCGCTCAAACCCTTTCTGGTGGAAGAAACCTACGAGACGCTGGAAGCCCTTGACAGCAATCAACCCGAAAAAATCGTCGATGAGATGGGCGACCTCCTCTACCAGATTCTATTCCACAGCAAAATTTCAGAGACGCGTGGTGAATTCAATATCACCGATGTACTGGAAAACCTGACGGAGAAAATGGTGCGACGTCACCCTCATGTATTCAAATCTTCCAACGCCGACACGCCCGACAAAGTTTTGCATCAATGGGAGGAAATTAAAAAGCAGGAGAAAGGTAACCGTGATCAGAAATCCGCTCTCGACAATATTCCGAAAGCCCTACCGGGCCTTGCGCGTGCGCAGAAATTACAAAAGAAAGCCGCCAAGCAAGGATTCGACTGGGACAAAATAGAAGATGTATTCGCCAAGCTGGATGAGGAGGTGGAAGAATTCAAGGAAGCCTTTCGCGAAAACGACACGCCGCACATGAGCGAGGAGATGGGCGACCTCTTGTTTGTCATGGTCAATATCGCGCGCTTCAAAAAAATCGATGCGGAAGAAGCCCTGCGCTGTACCAACAACAAGTTCATCCACCGTTTTCAACACATCGAGCAGGAAGTGGCAAGGCGCGGCAAAACTTTAAGGGAAACATCGCTCGAGAAAATGGAACAATACTGGCAGGACGCTAAAAAGTTGCGACCAAAAGAAACCGAATAAGATTCACACTATTTTCTATTTTAAAGGTCGGGCATAGGTACGCCCGCGCCACTCGGAACTGCCGGTCCAAAGAATAAACACCATCGAGTTGATAATAATTGCCGCCGTCATCAGTCCGCCGAGGAAAAACAGAAACTGGGTGGAACGCCTAAGCCCCAGTTCCTCACACAGCCCCATGCCCGTCAGCCAGACCAGAGCCAGCCCGGCAAAAGACAAAAAGGTCAGCATCCAGTGCGATGCCATCATCAGATGATAGCCGACAAACAGGTAAGGTGTTACAAGAAAAGCCAGCAGACCGGAAACATTAAAAAGCGTACGCCAGATGGACCGACCGAGGGCCAGAAAAATATTTTTTTGCCAGCCCAGCCAGATTTCTTCCAGCGAATAATACATCCGGATCGAAAAAAGTTGCTTGGCCTCGGCTACAAGACATCGCGCTCCTTCTTTCTTGGCGAGCTTGGCCAGCCCGATATCTTCAAGGATCGCCTGTCTGAGTGATTCATGCCCTCCAATTTTTTCGTACACCGCCCGGCGAATCATTATAAATGCGCCGAAGCCGATGGCATCCTTGTGTTCCGTGCTATTCACTTTTTGTAAACGGGTCTTGGCCACGATGAAGGCGAACACAATCGGCTGGACCACACGCTCCCAGAACGAACCGAATATAGAAGTCGGCATCAACGACAGCAGGTCCACCTGGCGCGTCTCAAGCGTGAAGACCGCAGACGTTAAGGCAAAAGTTTTAAACACCGGATCGGCATCGGTGAACACCAAGAGTTCGCCCTTGGCATGCTGGACACCATGATGCAGGGCGTGCGGTTTGCCGTACCAGCCTTCCGGCAAGGGCGGAGCCTTCAGCGGAATCAGGTTTTCGTATCGACTCGCCAGTCGCTCGATGATTTCCCAGGTGCTATCGGTTGAACCATCGTCCACGACAACGACCTCGAAGTCGGGATAGTCCTGCTGGAGCAGGGAAGTGAGGCAGGCCTCTATGCCGCGTTCCTCGTTGCGTGCGGGGACCAGGACCGACACGCACGGCGACTTTTTTAGCGGACCCTTGACCGGTTCCAGCTTGATCAGGTGCGCCATGTTTATTGTCAGGTAAATGACAATAAAAAGAATAAACAGGAATTGCAGGACGGTGAGCCAGGCCATTTGCTAGAATAAGATAAATCAGGAAACATTACCGGAACCTTCACGTTTCGGTATTAAAAAACATTCACAAATTTTTTTTTCGAAAACCATGCTGGGATTAGTCAAGCCTTACAAAATGGAACTGTTGGTCAAGGACTGCATGTATTACAAGTTGTACTACTGTAGTGTCTGCAGAAACCTCGTCCGGCGCAACAACCGCCTGTACGCTTTCGTAAACAGTTACGAAGCGGCGTTCCTCGCCATGTTGTACAACGAAATGGTAGTGCAAGATCTTGAGGCGGTCAAGGACCGGTGCAGTGGCTTGCCGCTGGTCAAAGTCCCCGCCCTCCTGCCCGACCACGAAGCGGTGGAGCTTGGTGCCGCGCTGTCCCTGCTCGCATTCCACGTAAAATTTCAGGATGATTTAAACGACGAGACGGGTTTCTGGATCAGAAAGTACAATCGCTTCCTCGCCGGTCGCCTGAAAAAAACGTTTAAAGATCAAGCCGGACAGTTTAAAAAATTCAACATTGATCTGGATATCGTGCAGAAGGAACAGGACAAACTCAATCGGATGGAACGCGACCCTTCCCTGCGCGATATCGCCCTCCATCTCCAGCAATGGGGCGGACTGTTTTCCTATATCATGTCGCAACCCTTTCTGGGCAAGATAGAATCGAAACGGCACAAAACGCTTGTGCAATGGTTCGATCATCTGGGACGCATCCTGTACTTGCTGGACTCGATGGCGGACCTGCACCGGGATCAGGCTTCCGGCGAGTTCAACCTGATCCTCCGCGCCGAAGACAATATCGATTCCGCTAATGAAAATTGGTTGAAAAACATTTATAATCAGTATCAGGGTCGGGTGCACGAAGAGCGGACGAGTATGTTGCAACTTCTTCCCGCGCTGGATCTCAACGAATCGCTTGCCATCGTGTCGAATATCCTGTCGCACGGCCTTGACCGGGAATGCGCGGCAGTGTTTGATAGTCTTGTGCTGAAGAAATCCAAAAACCAAAGTTTATTGTTCAACTGTCAGGATTTTTAATTTAAGGAGCCTTCATGTTTTGTCCCAATTGCGGGTCGGAAAATTCGGACCAGGCAAATTTTTGCACCAAGTGCGGCAACCAGGTCAACCCGGATGCTGAGGGGCAGGTGCCGCAACAATACCAGCAACCCCAGCCACCCCAGCAGGTTCAGCCACCCCAGCAATTTGGTCGCCCCAGCATGAAAGAAAACTTTGCCAACTCTGCCGTCTCAGGTGCGGGGACTTATGCCGGTTGTTGTTGTATGAACGCGCTGTCCAATTTGTTGTGTGATGCCTGCGGTTGATGTCGCCGGAAAATATCGAACGCTGGGTCAGTGATTTCGGCTACGGCATCATTCTGATCGGTACCTATTTCGACCATTTCGGCATTCCTCTGTTCATCGTGTTCGGCGGCATCGCCGCTTCGACCGGGACACTCAACCCGATAGGCGTTGCCATTTGCGGATTTCTGGGCGGCTGGATCGGCGATTTGTTCCTCTACTTTCTCGGATACAAAACGGGATTGAACTACTGGCGACAATTTGCCTGGGTGAGAAAGCTGGACCGGGCCATCGCCTTCACCGACAACATGCTGAGGACCCGACCCGCGTTGATGATCGTCCTCGGTCGTTTCCTCTTTGCCGTTTCAAAAATCGTCCCGCCTTTCGCCGGTATGGTTCGCTACGATGTCAGACGTTACATCTTGTTTTCTCTGGTGGGCAACCTGTTGTTCGCCGGGCTCTACACGCTTATCAGTGTATCCGCCGGGCCTTTTATCATCGCCCAGCTCAAAGGATTTAAAATCTCCAGCATTGTGATCACTCTGGTGCTCCTCGTCATCCTGGGTAACGTCATGCGGCGTTTTACCCCATCGCGATAAAACAAATTCCGTGACCGATAAAAACCATTACCAGGCACTGGAAATCGATCCAACCGCCAGCTATCTGGAAATCAAAAAAGCGTATCGAGGCCTGGCTAAAAAACTTCATCCGGACCGTTTACAAAATCCGACAGAAGATGATCAGGCCCGTTTTGCCACAGTTGCCGAGGCCTACCGGGTGTTGTCGAACCTCGAAATGCGGAAAATTTATGACGCAACACTCAATCCGCCAGGCCCCCAAACGCCGCCTCCCCTGAGACCGTTCTACCAACCGCATTATTCCGGCTACCCCTATTTTCAGTGGGATTTCTTAACACCGCATCTGCACTCATTTTTTGTCGGGCACGATACCGAAACCGTTTCCAGCGAGGAACGCAATCAGAAACTGCTATTCAATTATAAAACTCTGGCGATTGCTATTTTTGGCGCATTGTTTTTCTTTAAATTTTTCACCTCAATGGAGGGAGTGGTCACTTCCAAAAATATTGAAGAGCGCATCTTCAATAATATCGCGTACACCATCACCCTGAAGACTGACGAAAACAAAACCCAACGCAAGCGCATCAAACTGAAATTATTCGATCACATAAAAGTGGAAGACCATGTAGAAAAACCATTGTTCTCTCTGACCTACCGCATCAATGATGAAGAAGTTGAGGGCCCCTCAGTTGAACGTTTCTTTTTACAGATGGCGATGATCTACGCCGTCATCACCGGCGGACTTTTCCTGTTGGAAATGGGTCGTCGAAAACAATAATTGTTGAATTTCAAACATGAATTCCTATTAAAAGGACTCCCAAAATAAAAACTTCACCCACCACCATTCCAAAGCCTTCATCCATCATACTTCTGGCCCTTGCTCTTTTGCTTGTTGCCGGAAGTACGGCTGAAGCCTTGTGCATAAAATCAAAGAAGGCCAACCTGCGCAAAGGCCCCGGAGTCAAGCACGAAAAGCTGTGGGAGGTCCTCAAGTACATGCCTCTGCAAAAGATCAAACGAAAAGGTGCCTGGTATCAGGTGAAGGACCTGGATGGAGATACCTATTGGGCTCACCAAAAGTTGTTCACCAAAAAATTCAAGTGTGCCGTCATCAAACAGGATAAAACCAACCTGCGCACAGGCCCTGGAACCAAACATAAAGCCGTCCAATGGAGCCCGGTGAACAAATACTTTTCTCTAAAAGTAATGCAGGTAAAAAATGACTGGGTAGAGGTGATGGATGCGGCAGGGGATCGGGCCTGGGTGCATCGACCCTTGATCTGGATTCGATAGCTTTGAAATTGACTAGAGGCGACTTTTAAAGAGGCTGTGAAATATAAGATTGCAATATTGATCCATTGCTTTTTTCTCTTCCCCTTGCCCAGAATATTTCCAGAAACCGTAGAGATTCGCACATTTCATTAACTTTTTAGAATACAAATCCCAGGTGTACGCCTTCTGAACACGGTCAATCCCAGCCTTTGATAATCGAGACCAGTGCTGTGGGTCCCTATCGCAGGTCTCCAGAAACCTTTGGATCGACCCGCTTAACAAGTCAGTCTGAGTGGGATTGATCCAGAATCCGTTGATGCCATCCTGAATGGTTTCCATCGGGCCGCCAAACTGTGTGGCAAACGTGGGAAGACCGCTGACCATGGCTTCCAGCACGGTCAAACCAAACGCTTCAAATAAAGCTGGCTGAACAAACACACCGCCCCTATCTGCCACAATGCGATAAAACTCTGCCCCATTTTCCCGCGACACATTTTCAATCCACCGGATTTTACCGTGCAAATGATAGCGGTCGATTAGCTCATACATTTTTTTCAGCTCCTGCATTTCTTCATCATCGGTGACATTTTCTTCACGCACCGTTCGGGTGACCACGATGAGGTTGGCGCGTTCCTGTAGAGCGTCATCCTGACCAAACGCCTCGACCAGTCCCGTCAGGTTTTTAATCTTATCGAGACGCGCCATGGTGAATATCGGTTTTCTTTCGGGATATTCAAGCGTGCCCACAATATCGTCACCCTCTTCTTCAAACAGGCGGGCCTCCAGTTTGCGCGTGTCTTCAGAGGAGCGGCGGCCCTTTTCCTGATGTGGAAAATATACCGATGCATCCACACCCGGCGAGATCACGTTGAACTTTGGATGAGCCAGGTTGATCCCGCGTGTGACCTTGTACAACTCCGGCAAGGAGTACAAAGAGTACGATTCATACTGCCCCATCACCGTGTCCGTCCCTGCAATTTCCTGAGCGGTGCTTGCGATCACCACATCAGTTTGATTCATGGCCAACAAGTCCGCAGTAAATTGAAGCGAAAATTTATAGTCCGCTTCCATATCTTTCCAGTAAAGAGCAGAGAACAGGTATTTGGATTTTTCCAGAGCATGCGCAATATTGCATTGCACCACTTCCATTTTGGATGCGAGCAAGGATGCCACCAGGTTGCCATCGGAATAGTTGCCAATGACGAGATCCGGTGATCCGCCCAATTCGCCGATCAATTCATTTTTTCCGTCGAGTGCGAATTGTTCCAGGTGGGGCCAAATCTGAAAACGTGAAATCCATTGCGGCAGGATATTCCCATTCTCATCCTTGAAGGGCACACGCAGAATCCAGCTGTTTTTTGTACTGTCGATTTTTTCAAGGCGTTCATGGCATGAGGTGCCATCACTTTCAGGAATCAAACGGGTCAACACCATGATTTTTGGAGATGCCTCCACCCCAGCCCTGGCAAGCATCGATTCAAGAAACCCTTCCAGTGCCTTGACCTGATCCAGAATATAGACGATCTGCCCGCCGGTGTCCGGCCTTCCCAACACCTTCTCCTGCCCAAACCATCCATGCGGAGAAATAATCGCCACCCGGGAAACCAGTGGCAGAGCAGACAAAAAAGACTCGAGGGCCGATGGATCGGGCGTGTTTAAAATATCTTCCAGCAACGTCAGGTTTTTTTCTATGCGTTCAGGACCATCGCCGAAACCTGCAAGCACTCCCCACTTCTTAAGGGAAGACAGCAAAGATGGAAGCGACACTTCCTTTGGAACCGACTGCAGAAACTCTATCGCGCTTTTCAAGGCAGACCGCAATTCATCTGAGTTTGAGATCACGTTGCCATCCAGCAAAATCGGACGACCTTCCAAAGAACGCGAGGTCAGGAATTTAAGAAGACAAGCCTGCATGCTTTCAGCATCATCATTAAACTTACCAGCAAGATATTCATTTAATATATTTTGTCCGGTCCCAATTGCACCGGCGGATTTCACGACAGGCCCAGAGGAGTAAAACGGATCGAAATCAATCTCCAGTTTTTTATCGGGAGCCACCGGATGGATGCCCGCCATCAATTCGCGATATTCCAGAAAAGAGTTTGCAGACACCGGTTGTGTGCCCTGCTCAACACCAGCGAGAGAAAAAATATTGTAGCGGGCCGGTCCTTCCCGATATTGGATAACGGTTAGGTCATCAAACAGCAACAACTCCTGAACGCGCATTAATTTCTCGAGGACAGATTCAAGTGATCCCGACAGTTCCAGATCAATTTCAATATCATCGCGAAATCGAGGAAATTGAAGAATGATATCGTTGCGCAATAAATGACAGTTTGCCCCTTGCCGAAGCAAGACAATAAACTCGCGCACCAGATCCAGCTCATTTTCATCAAACGGGCATGCTGATGGAAAATCACTTTTCATTTAATATCTCCAGAAAACGGTAATGCTGTATTCCCTCCAGCACTCCATCAGCGTGCGTATTTTTTGCAAAATAAACGCGCCACTTTCCTCTCAGCACTTCCATCTCCCTGCTGTAATTTCCTACCACGATACCATAGGGTTCGCCGCGCAACATTTCTTCATCGTTGCCCGAATCCCCTGCAACCAGAAACCGGTTCAATGGTAAATTCCATTTAAAGCTCAGGTAGCGCAACGCCTTCCCCTTGGAGGCGCGTTGGGGAAGCAGATCAAGGTAGCGCTGGTGTGAATAGATCAAATTGTATCGCACCTTTGCGCCAGACAGAATATCGCGAATCGTTTTTAGATGCTGAACGTCTGGCTCTAGAAAATAACTGATTTTAAATTGCCGCTCGGTTTCCGCTGACTGTGGTTGGAGGAAGGACACCTCTGCCAGCAATCCGCGTAGGCGTTCGCGGTCCCACTTGTTGTTGATATGGGTGGTCCAACCGGTATCGCGAAACTCTCCGCCTGAATAATATATTTCACTGCCCACCGAGGTGATCAGGATATCCGGCAGGGGCACCTCGTTTTCTTTTAAGTGCTGTAAAGCAGAATCGATGGTGCGACCTGTGGCAACTCCGAAAGCAACTTTTTCGCGATGAGCCTTTAGCACATCCATGAGCCGGGCCGTCGCTTGTGAATTCCCGGTGAGCGTGTTGTCAATGTCCAGGATCACCATGCGTTCAACTTGCATCAGTTTCCGCGCCACCGGATTTTCTTTCCGGCCTGCGCTGACCATTTTCCGGCTGGATTGAGGTTCGGCAACCAATCGATCAAGGTAGCGTTGAATACTGGAATCCCAACTGTAAACCGCACGCACATTTTCAATACCACTCTCTGAAAATTGATGCCATGCATCAGGATCGTTCAGGATTTTCAGGATAGCCTCGCTGATTTCACCCAGGTTGCTGACATCCACCAGAATTCCGTTTTTGCAATTCCTTACGATGTCGACCGGCCCGCCCTGATTCGTTGCAACAATAGGCAATCCACAGGCACCCGCTTCCAGAAGCGTGAGGCCAAACGGTTCCGTCAGCGCAGGATTGACAAACACGCCTCTCAACCGCGCCGCGATCCGGTATAACTCGGGCACATCAAACTGGAACCCCGGTTTTTTGGGCAACGCCATTCTGCCGTACAATCCATAATGATCCATCAACATCAAAGCATCTTGAAGCACCGCACGTTCATCCTCCTCCATTTCATCCATGCTTCTTCGGATGCCCATGAACACAGCAAGATTCGCCTTGGACTGTAGTGTGGAACTCTGACCGAAAGCGTGGATCAACGCTGAAATATTTTTCCTTTTATCAGGGCGACACAGTGCCAGAATCAGCGGTTTTTCCGGCTCATAAAAATACCGCCTCAATTCCTGCAACAATGCCGCGCGGGCTTCCTCTCCCAGAACATTTATCTGGTCTTGTGCATGGTAAGGATAAAACCGGTGCAGGTCGAGCCCCGGGGGATTCACCGTGTAATTTGCAAGCGGGTGGTTTTGATAACTCCCATACTGTTCATCAACTTCCTGCTGGGTGCTGGTAAAAACCCGATCCGTTTTTTCGAGCACGTCCTCTTCAATTTCAATGCGCCGCCGGATGTCATATTTTTTTTCGATCACCTCGTCGTTCAAACCTTCCTCAATCAATTTTTCCAGCTTGGGCCGTCCCAGCGAATGACCGGTATACACAAACGGGATCCCAAGATACTCGGCAAGATTCATCGCCACATAACCGCCATCGGCATAATGACCATGCACCCAATCCGCTGTGTAGGGTTCGTGTTTTAAAAACCGAAGAACGCGGTCGATGTATTCATCAAGGTGCACCCACAACCGCTCCTTGCGGATATACCGTCCGCCACCGCACGGCAGTCGGACGATGCGCGACTTATCATTGATCGGTTCCACGGCCTGGGAGTAATCGGATGAATACCTTTTATCTTTGATCTGGCGGGTGAATAAATCGACACGGGCGACCTCTGGTCGGAGAGACAAACTCTGCATCATCTCCAAAACATATTTGACCTGCCCACCGGTATCGGCATCGTGCCCGAGCTCCACATCACGGTGGCGGATCAGCCCATGCAGGCTGAATAAAAGAATATAGTGACCGGGATTTGAAAAGCTTGACATCAACAATGAGGTTTTGAATTTAAAGTCACGATGATCCGCAAATTAAAAACGGAAAATGATCGTTTCATTGAATTTTCTGATCTTTCAACCAATCATTTTAACAGGTTGAGGAATTCCCCTTTAACAAAAAGGTTTTCAAATATCAAAGGACACTATAAAATCAGATCGCCGAATCAAGATGTCTGCCAGGGAAAGCCGGGCGCACTCAGATTTCCACCACATATAAAAGAGAGTTCACCATGAATACTGTCGCCGTACCGGAACCCATTTCTGAAGTTCAACAGTTTTTAAACACATCCCACAAATTGCTCATTGGCGGCAAGCGCGTGGATGCGGTCAGTGGGGAAACTTTTGCCGTCACCGACCCTTCCAGCCAGAAAGAATTGTGCCTCGTTCCCAAAGGCGGTGAAGAAGATATCAACCGCGCCGTCCAAGCCGCACGCCGCGCATTCGAGGACGGCCCATGGCGCAAAATGACCACCTCCGAAAGAGGCAAGCTCATCTGGAAGTTCGCCGACCTGATCGAACAACGTGCCGAAGAATTTGCACAACTGGAAACACTGGACAACGGCAAGCCTCTATCGATTGCCCGCGCGGCAGACGTTCCTCTCACGGTCGATCATTTCCGTTACTATGCCGGTCTTGCCACAAAAATTCATGGGGAGACGCTGGACCTGAGTGTGCCCTACGCACCGGGTGCGGAGTTTCTCGATTACACGCGGCGCGAACCGATGGGCGTGGTCGGGCAGATCATCCCGTGGAATTTTCCGCTATTAATGGCGGCGTGGAAGCTGGGCGTGGCTCTTGCGACCGGCAACTGTGTCATTCTGAAACCGGCGGAGCAGACACCGCTGTCCGCCTTGTTATTGGCCGACCTGTTTCAGGAAGCCGGGCTCCCGGAAGGCGTGGTCAATATCGTCACCGGCTTTGGCGATGCGGGGTCCGCGTTGTCCAACCATCCTGATGTAGACAAGATCGCGTTCACCGGCAGTACCGAAGTCGGGCATGAAATCGTCAAAGCCTCGGCGGGCAACCTCAAGCGGGTGACGGTGGAATTGGGCGGTAAATCACCCGCCATCGTATTCCCTGATGCCGACCTCGACCTCGCGGCAGAAGGTGTCGCCGGGGCTATCTTCTTCAACCACGGTCAATGCTGTGCCGCCGGGTCGCGCTTGATGGTGCATCAAAATGTATATGACGAACTGGTCGAGCGCGTAGCAGAGAAAGCCAAAAACATTAAAGTCGGACCCGGCATGGCCCCGGATACCGAGATGGGGCCGCTGGTCTCCATCGAACAACAGGACAGGGTGTATGGTTATATCGACTCCGGCAGGGGCGAGGGCGCGAAAGTTTTAGCAGGCGGCGAGCGCTACTCCGGTGCTCTCGGTGCTGGGAGTTATGTGCAACCGACGGTTTTCAGCGGCATTCATAATAAAATGAAAATCGTATGCGAAGAAATTTTCGGTCCGGTGCTGGTAGCGGCACCATTCGACGACCTCGATGCCATCGTGGCGCAAGCCAACGATTCAGTTTTTGGCCTTGCCGCCAGTGTGTGGACGAAGGACATCAACAAAGCGCACAAAGTTGCCGCGCGATTAAAAGCCGGTACTGTGTGGGTCAACTGCCATAACATCTTCGATGCCAACGCACCCTTCGGCGGCTACAAACAGAGCGGTTACGGACGCGAAATGAGCCTGCACGCCGTCGAAAACTACACGCAGGTGAAAAACGTTATCGTGCAACTGCATTAAAATATCTACAGAAAATGGTAAAAAAGGTCAGGCCGAAATTTACGCCGCGTTATTTTTCTTTTTCTTGATAATGTCCATCTTGGGTAGCAGAATTTTAAAGCGCGAACCGTTGCCGATCTCGCTTTCCACATCGATCATGCCGCCGTGCGCGTCCACAATATATTTGCAAATGGAGAGGCCGAGTCCGCTACCACCCTGATCGCGCGACCGCGCCTTGTCCACACGATAAAACCGATTGAAGATCATCGGCAGTTCATGCTCCGGGATGCCGATGCCATTGTCCGACACCGTGAACGCCGCCTGATCGGCCATATCTTCCAGCGCAACTTTAATTTCGCCACCCTCCGGCGTGTACTTGATCGCGTTGTGCACCAGCGTCAATACCATTTGTTTAAGACGATGCGGGTCTCCGTTGACCACCACCGGCTCGAGGTAGGCGACCACCAGTTTCTGATTTTTTTCTTCCGCCAACACCTCCACATGACGACACACGTCTTCGATGACCGCGTGCAAATCCACCGACTGAAATTCCATGTTGAGATTGCCTTCATCCGATTTGGCCAGGGTGAACAGGTCGTCGAGAATTTTGGACATGTAGTTGATCTCTTCGAGATTACTTGAGACCACCTCCCGGTATTCTTCGAGACTGCGCGGTTTACTGAGGACCAGTTCGCTTTGCCCCTTGAGTACTGTCAACGGTGTGCGCAGTTCGTGCGACGCATCGCTGGAAAACTGCCGCATCTGCCGGAACGATCCTTCAAGTCGATCCATCATTTCGTTGAAGGTGTTGGCCAGCTTACCGATTTCATCCTGCACTTCAGGTTCTGCAATGCGGCGACTCAAATCCGGCGCATGCGAAATCTGACGGGCGGTCTCGGTGATCTTGGCCACCGGTGCCAGTGCCCGACCGGCCATGAAACGCCCCACCAGCGTGCTGAACAGCAATACCAGCGGCACCGAAGTGAAGAAAAAGATGCGTAGGTTCTTCAAGGTTTCCTGAATACCTTTCAGGGAGGTGCCGACCTGAATGAGGTTGACCAGGGTTTCTTCTTGCAGGATGGGCATGGTGATGACGCGGATCGGATGGTTGCCTTCGACTTGAAAAGTTTCAAAAGTTTCATCCCCTTTCAAGGCACGCGTGTACGCCTCCTGACTGAGTGGAAATTTGGATGCATCGATGCCTTTCGAGCGTGAACCGACATTGCCCGATCCATCGTAGACCCGGTAAAATTTATTGAGATTGCTGTATCCCAGGAACTGTTCGAAGAAATATTCGAGGCCTGGCAGAGGCGTGCGCGAATACTGCATGCCTGCGGTTTTCTTGACAACACTTGCGGAGACTTTAAGGGAGTTGTCGATGCTTTCGTGCAGACGTTTGGACAGAAAAAAATACAGGACGGCGGAGAAGAGGATCAGTATGACCGCCAGCAGACAGACATGCCAGGCTGTCAGGCGGGACCGGATGGTATTGAACGCCATGGCAGAACCCCTCAGGATTCCTTCATCACATACCCCACACCACGCAAGGTGTGAAGCAATTTCTGGTCGTGACTCTTGTCGATTTTCTTGCGCAGGTGATTGATGTAAACATCGATCACATTGGTGAACGTATCAAAATTATAATCCCACACATGTTCGGCGATCATGGTGCGCGTGAGAACCTTGCCAACGTTCCGCATAAAATATTCCAGCAGGCTGTATTCCTTACCTGTCAGTTCGATCTCTTCACCGTTGCGGTTGACCTTGTGGCTGATCAAATCCAGCGTGAGGTCGCTCACCTGCAAAACGGTCTGCGTCTCTGCCTGTCCGCGACGGAGCAGAGAGCGCACGCGTGCCAGCAGTTCCGAAAACGCGAACGGTTTGGTGAGATAGTCATCGGCCCCCTTGTTGAGACCAGTCACCTTGTCTTCGACAGAATCTTTTGCGGTGAGTAGCAGGATGGGCGTGTTGACCCGTTTGTCGCGCAGTTCGGTGAGGACTTCCAGTCCGCCCATTTTCGGGAGCATGAGATCAAGCACAATCAGGTCATACTGATTAGTTTCCGCCAGCAGGAGGCCTTCTTCACCATCGTAGGCCACGTCCACCGCGTAGGTTTCCTCTTCCATACCTTTTTTAATAAACCCGGCAACCTTTTTTTCATCCTCGACGATCAGTATGCGCATGGACTAATCCCACTTCTTCTGAACTTTATGCAGTTCAATTTCGCCATCAAGCATCCCGATATGTTTTTCACAGTCTTTAATCATCGCTGAATACATGGCGCGGCAACTCTGATCGTTGGTCTCTTCCATCGCCTGTTTACAGACAGAAAGCGACTGCCGGGTGGATTCGAGGGCTTTCAATAAATTTTGGTTAAAATTTTTACTCATGAGATCAAGGCCGCAGAGAATGTCCTGATGGTGATAAAAATATCAGGGCGTGTTGGATTTATTGTCCTCTTCATCAAACCGGTTCTGGAACATTTTTCTGACAAGCACCACTCCCAAAACCAGACCAAACAAGGGTAACACGTCATATAGCATAAGCAAATACTCTCCAAAAACCCCAAACTTTTGAGGCAGGCTGGAGAGGACGGGCTGGCCGGATTGTTCCACAAACAGGAACAGCAGACAAATCATCAGACCGCACACAAAACCAATGAAGCCGCCGAACAGATAATAAAGCCAGGTGATTTTCATGATCGGTGCGCTCTCTTGATATTCACTGCCTGCATGTAAAATTCCTCCACAAGTTCAATAAGGAAGTAAATCCTGATAGTATTATAATAACTAATGAACAAGGATACCACCACGGAGCCCGAATGAAACTCGCAAAGAAAACCGTCATCATCACCGGAGGAGCAACGGGTATCGGTCGTGCCTGCGCCGAGACCTTCCTTGAAGAAGGAGGGCAAGTGGTCCTCTTTGGCAGACGACAGGACCGGCTGGATGAAACCAGAAAAGCCCTGACCGGCGATATTCTGACCGTCTGCGGCGATATCACCGTGGAAGCCGATATTGACCGCCTGGTCGATGAGACCCTGGCGAAATTTGGGCGCGTAGACATTCTGGTGAACAATGCCGGGACTTTTGCCATGGCCCCGGTCCACGAAATGGACACGACCGAATGGGACCGCGTTCTGGACATCAATCTGAGAGGCGTGTTCCTTTTGACCCGGCGCGTCCTGCCTGCCATGCTGGAGAATAATGGCGGCAGTCTGATTCACATCAGTTCTATTCTGGGAATGATCGCCGCCCCGCAGATGGCGGCTTACAACGCCTCCAAAGCGGCACTGACCCAGTTCAGCCGGTCTTTGGCAGTCGAATACGGTCCCCAAGGGATACGGTCCAACACCATCTGCCCCGGCTTGATCGAAACGGAAATGACGGCGGACCTGATGAGCAACAAAGAGTTCACCACGGAACTTGCCAAACGCTATCCGATCGGGCGCTTCGGCAAACCGGAAGACGTGGCCTCAGCCTGCCTGTTTTTTGCCAGCGACGAATCTTCCTTCATCACCGGAACCGCTTTGCCGGTAGACGGAGGGTGCACCGCCAATTGATCCCACCAGTGGGTTTAATGCTCCGCGGCTTGACGATTTTTAAGTGAAAGAATTTTTCGGATACCGCGTCCGCTTGCGGCGGGGTTTTTCATTGCTGGTTGACGGCTGGGTTGGGGGTCGTTAAAATCCGATCTGTTCCCATTCAACAATACAATTTTGAAAATGGCTCTTATGGAATTTGAAACCGTTATCGGGTTGGAAGTCCACGCCCAGTTAAAAACTGACAGCAAAATTTTCTGCTCCTGCTCGACTCGTTTTGGCTGTGAACCGAATGAGAACACCTGCCCGATTTGTCTCGGTATGCCGGGTGTCTTGCCGGTGCTCAACAAGCGGGCGGTGGAGTACGCGCTCAAGGCGTGCCTCGCCACGCACTGTGAGGTTGAGCGAACCAATATCTTTGACCGAAAGAACTATTTTTATCCGGACCTGCCCAAGGGTTACCAGATTTCCCAATTCACCCTGCCCATTGGGCGGCATGGCAGGATCACCCTGCAGGGCAACGGCATACCGAAGGTCATCGGCATCACCCGCATTCACATGGAAGAAGATGCCGGAAAATCCATTCACGGTGACAACCTTGGGAAACCGGGGAAAAGCTATGTCGATTTCAACCGCACCGGCGTTCCCCTGGTAGAAATCGTCAGCGAGCCTGAAATACGCTCGGCAGAAGAGGCACGCGAGTATTTAATGATTTTGCGCTCGATTCTGGAGTACTCTGAAGTCAGCGACTGCAACATGGAAGAAGGCAGTTTCCGTTGCGATGCCAACGTCTCGATCCGACCCGTCGGTCAGAAGGAAATGGGCACCCGCGCCGAGGTGAAGAACATCAACTCCTTCAAGTTTGTGCAAAAGGCCATCGAATACGAAGTGGAGCGGCAATCCCAGGTTTTGCGGCAAGGCGACCAGGTGGTGCAGGAAACCCGTCTGTACGATGCCAACCGGGGTGTCACCTTCAGCATGCGATCGAAAGAGGAAGCGCACGATTACCGTTATTTTCCGGAACCGGATCTGGCACCCATCGTCATCGATGAAGACTGGATCAAAAGAGCGCAGTCTGGTTTGCCGGAACTGCCAGAAGAAAAACGCGACCGGTTTGTTAAAGACTATGGTATTCCAGAATACGATGCAGGAGTGCTGACGGCATCGCGCGCTCTGGCTGATTATTTTGAAGCCTGTATCCGCACCTTTAACGAACCGAAGGCGATCAGCAACTGGATCATGTCCGAACTCTTGCGGGAATTAAAGAGCGCGAACAAGGACATCAGCGAGTGTCCGGTAACGCCTGAAAATCTGGCCAAATTACTGAAAATGGTGCATGACAACACCATCAGCGGCAAGATCGCCAAAACTGTTTTTGAGGATATGATCGCGAGTGGAAAATCTCCCGAAACCGTGGTCGAGGAAAAAAACCTGGTTCAGATATCTGACGAAGGGGCGATCGAAACCCTGATCGATGATGTGATTTCAGCCAATCCGGAACAGGCCGAGCAATATCGGTCAGGCAAGGACAAGGTCATCGGTTTTCTGGTGGGCCAGGTGATGAAGGCCAGCAAGGGCAAGGCCAATCCCGGTCTGGTCAATAAAATGTTTCAGAAAAAACTCCGGGGTTGAAGATGAAAACGTACTATTCGAGAAAATATTTCACCGTGCCATTTGCACTGTTCATTTTACTGATCGTTATTCTCATCGGGCAAGCGGCGGGAGCCGAAACGAAATCCGGAGACCAGCGGTTCATCGATCATGGCAATCACACCATCACCGACACAAAGACCGGACTAATGTGGATGAAAGAAGATTCCTACAACATTACCGGTCACTGGATCAACTGGAAAGAAGCGTTTCAATTTGTAGAGGCCTTGAACGAGGAAGGGTTTGGCGATCAAATCGACTGGCGTCTTCCCACCCTTGAGGAATTGAAAACGCTCTACGATAAAGACAAGATCAACAGCCAACAGGTAGGTCATGAGATGGTCATTCACATCGACCCTATTTTCGGTCGGGAAGGTGGCGGCGCACAGTGGTCTTCTGTCGGCAATGGAACTTTTAATGCGTTCGGCATCGTGTTCAATACCGGCAACCGTTTTTCTGCTCCTAAAACCTCAAGGTCACGAAAAACCGTCCGCGCCGTCCGGAAGTAATCACGCACCCTTTAAAAGGATTTTTTTACCCAATGAAGTGTCTATCTATTTTCACCCAGCTCCCACGTAAGATTGCGGTCGTGTTCCTTTTATTGTTCCTGCTTCCGATCAACGCCCTGGCTACTTTTCCTGATATGGACATCGCGTTGTGGGACCCTCATTTCTCCAAAACTGATCGATCCAAACCTGAATATCTACAGATTCTGGAACTGGCAAAAAACGGGCATTACAATCAGGCACTGACCATCGTCCAGAGTCTGGAAAAGGAATCACCGAACAAAGGCACACCTTTTATCCTGAAATCCCTTCTGCTGTTTGAAGCCGGAAAATATGTGGCCTCGCAAAAGGCCTTGCAAAAAGCCCGTGCCATCCAGCCACGGCATCCAGCGGTCCATTACCAGCATTGTCAGTTGTACCGGCAGTTGGGGGTGGTGGATCTTGCCGAGCGCTCATGCAACATATCGGTGCATCAACATCCCGAGCGACCGGAAGCGCATTACGAATCGGCCTTGACCCTAGCGGCTCAGGGCCGGATGAAGGCCGCCAATAAAGCACTGAAAAAAGCTGAGGCCCTCGATCCCAAAAATGAAGTGTATGCCTTTGAAATGGGATTGAACTTTAACTATCTTAATGAAACGCAACAAGCGATTGAATCGTTTACCAAAGCCCTGACGCTGAAACCGGATTATTTGGAAGCGGGTTACCAACTGGGTTATGCCTATGCGATTCAAAACAATCTGGAACTGGCAAAAAAGCACCTCAATCAGGTTTATGACACACGCACGAGCGACCCGGATGACCAACTCAAGCCCCACCCCCAGGTGGAAGCCGCCCGCGTGCTTCTGGAATATTTGAGAACCCATGGCACCGCAAAATTACCGACCCGGATCGACCCAGCAAAATATCATCTGGGCCGCTCGCAGAAACTATATAAGGAGGGCGACTTCGGACTCTCGCTGTTTGAGATTCAAACCGCCGCACGGCTCGACCCGGAGAATGTCAGCACCCGGCAGATTCTGATCGGGCTGTCCAGTCTGTTTCTTAGAATTGATGTAGCGGAGCAGGCGGTGAATGCTCTGATCAAGAGTGCCGGTGACAACAAAGGCCTTAAAGCCAAGGGGCTTCAGGAACTGGGTGATCTTTATGTGATCCGCGGTAATATGAAAAAAGCCTTCGACTATTACACGCTAGCGGTAAACCTCGGCGATCCCGGAAAAATCGCCCAAACCAGCCTTGAGGAACTGCCGGAAAAAGATTCCATCCGGCGGACTGAGCTTGACAGCGACTGGTATCTGAATCCGCCCGATGCACTCAATCAGAAAGGTGAAATTTTTGCTTACTACGGGATGGTCAAACGGGCGGTGAACCTTTACTCCATGGCACTTCGAATGGACCCCAGGAACCTGGACAGTAAGTTGAACACGGCGATGGCATACTACGGCGACAAACAATTCAACCGGGCTATCGCGATTCTGGAAAAAACCCTGGTGACCCACCCGGCTCATCCGCACTTGTTCAGCCATCACATCCTACTGGCCAAAGCCTATGCCAGCACAGGTAACGCAGACGATACGCTGGAGAATCTGCAGAAAGCGAAAAAGATCAATCCTGCAGGATTGAAAACCTTGAAGACGGATCCGGTTTTTAATAAGGTGGCCAGGGACCCGGTCTTTGAATAATTTATTTTTCAGGTTGGAATCGATGGGGAATAATCGTTTGACTTTGATTCCTATTCTTGATTAGATAGAAATTAACTGACTGGAAGAAAACAGGCCTTTTTTCCATAAATTGGATCCCCAGAAAAGGAGAGGGATATGACCACCTGCAAGGAAACACACCCCCGTTTTAATTCGATTCGTGCGATTTTCTTGGGATCGGTTATTTTTTTGATCAGTAGTGCTGGCATCGCCATTGCCGGGGATTGCAAAGAAACCGCAAGTAATCTCAGAGGCGGCTATGAAGCCATCCAGGCCGATGGTGGCATTTGGCGATTCATGGAAAAATCAACCCGGCTCCGGGGAGATTCCATGTGGGGTTTTCAGATTGATGGCATTCTCCAGCGAGGCGTGGTTCATGTTGAAACGGCCTGCGCATCGGGAAAGGCCGCCCCCAATGACGTGATCAAGGAGTTGGACGATTTGATTGATCGCGCACGCAGTTTGAATAACAAAAAATCATCCCGTACTCCCGCCAAAAAACTGAAGATAGTCATTCAGTCCATTCTTGATGACACCAAAAAATGGGCCGAAAAAAACAAGATATGAGCAAAATGGCAACCAAGGTATTAAAGGAGGGGGCGAAGGCCCCCGACTTTTCTGCCCTTGACCAGAACGGCAACAAGGTCAAGCTAAGTTCTTTCCGCGGTAAAAAAAATGTTGTCCTGTATTTTTATCCTAAAGACATGACACCCGGTTGCACCACCGAGGCCTGCGATTTCAGGGATGGTATTAAGAAATTTAAAGGCACCGAAATCCTGGGTGTCAGCGTGGATTCCCCCGAACGACATCAGAAATTCATCACCAAATACGATTTACCCTTCTCTCTGATCAGCGATGAAGACCACAAGGTGGTGAACAAATACGGTGTCTGGCAGGAGAAAAAACTTTACGGCAAAATATTCATGGGAATTGTACGGTCAACCTTTATCATCGATAAAGAAGGCGTTCTGAAAAAAATATTCCCAAAGGTGAAGGTCAAGGATCATATCAGCGAAGTTCTAGCTACCCTGAAAGAAATTTAACTGGTACGCCCCCCCCCCCGCCACTCATCCTCGCATCAATGCTTCAATTTCGTCCACCCGCTTGGGCACGCTGACAGATAAATTCCGGCACCCCTTGTCGGTGATCAGCAGGTTGTCCTCCAAACGTATTCCCAACTGTTCTTCATAAGTTTTCCGACCAATTTTGATCCGGAACTTTCCGTAGAGCCCAGGTTCATTGCTGATAAGCCAGCCGACTTGCATCGGCTCCGAAAGATAATTCCTGAACGGATCGCCATCGTGCTCCTGCTCTCCAATGAGGTGACTGACACCATGCGGTCGGACTTTATATTGCAGGTGACTTTTCCCTCCCCGGGCATGAAACTGTTTTTCCAGTTGACCGTTGAGCGTCTCCCAGCACACCTGATTCAACTCCTGAATGGTGACCCCGGCACGGGCTTTTTTCTGCACTGCGAGTTGTGCTCCCAACACAATTTCATAAAGCAGTTTCTGCATGGGATTGAATTTACCAGACGCCGGAACCGTGCGTGAAATATCTGCGTGCATGGTCATCCAGCGAACACCAAAATCCATCAACACCATTTCAGCCGAGGCAAAGTTGTCGTCATTTTTCATGTAATGCAACACCGTGGCGTTCGGCCCGGAGGCAATGATGCTCGGGAAACTCAATCCGTAAGATGACCGGAACAACATCCTGCCTTCAAGGTGCCCTTGCACCTGGCATTCGTTCTTAAATTGTCGATACTCCCCCAGGGTTTCGCGGAAAGCGATGCCGGTGATGCGCTGGGCCTTGAGCGTATTGGCGACATCGTATTTATCAAGGGGCAGGCGCAATTCAAAATGCGACTTCATTATGTTGGCCACCCGGCCTTTGCTTCCACAACTTTTGCGCACCAGCCTCTCTATCCGTTTTTTGAAAGCCCAGTTGTGATCCGTCTTGACATTTTTCTTTCCGGCAACATCCTCAAGCCAAAAAGTACCGACTTCCTTTTTCCTTCTTTTCCGTAAACGCTCTTGAAAAACCTGATCGAACTCTTCAATGTCACGGACTTCACGGATTCCGGTGACCCGTTTGACTTCTGCAAGACTTTTTGGATCCCCAACCCCAAACCGCAATCCGTCCCAAAATTCCATCAGTGGATTTTTCTTTTCCACAAACAAGACCTCATCGGAACCACTGGAATCCGGGTCCAACAGCAACAAAACACTGGATTGGTTAACGCCTGTGAGATACATGATGCTGGGTTCCTGATAGGTCGGACTATGAGCGTACGTCCAAAGGGTTTCGGCACCGGGACCATAAGGCACACCGGTTAAAACCATCAGTTTTCCTTCACGCTTCATTAATTTTTGGCGGCGTAATCGAAACCTGCGCTTGGCCTGTGACCCGGCACCCCCATCACGAAATATCCCGGAATAACTTTTTTTCCTGGCAACTTTCATTTAAACAACTCTCTGATTCAGGAGCACTGGATAATGTAAAGGGCCAGAGGCTCACTATTTATTTTGGTATTCAGGTTAGCACAAATACAAGACCTTACGATTTTTGTGAACATGGGACGCTCTGAAAATTTTTCGAACATGAAGTACTTTTTTTTAAAGCAAAGGTCTCCCGCTGATCGTCTAAAAAAATTTTCGATAATTTGAAAACTTATTCAAATTTTCCACACATACCCTAAAAATAAAAATTCATTCCTACCTCGGTCTCTTGAGGCAGGCAGACCAAGGTTGAAGGGCTTTTTATTCTAGGAGCCAAGACCTTTTTATCCAACACTTTTTATCGATGCGCACTATAATAGATTACATAATCAGGAAATTTTTACACGAAAAACTGCTCCCTTTATTTTCTGCAATTTCCGGGTGCAATGACTTTTTAATTTAGCGCAATCCAACGATGCCAAACACCGAAAAAATGCAATTCGATCAACAATTGACCATCATTCGTGGCGTGCCCTTTCTCCGCCATTTAACAGACAAGCAGATGGTCACTTTTTCCAAAGAAGGCCGTCAGCTATTCCTGAAAAAAGGAAGTAAAGTATTTAACGATGGGGATCAGGGTGACACCATGTATATCATCCTGTCTGGAGGCATCGAAATCTTCAAACAGAATAAACACATTGCCATGCGGGGTGCCGGTGATTTTTTTGGCGAAATGGCTATGATTGAAATGAAACCCCGCTCGGCAAGTGCCCGGGTAGTGAACAACACCCTGCTTTTTGAAATTGGGAAACACGCCTTCGACAATTATTTGGGTTCCAACCCGGATATCATGCGTGAATTCTTGCTCACAATTTCCAATCGTTGCCGGATAGATCTCGACATCATCGATTCAGGATTTCTTGAACTCTGCAAAAATGAAGAACGCTACCGCACTATCGTCGAAACCATTTCGGATATCGTGCTCCAGGTTGATCCTGATGGATTGATTGACTTCGCTAATTCCTCTGTCAGTTTCCTCGGCTACACTCCTGAAGAACTTAAAGGCCAACCGTTGGAATACCTGATAAGCGATTCTTCAACAATTTCCATGGGCGATTTATTGACCAAGCGAGTGGGTCCACGGGCAACCTCCAATACCGAAGTGATGTTCAAGGTCAAAGAGGATTGTCCTCTTTATGAATTTATGCAGGAAATCGCCTTCCTGATTGATGCTCACGGACTTTGGGATGTCCGCAATGACCTGGTGATTAAAAAAGGCATCGACAAAAATTTCCTCGGAACACTCTGTATTGCCCGGGACTACACTCAGAGAAAAAAATCTGAAGAGGATGCGAAAAAAAGACAGCAAGAGCTTGAAAATCTTGTTAAGGAAAGAACCCATGTTTTGGAGCTTGCTAAAAAGGATGCCGAGCAGGCGAATATTGCCAAAAGTGATTTTCTTTCCAAGATAAGCCATGAACTGCGCACTCCTCTCAACGCTATTATCGGCTTCAGCCATTTGCTGCAAACCAGCGAAGGGGAAAATCTGAACTCAGAAAAAATGGAATTTGTAAATCATATCCACGATGCCGGCAATCATTTGCTGAACCTCATCAAGGAAATCCTCGACCTGTCCCGGATTGAATCCGATAAAGTAGAACTTGAAATTGAAAATGTAGACGTGGTTTCACTGATAAAGGAACAGGCGGCGTTTGTTGTGCCCCATGCACGGGAACAGGATATCAAGGTCATTTGCAAAGGGGATGCAGACAAGCCGATTTACGCCAGGGCTGATTTGGTCAAACTCAAGCAAGTGATATTAAATCTGCTGACCAACGCGATCAAGTACAATCGGCCCAAAGGGACGGTTGAAATCCGCGCGGAAGATAATAATCGAGACCAGATCACTCTGCACATTCAGGATACGGGAAAAGGCATTCCCGAGGAGGATCAATGGAAAATTTTTGAACCCTTCCAGCGCCTGGACTGGGAATACTCTGATGTGGAAGGCACCGGTATTGGACTGACCATCAGCAAGCGGTTGGTTCAACTGATGAACGGAAAGATCGGTTTTGAAAGTACCCTGAACGAGGGAACCCGATTTTTCGTTGAACTTCCACGGGGAACCACCGATCCCGAGTTTGAAACCATCTCCTACAAAGCGAGCATCCAGACCGCATCAAGCAAATCTTTCAAGGATTTTAAAATCCTTTATATTGAAGACGAGAAAATTAATATAGAACTTGTGCAGGGAATCCTTGCGCCTTTTGAACACATCCATCTTTTTTCTGCTCCAGACGCACACACAGGTATTGAAATGACCGAAACATTGAAACCGGATTTGATCATGCTGGATATTCATTTGCCGGGAACGGATGGCTTCTGTGCTTTAAAAATACTGCGAGAAAAACCGCTCACAAAAAACACACCTATTCTTGCAGTGACGGCACAAGCTATGAAAGGAGATAGAGAAAGAGGTTTAAAGGAAGGTTTTGACGACTATCTGACGAAACCATTGCAGATCGATCAATTTATCGAAACTATATTTTCTTATCAAAAGTAGCCCTGCCCCCCAACCAACTATTCTCTAGCAGTTGATACCGACAACCAGGCCCGTGTTCAATTAATTCACCTGGCGACTAGGCACCGATCCTGGGGCTCCAGCCGGACATGGCACAGCGTTGGGCAACCAACGGCTGGAAACTTTGCAAGTCCCTTGAAATCGTATTCATAAATTCGCTGGCAAGTGCCGGGTCCTTGAAGCATTCATAAATATCATCAAGAAACCCGCCGCGCAAAAGCGGATGCTCCAGAAACTCCCGACCCGGACCAGAGGCGATCTCAAGCGGCCATTCGGTGACCTCCACTTTTTGGAGGCCGCATTCTTCAAGCCAGTGCCGGGCCTGCTCTGCCGAGGGCCGCTCCTCAAGATACTCCTGAAGCGCAGTCCGTTCTTCATCCAACTGGCGCGCCTTCATTTCACTTTCGACCCGCTCCCACAAGGAATCGAATGTCCCCAGTGACGGAAAAGTCAGCACGATCTGCCCACCGGGTTTTAAAAAGCGCGTGAGACTTTTAAGTGCTTGCAGACGGTGTGGTCGAAAAAACATAAACGACAGATTGCCGGTGATCCGGTCAAAGCGAGGCAAATCGTCAGGAAGATTTTTCATATCTCCCGCCTCAAACGTGAGCCAGGGGAAACGCTCGCCTTGCAGGGTCCGCCCCCGGCTGACCCGCTGGGGATGAATGTCGATGGCCAGCACCGCACCTTTTTCCCCGACCAGGTCGGCAAGATAAAATGCCGGGATACCACCTCCCGCCGCTACATCAAGAACCGTCGCTCCGGGAAACAGGTCGAGGTGATGTAGGAGAGCTTGCGCGAATGGAGTCGACCAATAGTCGCTTTCAGGAAGCGCCCAATGCGAATTCACAGGTCGGCACTCCACCTTAAAACGAAACGGTGGGCAAAATTTTTATTCACCGGCCAAAGCTTTCAGCAAATATTGCGCACCGGCCAAAGCCACTTCATGATCGTTCTCCACCAAATCTCCGGAGACCCCGATAGCTCCAACGATGTCCCCTCCGGCTGTGGTCAGAGGCAATCCGCCCGGAAATGTGATGAGTCCGTCGTTGCTGTGTTCGATCTGATACAACGGGCCGCCGGGCTGACTGAGCTTTCCAATTTCTCCGGTCGGCATATTGAAATAACGCGCGGTTTTGGCCTTGCGGATGGCAATGTCGATGCTCCCCGTCCAGGCTCCTGCCATTCTGAAAAATGCTTTGAGATGCCCATCGGCCCCCACCACCGCCACGTTCATTCTGGTATCCAGCTCACGTGCCTTCCCTGTTGCTGTTCGTAAAATATGACGCGCCAAATCGTCGCTCAAATCTTTTACATCAATTAGTTCTGCCATGAATACTCCTGTTCTTTAGCCAATGGACGGTTAATAAGCCCCAAACTTTCTACGATCCCACCGACTCAATTACGATCTTTTCAGGTCATCGCAATGAAAATTTGGAAATCGTAGGACAACTGTTGACACCCGGATTGTAAGTGATTTCTCCACAAAACATCCAGAGTTTTCGGTTGCTATGGTTTTAATAACTTCAGGTGAAATTTATTCGGAGAATTTTCAATCCGGAAAAAAATCCAGCCAATTGAATTAGTTTCTTGCGGTAAATTTGGTTTTCCCCTAAGCTTTTAGAGGGTTCATATGTATTCGAGTGATGATGTAAGATGTTTTGAAAACTGTGTCGACCCCGGATTTCTTCTAAATAGAAAGGGAGCAGGATGAGCGACAACGAATCGATGGATACCATAAAATTTTTCATGGAAGATCAAATCGTCAGCGTGAGTACCGGCAGTAACGTGAAAGATACCGTTCAGATCATGGCGGAGAAAAAAATTGGCGCGGTTCTGGTTTTGGATGATAAGAAGTATGTCGGGATTTTTTCGGAAACCGACTTGCTGAGGAAAGTCGTTGCTCCTGAATCCAATCCAAAAGATGTCACTGTCAAGGATGTCATGTCTCACCCCTTGATGACCATTGACATGAACTCCACCATGGTGTCCGCGTTTGTCCTCATGCAACAAAACAATATCCGCCACCTCGCGGTCACGGACAAAAAAGAAACCATCGGCATCCTTTCCATAAAAGATATCGCGAACTACTACGTCAGCAAATTCCGTCCAAAAAAATAGAGCCACCCACCCTGCCCCAATAACCCAGCCACTCAATTTCCGGGAATTATTTCATGGATGATATTTTTTACCGATTGGTTGCCTTGCTGGGTTTCTTCATCATCCTCATGCTGGCCTGGGGGACCGGCACTCGCGCAACCATCAGCCGTAAAACAGTGGTGGGCAGTCTAGCCTTGATCTGGTTGATCGGCGGCCTGATCTTCTGGTTTCCTCCTTCGCGTTTAGCGTTGCAATGGATTAACGACGCGCTGGTGATGCTGTTATCGGCTTCACAGAAGGGATCGATTTTTCTATTTGGTCCGCTGGCACTCGGTCCCAGTCAATCTCTACCGGATGGTTCCGCTTCCATCGGTTTTGTGCTGGCGATGCAGGTGCTTCCGGCGGTCATTTTTTTTTCGGCACTGGTCTCGGCCTTGTATTACCTGAACATCATGCCAGCCATTGTTCGCGCCTTTGGGAAACTTTTTCACAAAACGATGAACTTGTCTGGTGCCGAGTCGCTCTCAGCTTCCGCCAATATTTTTGTGGGCATCGAATCCAGCCTGACCATCAAACCCTGGCTGAACAACATGACCCGCTCGGAATTACTCACCCTGCTGACCTGCATGATGGCAACCGTCGCCAGCACCGTTCTTGCCGTCTACGTCATCGCCTTGATCGGGGTTTTTCCGCAGATCGCGGGACATCTCGTGTCGGCTTCGGTGATCTCGATTCCCTGCGCAGTGCTGGTCAGTAAATTATCTCTGCCAGAAACACAAACGCCGGAGACGTTGGGCCGCATCCCGGCAGAATCACTCGAGGAAAATAAAGAACAACCGGTCAACCTGATGGTTGCCTTGATTGATGGTGGTCAGCAGGGCGTCAAGATGGCAGTGGGAATCGCCACGCTGTTGATCGTCGTGCTGGGACTGGAAGCGTTGGTTGATTTGATTTTCGGTCTGCTTCCGGGGATTGACGGGCAGGCTTTATCAATGGCCCGGGTTCTGGGATGGCTGACCTGGCCTTTCGTGGTCCTTCTCGGAATGCGCCCTGAAGAATGGCAGACGGCGGCGCAAATATTAGGATCGCGCTTTGTGGAAACAGAAGTCGCCGCTTATTTCACTTTGGGTGCTGTTCAATCGGCGAGTCCCCCTGCTTTTTCTCCGCGCTCCTTCACCGCAATGAGTTACGCCCTGTGCGGATTCGTCCACATCGCAAGCCTCGGCATCTTCATTGGCGGGTTGGCAACCTTGATACCCGATCGGGTGCGGGAGCTGTCCTGGCTTGGACTGCGTGCCTTGTGGACCGCCTTCCTTGCTACCTTGCTGACCGGTTGCGTCGCCGGGGTTTTGGCTTGAACCAAAAAATACCTTAGTAGCCTCGCCCTGAAAACTCCGACAGGACTTCCTGCACCCGATGGACAGCGGAGTCGATGGAATATTCAGTTTCCACTTTTTCCCGCGCCAATTGACCATATCGCTGACGCAGTTGCGGTTGATCCACCAGTTTTTTCAGGGCACGGCAAAAACCATCCACATTCCCCGGTGGCACGATCAAATCCTCTTTCCCAAAATCAAGCACCCGCCCAACATCTCCGACATCACTGCCGATGGCCGGCTTGCCCATGCAGATTCCTTCCAACAAAGCCAGAGGAAGACTCTCGGCAAGAGAGCACAGCATAAAAATATCGAGGGCGTTAAGGTGAGGCCGCATGTCCTCCACGAACCCTGGGAACACAACAAACGGTTCTATCCCCAAATCACGGACCTGCTGTTTCAGATTATCTTCTTCGGGGCCTTCGCCCATTATGATACAGCGGACCTCAGAGTTAGTTTTCAGTAGTCTGGAAAAAGCTTCGAGTAAAACATGTCCTCCCTTTACGAGGTGGAGTCGACCGACCGATCCAATAATGATGCCATCAAAACCGGGGAAAAGCGTTTCTCGGAATTTGCGATCCCAGTCTGTACTGATGTTGTAATATCCGGTATCAATCGAGTTTGGAATGACACGAACATCTTTGACACCGCATTGTGTTTTGATTCTCTGGCGCAGAGCGTTCGACCCGACGAGAACCGTGTGTGCTTTTCGTATCAGTTTTCTATCTACCCATTCAAAAAACCAGGTCCGTAGCCCGGCACTTTTGCCAAGCCATCCGTGGATATGCGCAATCCATGGCGTTTTATTTAAAAATGTCACGAAAAAAACCAGCAGATTGGAACGCATATCATGCGTGTACAAAACATCTGGCTCAAATTCCGAGATCACTCTGCGAGTAACTTTAACTGCATCAGGAAGGGACTTAAACCCATTCCACGGAATGAGCTCCACACTGTCGGGGTTTTGCTTGATCGCTTCGGGATCGATGAAGGAAAGCGGTTCATCTGGAACGTGGGTCATCACGATGGTTTTGAATTCAAAACGCGTCGTATCCATCCGGCTGAAAATGGATTTCAGGAGAGTTTCAATTCCACCCGCCTTGTGATAATTACTTTTAAAAAAAATGATCTTCAATATTAAAACCTGAGCGGAGCTTCGCCGAGAGGCAGGGATCGCAGTTCAAAGTCTTCCCCGGTGGGTGGGCGTTTTCTTTCTTTTATTTCATTTTCAGCAAGGCGATGGACCACCACAGACAGACCCAGCACAATCCACATTATTTTTTGCAATTGAGCATGCAATAGCAAACCGAGACAACCAAAACCCAGCATCGAAATCATCACCATGGTAGCCATGGCACCGTATTTGTCTTTAACGGGCCCCTTCCGAACCCGGTTCATATTTTTCAATCCATGAATGAGAAATGCGAGAAAGACGAATATGCCCAGGATGCCGGTTTCGCTGGCCACTTCCACGTACATATTGTGCGCTCCCATACTGTAATCAGAATAGGTCGTGTTTGTATTTTTGCGAAGCATGAAAACCATTCTGGCGGCCTGCGTGTCTTGATTATTTTTCATAAACTCGATTCCAAAATTTCCGCTACCCACACCCGTCATCCAATTCTGGGAAAACATATTGAGTCCCCCGGTTAACAATTCCCACCGGGTATTGATGGAGGAACTATCCTTGTAATGCGATGGCGAAAAAACCCGTTCAAGATACGTTGCCGGTGCAAGAAGAATAAAAGCAACAAGACCCAGCATTAAGGCTACCGTTCGAACCGGGGTGATCCGGATCATTTTGGTCATCAGTAAGAGCAGACAAATCCAGACAAAGCCCACCATGGCCATACGGTCATGAGTGAGCACCATCGCTACCACTTCCATTCCCATAATCACCAGCGCGGAAAATTTTAACCATGATTTCGAGGACAGGAATACATAACAAGTCAGGGGGAGCAGAGCGATCAAATAAAATGAAAGCCAGTTGGGGTGGCCGAGCGTCCCGGTGGGCCGGACAAAACTACCCGCCTTCAGTTGCTCGGGGTTGACGATACCGGCTTCTTTGAAACCAAACTCGACTACCGATTCAACTCCGGAGACTTGCATGGATGGAAGCCAGACCTGTAACATCGCCATCAGGCAGGCCACAAATCCTGTAAAAACCAACAGGACAAAAAACTTGCGGATGTTTTCCTTATTGACCATATTGGCAATAAGAAAAAACAGCAAAAAGTTGGTGCCCAGCTTACTCACATCTGCCATGGCGACTTGAGAATCGCTCGCCGACATGATTGAAACCAGGGAGATGAGGATAAACCCCAACCCTAACCCCATTTGCTTGCTGAAAAATATTCCTTTTCTGCGGGTCAGAATTCCAAATATCCAGGACACCGTGGTCAACCCGCCCAGAATTTTTGCGATACTCAGAAAAAAGGTAGACTGACCCAGACCACCCAATCGCCCCGGGTTTTGAAAGTTGAGGACAGCGATAATGGTTAAGGCCAAACCGAAGGCAGGAAATCGGAATATAAAATAGGTTGCGATAATACCGAGGGGCAGGACAAGGCTTTTGAGCCCAAATATAATGGTGGAGCAGGAAAGGACAACGCTGAGAATTCCTGCCAGAATATAACTGAGCCGCATTACATATCCTTCAACGCCAGCAACCAATCATTTTAAAACAGATTGCCTGGCATCCCTTGATCTGCCGGGGTTTCAAGAAGAGCTTTGCATAACTCAGAAATCAAAAGCAAAGGCGAGATTCTTCGCTGACGCTCAGAATGACAGTTTGTTGATTTCATGTGTCACACTGAGCCTGTCGAAGTGCGACCTCCACTTTTCAATCCCTCAACAAACACTTACGCAAAGGTCTCAGTTTCAAGGGGAGCATTTTAAAACCATGCTCCCTCGTTGCCATCATGGCATGGGAAAACACCAGTCATTGTGACTGTAGCGGCATTATTCCGGGTGAGGCGGATCAGGATCCGAGCTTGACCAGCCAGTCACTCGCCTGAACATACATGTGTGGGCATCCCCCTTCAAAATCCTGGGAACACAGGGGAATGGATTTCCAATCTTTCTTGTTTCGCTGGCGGAACTTTTTATAACTGTTGTTGTTCCAGATGTCCTGGAATTTATCTTCAGCCACATTGCCAAAGATCACAGTCCCATCGTAATCAAAACAGCAAGGCGACACTGAGCCATCCGCCAGCACCACGGTTGAGGTCCACAGGTAGTCGCAAACATTTTTCGTTTTGAGTTGCCAACTGGCACCATTTTCATCAACCTTGTAGAGGTTGTAACCGTCATCTTCTGATTCATCAGTTTGAATAAATTCGTGATCCTTTTCCACATCGCCCGTTCCGCGAAACAGGAAAGGCCGCTTCACAAACAAGTTATCTGCGCCAAGGGACCTTACCAAATCCGACATCTTATCCAGATCATCTTTATTGTGATTGAGGGGAATGAACTGGATATTGATCTCCGGCAACTTGCCACCCAGTTTCTTACGAGCGGCAACCAGGTGCTTCACGTTTGACACAATCGCTTCAAACTTGCCACCCACTCGGTATTCTTCATAGTTTTCCTTGGAAGCCCCATCCATCGCGATCAGGATTGAGTCCAGCCCGGCATCGATCAATCCTTCGATCATGGACATTTTTTCCAACTGAAAATTCGTGTAGAGGTCTACATAGATGCCCTTGTCCTTGGCGTATTTAATCATGTCCAGAATCTGATGATTCAAGGTGGGCTCGCCCATGCCATTCAGATTGATGCGATAAACATAATCGCCGATTTCATCCACCACCTTCTTGTAGATGTCGAAGGCCATCAGCTCACTGGTTCGCGCGAAGGTATCATTTCCGATCGGGCACAGGGGGCAACGCAACTGACAGGCGGAGCTGATTTCCATCATCAAATGTGACGGAATCCCGTAAGCCGTTTCACTCGCCACGGTGCGCGATACCTGCACCACCACCTTGTTGGTCAATCGCTTGAACGTATGATTGGGCAAACTGATGAAATTTTTATATTTCTCAACTACACTTTTTAGACTCATGATGTTGACCTGTTTTATTTATTTTCAGAAAGGATTGATTCCCTCTTGAGCGACATCGGTTCACTCACCGTGACACTTCCTTTAAACCTTCGTGATCTCAAGAAAAAATTTCCCTCTAATATTAATTCCGGGCAAACCCAACCCTAAGGAGTTGGCTCGCTACTTCAGTTATAGGGACGACAGAATATTGAAAGCAATCAATTCTGGTCATCCTTTCGTGATTTAAAAATATCGGACACGTGGTACAACATTTCACTTTTGGCTCCCTTGATTTTATTGAAGGGATGCAACAAGTTATGTATCGATATATTGCGCGGCCTAAGAACACAGTGGTCACATTCGCAACCACTCAGCATTTCACTATTTTCAGGAAGGGCCCGGGCGGCATCACGAAAACTATTGTAGGTATCCGAGTCCCAGCTCTTTCCAAAATCGTCGGTTTGTTCTACTTCTGACAGCGGCTTGGTGCACTGACAGCAAGGCAGAACACTGCCATTCCCGAGGACTCGTGCGAAATACCAACCCACATAACAGGGAACCACCTGCGGCCCTGTAATCTCCTCGTACATATACGATGGCGGGGTCGCCGCGAACGTATTCAGGTTGGCATTCACTCCAAGCTTTTCGGCCATGGCCTTGGCCGCTGGCAGATCAGCCTGCATCTTCTTATACTGCTCCTCGGACATTTTTAAATCCTGGCTACCTTCATGCACCACCGTATGATTGAAGATCGCTTCATCCGCGCCCATTTCGTGCACCACTTCCACCATTTTTTCCAGTTCCGCGCAATTTCGGCTGGTGATGACAAATGAAATCCGGGTATAGGGAGCTTCCCGGCCCACTTTTCTTTTATAGTCTGTCAGGTATCGAATATTAGCCACTACCTTTTTAAAATTTTCCGGAGATTCGGTGACGTGGATCAAAGGGTAGGTTTCCGGATTGCCGGCATTCAATGACAACTGTAGGCGGTCAAGCCCAAGATCAACCATCGCCTCTGCCTGCTTGTCAAATAAACGCGAACCATTGGTCACGATGCGGACATACATCCCTTTTTTCTTGGCATAGGCCACCATGTCCACCACATGCTTGTTGAGCATGGGCTCACCCTGCCCCACCATCTCGATGTCAGAGGTCCCTCTGGCAAACAGATCATCAATGATCCCCTTGTAGTTTTCAAAGGACATGATCCCCGGCGGATTATAAAACGCCGCTTTGGTTGTCTCGCTAACGTGGGTCTCCGGCGGGTGATCACCGCACATCACGCATTTATGATTGCAAGGATCGGCAATGCCGAATTGCGCATAAATTGGTCCTGGCGGTTTCTTACTGCTGGTGATGCCCCAGATACTGAGTGCAATCCTGACGCATTGCTTCAGTTTCTTGGCAAACTTAACCATCTTGTCCAGTTTTGGAAACACCGGATACAACGGTTCCTTTACCAGCTTATCTTCCTTCGCCAACGTATTCACTGCCGCCCCCTCAATGTTTTAGAAATCTGTCTATATAAAAATTTTAGTTTGCTTGCGCTCTGTCAATATTTCTGTTCTTTATTTTACTTTTCAGTTTTTTCAACGCTGGTGCCCAGCTAAACTCCGCCTTGCGCAAAAGCCTCATGTGAAAATTATTTTTATAAACTTTTAACCAGACCCGATCCTGCCTTCCGGTCAACAAAGCGTTAATAAAATAATCGTCACCCCGACCAACGAAAACTTCTGCTACACCTTCCGATATGGACCGTTCAATAGCCTTCATTATGATGGCAATCCCAGGCGAATACTGCTTGTACTCCGGGCTGATCGCCATATTGTGAAAATGAAGTGCTTTGTTGTCATGAAAAGTAAACATATAAGAAAGCATGCCCCCTTCTACCTCAAGGATGAACAGGCTAAACTGTTCTTTTTCGGAAAACTGCTCCGCCAGTTTTTCATGAAACTCACGGTTCTTTTTTTGAGAAAAAGCACCAACACCATCGGTTCCCTTCCAACTTTTCGATTCAAGCGCAATGACTCTCGGCATCAGCCTTTCAACTTCCCACTTATCTTCATAAACTTTCAAAGAAACTTCGCCAAACTCATTTCCCATCCGTTCTCTACTGCGTTTTACATTTTTCCTCAGATTTCGACTCAGACCTTTTATGAATTCCTCCATCGAAGTGGGCAGAGAAATGTATCCGGATTTTGTTGCCACAAATTCTTCGAGCCGGAAATGGTCTCCGGAAAATCCCTCTTTAATGGCACTCAAACAAATTGCCTCAGGTGCCATCTCCCGCAAATCCAGCAGGTCCCACTGGTCACTGTTCCTAAGATACTCAACTATAGCCGTAACAGCTTCGGGGCAATTTGAATCCCAAAGAAAGTCCAGCTTGTCGGACCAGCACAATCGGTTGTCGTAAGAAAATAATTTCCCTAGCAGACTCAACTGATCTGTGCCTGTGTTGCCGGTACCCGCAAACGAAATTATTTTATAAGAACACCCCAGAAACCGGGCTTTGGTAATTTCCAATGCCGCCAAAGCACAAATCCGGCCTTCAATCTCAGCCACCAGAATTAAAGGCGTCCCTCGCCGAAAGACTTCCAGATAACTGGATATCCAAGCAAACGAAATGTAAGGGTTCGGACAAGGACTCTCCGACTCTAATTCTTCCCAGCGATTTTTCAGAAGACTTAAATCTTCAAGGGACCTTATCTCGCGGACCCGCACAGGTTTGTTTTTTGATGGGGGCATAATCAAAAGCTTTCACTTGCAACATCATAAACACTGGATGTCGTTTCTGCATCTAGCAGTCAAACCGCCCCTTGCTTTTAATAAAACATCCCTGCTTTTTCAGCAGTTTCCTTGACGTATATTAAAACACAAAAGGGTAAATTAAACATAATAATGAGGAGGTTTTCTCCCGACTCAATTTATATTCTAAAGCGGCTCGGGACAAACAGGCTAAATTGAATGTTTTTTGAAAATCTGTGACCAGACATTAATTCCAATAAAGCCTACAGTCGGAGGGTATTTTCCAGTATTACTCATGCAACTTATTTAAAACCCGGAGTAGTAATACTCCCTGGTATCTCTGGAAAACGAGGCTGTGTCTGAAATGGGGAAAGCCGGTAAAGATCATTCCTGGGGACCTTTCACCCTGATCAGAGCGAAAGGTCCCCAAAAATACTTCCACACCTCTGCTTTAATTGAGGGTCAGGATGGCCCCCGAATACGGTGGCAGGCCCACCTGGGTTACCGGTTGGTCATGAAGATTTTTATAGCCTGCGGGAACCGTAACCGTCATGGCTGTGCTGGTAGGGTTAACCAGCACCCTGGCTTTGGCGAAATCCCTCACATAGACTCCCTGAGCGGTTTTCTGGTACGTCCCCTTGGCTTTCCCCAGGGTAACACCCCACTCGGGTCGCCAGTGCAAGGCCCCTGCCTGATCTTTTCTGGTGAAGTAAAAATAGGTACGATCATTTTGAACCATAAGAAATGAACACAGGGCGTAAAGACGAATTTGATCGTCGTCGTTGTTGCCGTAAACTTCCATGACAACCGATTTGCCATTGGCCGAGGCTTGTTGCAAATCCTGTAAAATGGTTTTTTCAAAATACCATTTTTTGGTCGCACTACTGGAATCCATCGACTTGTAAATACTGAACGCTTCAATAGCCGATCCATCTGCAATGTTCAGCATCCCCATGTTTGGCTGAGGACCACTGGCCCCCGGAGGCCGGGTGACTCCATTGAAAAAGATTTTACCTTTAGAACCTTTGAACGCTTGTTTCATTTTACGCAGGAATTGATAGTTTCCTGCCTTCCATTTTTCTGCCGTGTAACCACGTGGAAATTTACCACCCGTTCCCAGCGCAAACGGCGGAATGTCTTCCGTCAGGGTATCGATAAAGATGCCATCGAATCCTCCGAGGTCGACATGCTTCCGGCTTTGCGAGGTAAAATAATCCTGCCACGCGGGATTGGTGATGTCCATCATCGGCAGGCGTTGCTCGACTTCCATCCCCTCATATATTGGACCGCCATAGCTGATGATCTCGTTGTTATCTGTTCTGAGAGCGTAAACCTGCGACAACTGATTGACTTCGGCCTGCGATGCGGCAGACCAAAACTTGTCGCCGAAAGCAAAATAAGGATTGTTGAACAACAGGATGGTGGCCTTGGGGTTTTCCTTGCGCAGTTTATCAACCACTTCTTTCATGGGAAATGCCACCAGAATAAAATCTGAATGACTGGCCACAAATTTCAGGCTGGCATCGGTTATTTCACTCTCGTTCATGATCTGGGCCAGAATCCGGATATCGCCCTTTTTATTATTAGGAGGAAGTGGCTTCCCGGCCATCACCACAGGCGCAGTCGCAGCTTTTGGAGTGGCGGCTGTTTTCGGCTTACTGCCCTTGGTGGCCAGTTGCAGTGTGCCCCAGTCCAAAGCGTTTTCTGCCTCCACACCGGAAATACCGCCGATTTCCATGCCCTGCATTTTGATGTTGAATTTATCGAAGTAAATCAGGTTCCATCGTATTTTCCCACCGGGCCTGGTTTGAACATCGTATTTGTCACCGGATGCCAGCGGAATGGCCACTTCAAAATTGTAAGTTCCCCCAGCTGACGATGAATGAGTGATGTTCCCCCTGATATTCTGAGATTCGGCATCTTCTTCAACCCCTTTGGCCTGTTCAGCAGGGGATAACTGCCGCTGGTCTTTTACATACGGCTCACCGTTAATTATGTACAACGATTTTTTATCCTCACCCGGCTGAACGATTCCATCATTATTGTTGTCAAATAAAATGATAAACGTGTCCATCAGCAGAGATTCAATGGTCAATCCCATGGACCCGTCCAACTCTTCTTTTTCCAGCTTTCCGGCAATGTACAAATGCGTCTGGTCGTTTTTCAGATAAAGAGTAAACGGATGACTGGCAGGGTTCTCGCCGGCAATGTTGTACATGCCCATGGTGAGAGGTATCCGGTTGGCATCATTCCATTCGGAAGGACTGACGATTCCGTCAAGCTTCGGTTTCTTGGTCGCCCAGTTGGATGCGGTTGTTTCCAGGGCCGGGCTTGCCGGCTCGACAGGCCCTGAATTATTCTGGGCCGGGTTGTTCGGAACTGAGCTCGCGATATTTGGAGCCGGGGAGCATCCGACCACAAGGGCCAGGAGAAACGACAAAACAAACCGAGGGCGCACAAAAAACTTGACCATTGCTGGATATCTCCCTAGAGATTGCGATAAATAAATTTGGGGATGAAATATTTTCTGCGATTGAGCACAACCCCAAAAATCCGGGCGCGGACAAACTCGAGTTGTTCCCGTGAATTTTGAACGACTTCATAGCGGGTTTTGCCAGCCCTGATGACCAGCACAACACCATCTACCTGACCTGCCAGCACCAGCGGACTGGTGTCCTGACTGATACTCGACGAATCTAAAAAAACAAAGTCGTATCGGGTCTTGAGTTTATCAATGATGGCCCGAACCTTGTTGGGCTCAACATTGGCGGATTTTTCCCGCTCCACTGCACCATTGGGGATTATATCAAAATTCTGTACCTCTGTTTTCTGGATAGCATCTGACAAACTACAGCCACCCGTGAGGATATCGCGGAAACCTTTCTGGTTCTCTATTTTCAATCTTTTATGAAGAGTCGGGTCCTTGAAATTTGCATCGATCAGGCAAACTTTGGCGGCGCGTATCTCTGCCAGAACTCGCGCCAGGTTGTAAGTGATGTCCGAGACACCTTCGCCGCGAACAGATCCGGTGACAAGAATCGCTTTGCAGTCCTCCTGGTTTTCATCGGTCCAGATGGAGTTGATGATTTCCTGACAGGGGCCCAGAACACTCATTTTTTCTCTCCGGGCAAAGGCAGGGAATGGTTTCCTTCTGTAATGGACGTGAGCACCCTGAGCCCGACATAGCGGTCCACTTCTTCATTGGTATGCAGGGTGTGATCGAGATAATCGAACAGGATGGCCATGGCAATACTGACGATGAGGCTGATGAGGATACCGATGCCGATGATCTTCAATTTTTTAGGCTTGATCGGGAAATAGGTTGCCAACGGGGATTCAATCACCTTGACGTTGACCACCCGTCTGGCATCAAGCAAGTTGGACACACGGGCTTCCTCCAGCCGCTTCCGATACAGCTTATAGTTTCCGCTTTCGATTCCGATCAAACGATCCAACCGTTTGAGCTCGGTTTCAGAAAAACTCAGGCGCTTCAGATTATTGTCGTACCACAGCAGTTGACGTTCCAGAATATCTTTTTTCTCCCTCAGGGAACTTAAACGAACCCGGGTCTGGATCAATCCTTTGCGTGTACTTTCATAAACCTGATTGATACCCATGGTCACAATACCGGAGACCCGCTCCTGCTCATTGGTCAATTTTTCTTTAACTTTTTCGATCTCTTTTTTTATTTCCGTAATCGGTCGGCTGTTGGGGAGAAATTTATTCTCCAGCTTGGCTTTCTCCAGCTCCAGATTGAGCAGTTTTGTTTTCAAAGGGTCCAGGATGGGATTCCGATCAAACTGGGAGTCGATTTGGACCACTTCAGATTCGGTGTCCAATTCCTTGGCGAATTCCTCAATCTCGGAGCGGGCACCGACAAGCTCCGTTTCCACTAACTTCTTGGCAGTTTCCAGATCGGCCCTGTTCTTCAGGAGCAGGCGTTGCTGATCCATATAAGACACAATCCCCTCATCTTGCTTCAACTCCTCCAGCCGGGCCTCCAATTCTTCCAGCCGTCCACCTGTCAGGTTAACCTGTTGCTGGAGGAAGGTGAAATCCTCCGAAGTTTTATGAATTTCGATATGACTTTCGAGAAACAGTTCAATCAGTGTTTCGACCGCCTGCCGTGCGATTTCTGGATCGCCCCAATGGAAGGTAACCAGAATGATGTCTGAACGGGGTATCTGTTCAACCATCAGGTTTTTGGTTACTCCCAAAACCAATTGCTCATAAGGTGTCAATCTTTTCGTAAGCTTGAGGTAGTACAGCAACTCCTTGATACCGGTTATGAGGTCATCCTTGATTTTTTGATACCATTTACGCGGCCCCTTGGGCACCAGAAAATCCATTCCCAACTTTTTGATGAGTTGTTCAACCAGGTTACGATTGCGCAGGATTTCGACTTCTGAGTTGATGTCCTCGATCCTCACCTGGAGTGAAGTCATTACTTTGGACTGTGCGGATTCTGAAAGGGTGGAAATAGAAATATTTTCACGGCCCAGCTTTACCAGAATTTTTGCGGTGGCCTCATAGGTTTTCGGCCACAGGTAAACCCCGGCAGTGACTCCGATAACTCCCACCATGAACAGAACGATGACGAGTTTTTTTCTCTTGAACAAAGTGGAGAGAAAATCTCTGAGGGATATGGGGCGTAATTCTTGCTTTTCCATAAAAAGCTATCGCTTATTTCTTGAGTGTGATTGTTTCAAACTTTTCCGCTAATCCTTACTGAGTCGCGGCACCTGCACCAGAAAATGTTGGATTCAGTGTATAAATCCAGGAGAACCCTGCTTTGGCAACATTCGGGATCAGCTTGTTTATATATTGCTCGATGAACTGCCCGGCAGTGGCGATTTTGGTTTTGGGCACAAACACAACGTCAAATGGTTTCAGGTAAATGTCATTTTTACCCAGAGTGTGATTCACCCCTTCTTCCAGATTGATCTGGGCAAACAGGGGTTGCTTCGAACCCTGGTTTCTTAACAAAATGACATTTTTCAATTCTGATGTCGTCTTCAAGCCTCCCGCCTGCAGGATGGCCTGTAGTGCTGTCAGCGGACCTTTGATCGGTATCATGCCGGGAGTTCCCACCTCGCCACCGACAAAAACGTTACGTCCGGAAAAATTTCTGACGATCACGGTCAACTCGGGTTTGACCAGCACTTCTGAATACCTTTCCGACAACACCTGATCCAGTGCTTTTGGTGTCAGCCCTGACGCTTTCACCTCGTCGATGAGTTGCAGGGAAATTTTTCCATCAGGACGAATTTTCATCCGGTCATTAAATTCCGGTTGGAAATGAAACTTCACCTCGATCTCATCTTCCGGCATCAGGACATAAGCTGGCAAAGGAACCTTGGGCAATTGTGTCGCGCCTGGGGCAATCGAGATAATGGCGACAGGTAACTTGGGGTTGGCAGATCCCTGGCTTAGCATCTCGGTTTGCGGCCTGAATTTTGGTGGCCCAACAACAGGCTCGGTTATCGCGCAACCTGTACCCAGCATCAGGAATGTGATCAGGAGGACAGATGGTAATAACCTAAGTCTATTAAAAACAAAGGTACCTTTTGAATTTCCCAAAGATTTCCCAATCCGGCATCCTATCAGGGGAAACCATTGACTGTAATTCAAACCGGTATCTTGCAACTCGTGCTTTTTCATATACTTCTATTTCGGCAAATAAAACAAATTGATAAACCTTTTCCATCCGATGAATTTAACTTCCAGTGGAAAAGCCCCGGTAAGAAATCTGCCAACTCAACCAGGCAGGAGGCTGTATTGATTGCCTATCAACTAAGGCCTGGGGAAACCAGGATTCAAATAATCTTTTTAATATCAATAACATAAATAGCTCTTCGCTTCCAGTCAAAAAATATCAGGGCTCGATTTTCTTTACAATAAGCTCTATTATGCAAAAATCTCCCCAATCTCAAAGAACCCCTCGTACAAAAGCTGGTAGTCAAATATTAACAATGGGATAGGGAGTATCAGGTACGATTTTTATTCAAATGACGGGGAGTTTGGCTTGAGGGCACCTCTAAAAATTGCTTTTGGTCACGAGGTGCTGGCGCGGAGCCTGCCTGAGCCTGTCGAAGGGGTCAAAAAACAGCAGACCTTGATTTTAGAGGGTCTTCTAGTTGCCGGAATGGAAAATATCGAATTACCAGCAGGTATCCTTTAAGCTAAATAAAAATCAGGGGTCATCGCACCAAAACTATTGTATAATTAGCAGAATCAGCCATCTAGCTCTTGCCTGGGGCAAAAATAGACCGGGCCAGTCTGAATAGAAACCGGGTCATCCTGAGTTCCAGGGCGATCCCTCTTTATCAGGAACATTTTTTTCCAGATATAAACAGTAACCTATTGATTTTAAATTGATAATTATTTCAGTTCGCCTTTTCATCATTACGGTTAGGAAGCAAACTATTTACCTCAGAATTGAAAAACGTTAACTATATGATCGACAATTTACCATGTTTTCAACTATTTAAGCGTAGTGCAAACAATGAATGGTATGGAGCGAGTTATGTGAATAAGGGAATTATGTCAAAGACTTAAAAAAGTTTTAGTAGCTTAGCTACCCTTTTTCAATGTAATTGGCACAAAATCCGTTTACTCATTGAAAAACAAGTTGCAATCAGGGTCAAGGTCACCGTATATTTTTCAACAGTTAGAGTAAGATTTATCGAGTTATGCTTAGGTTTACCATGTAAATCTAATCAAAGCTCACATCCGCTACCCATAAATATGTAAAGTCATGGACAAGTCGGAATTATTGAGTTTTTCAACTTTTTCGCAGGTTAACCCCTGGCACAAGTCGCTATGAATAATTTGAATCCAAATACCGTCCGGCAGCAGGGTGGAGCCTTTGTTGAATTCAGTCGGGTAACGGATGGTCTTCTCATCATAGCGTGTCTCTGGTATTCCTGCCTTTATTATGGGGGAATCTGGACCCAGGAGCACATGATCTTGTCCATGCTTGGCGCGGGCTATTTCACCCTGGCCGCCAGTTTCAATCATCTGTACCGCTCCTGGAGAACCTCCTCACTGTTCACCGAGATTCAGGGGATCTGCCTGAGTTGGGTGTTTGCCTGTGTATTGATTACGCTGACCGTTTATTTTTTCAACCCTGCGCTACTCTTTAATAACACCGCCATTTTTTACTGGTTCGCCATCACCACGATTGCCTTTGCCGGTACCCGCATTGGAATCCGGGTATTATTGCGGTGCTTGCGAGTGTTTGGCCTCAATTCCAAGAATGCGGTGATCCTGGGTGGAACCGGTGTCGGACAAAAAGTCGCAAATAATCTTGCGCAGACCACATGGATGGGTATCCGTCTACTGGGAATTTACGATGGGCGTTTCCGCGATCAGGGACGCGACCTTGTCGATGGGCCGATCCCGATCAAAGGGAATTTTGACGACCTGATCGAAATGGCTGAAAAAGGAAGCATTGACATTATATACATCGCCCTGCCCATGAGAGCCGAGCTGAGAATCAAGGAAATGTGCGACCGCCTGAAAAACACGTCTTGTTCCATTTACCTGGTACCTGATTTTTCAACTTTTGACCTGCTTCATTCCACTTGGGACAGTCTGGGCGACCTGCCGGTGGTCGGATTGATTGATACGCCTCACAAAGGACTCAATATTCTGGTCAAGCGTATTGAGGATGTGGTGATTTCCAGCATCATCCTGCTGATTATCAGCACCCCGCTTTTGATCATCGCCTTGCTGGTAAAACTCACCTCGAAAGGACCCGTTTTATTCCGCCAGACACGATACGGCCTCGCCGGAGAAAAATTTGTGATCTGGAAATTCCGCACCTTCAAAGTGAATGAAGACGATTCCAGCTTTTCCCAGGTCAACAAAAATGACAACCGGGTGACCTCTATCGGAAATATTTTGAGACGATATTCTCTGGATGAACTGCCTCAGTTCATCAATGTCCTGCAAGGCAGAATGTCGATCGTTGGGCCGCGTCCTCATCCCATCCCGCTTGATGAAGAACATCGCAAGATTGTGGATCGCTATATGCACAGACAAAAAGTTTTGCCCGGTATCACCGGGTGGGCTCAGGTCAATGGTCATCGTGGGCTCACCGACAGCCTGGATAAAATGGAAAAACGAGTCGAGTTCGATCTTGACTACATAAACAACTGGTCTTTGGCATTTGACCTGAAGATCATTTTCATGAGTATCTTCAAAGGCTTTTCCGGAATCAACGCGCACTAACAAAGGTTGCTGAAAAAATATTTTAGATACCTGCGACCTGTCGCACTGAGCCAGTCAACAGGTCGTACTTCCCCTCGGCAGGCCCCGGACAGGCTCAGCATGACAATTTGAAATCCCCCGTGTTTGGGACATTTCCAGCAATCTGCCAGTTCACACCCTCAGGTTTTACAAACAAAGAATTACCCGAAATTTCCAAAAGCATTTATAGGTCGAGTAAACACGAAACTATCGTGTATATTATTCCCCTGACAGTCTTAATCTGCGGTCCTGTATTATCGACACAGGGCACCTGACTGAGAATTCTGCAATTGCAGTTTCGGCAACCCGCGCTCCCTATTACTATTAATACCGAGGAAGCCTTACGGGCAGAATCAATTTTTCAAAACACCTTTGAACTTTCCAGCTCCGCGTCCATAACTCTGCGTTGTGGTGAACAAATAATTTTTAATAGCTACAGACCATTATGGGTTCATTAAAAAGTTTTTTTAAAAGCGATCTATTCCTGCAAGTAGGGTGCGTGCTGGGAGGGCAATTGGCCCGTACTGGCTTGGGCTTTCTAGCCATTATCATGATCGCGCGCTTGCTCACGGTGAGCGATTTCGGACTCTTTTCCATCTTCATGGCCACCATCGCCATTGGAGTAGAAATCACCGGTAAAAGCCTGGACTGGGCCCTCGTCCGTTTCGCCTCGGAGCACATCGATAAATCGAAAAAAAAGGCCTATCAATACTTTAAGTCGGTCTTCAAAATGAGGATCGGGGTCTCGGTAATTTTTCTGGTCCTCGGTCTCGCGCTTGCCGAATACATCGCAGAGGTCATTTTCCAGCATCCGGAATATAAGGCCCCTATCTTTTACGCCTGCATGGGAACCATCTGGATGTCACTCTGGTGGTTCTCGCTGGCCGTGATCCAGACCAAGGAGTTATTTCTTCTGCACGGCATCATCAACGTATCCAATGGACTGATCAGGGTAGCGGCCGTCGGGATTCTGTTTTTTTATAATATCCAGGAACTGGAGCCCATGCTCCAGGCGCATGTCGTGGTTTTTTTTTAACCTTTTTGATCAGCTTCATACTTATTCCTAAAGGTTTCCTGAAGATCAGGGACACCGGCGAGAAAACAGCCTCCGAGTTACTGCATTTTAGCAAGTGGAACATTACAACCAACATCATCGGTGTCTTGCAAATGCAGGCCGGTTTTTACTTTATTGGCTACTTTCAGGGTTCTCCCGATGTGGGGATTTTTTCAAGTGCCTGGAACCTCGCCTTCGGGCTGGATCTTCTGGTGTTTTCGATGTTGACGGTATTTTTACCAAAGGTCAGTAAATATAAAAGTCGGGAGGAGTTCGTCGACTTTGTCAAACAAACGCTGAAAGTGTCTCTGGTGATGATGGTTTTTCTGTCCCCTGTTTACTTTTTTGCTGATACTCTGGTGATCACAATTTATTCCGACAAATACATGGAAACTATTCTGATTTTTCAAATCATGTTTGTTGGAACACTTATCAGCTTGCCGGCCCACCCCATATCTCTGATATTATTGTCACTCAATAAGCCACATATCTTTACCTATGTTGGAATCTTTACTATGATAATAACTTGCATTGCAAATTTCATCATCGTACCTGAATATTCGGTAGTCGGAGCCGCCTTAGTGACGGCCGGCATGAAAATATTTAGCGGCCTTATTCTTATGTGGGCATGCTATGTGTTAATCGCGGCTCCTGAAAAAACAACTCCCATCTTGGAATAGGTTTTATGTCAGAACAATCTGAAAAACTAAAAACTGAAAGTGAATTCTGGGACAAGAACATCTCGGAAATGCTGTCGGATGCAGAACGAGCAGACTTGTTTGTCGCTGACAACAGCTATGACGACAAACTCAAACCGCAATTACCTTTTTATGGTTTGGATAAAGCGGTGAAAATGTGTCTCGACCTGTTGGGCGATTTGAACGGCAAGAAAGTTCTTGATTGCGGTTGCGGTAACGGATTCATGAGCACCCTGCTGGCTAAAAAAGGCGCGCAGGTGACCGCCATCGACATCTCCGAAAAAAGTATTGAGTTGACTCGAAACCGGGCCCTGGTAAACAACGTATCGGATCAAGTCATCACCGTGGTCATGGACTTTGAGGAACTCGAATTTGAGGATGAGAGTTTCGATTTTGTCGTGGGCAATTTTGTATTGCATCATATTGAGCTGGACAAAACCGGCCCCGCCATCAAGCAGGTACTTAAACCCGGAGGCAAAGCGGTTTTCATTGAAACTTCCGCACAAAACCGTCTGCTCATGCTGGCGCGGGATGGCCTCACCGGGCGATTTGGCGTTCCAAAATACGGAACCGATGATGAAGCTCCCCTGAGTCTTGAACAAACTCAAATCCTGGGCAAACTGTTTGATGGGAAATGCACGCTTCATTATCCTTCGTTCGTTTTTTTTCGCTTGCTTGCAGGATACATCCGTTTTTTCAAAGGACCTACCATGATGCGACTGGTCTACCGGCTCGACTCGGCAATCTATAATATGTTTCCCGGTCTTAGGCGGTTCACTTATTACAAGATTGTTGAGTTGGGAAAATAACCATGACTGCGGACCTTTCCATCATTGTCGTCAGCCACCATCACGAACAATATCTGGAAACCTGCATCTGCTCCATCCTCGATCATCTGGGAAATATCCAGCTTGAGATTGTCCTGGTTGACAACGTCAACAGTTCGCGGCTCAAAAAAATGATAACCACCCGGTTTCCCGAAGTGGTCCTGATCTCCAATGAATCCCCCCTCGGGTTCTCAGCGAATTGTAATCTTGGGTTCCAAAAAAGTCGCGGTCGAAACATCCTCTTCCTCAACCCGGATGTGGAAATCATCAAGGGCCAACTGGAAACCCTGCTTCAGGAAATGGAGCGACTGCCACAGGTCGGAGTCTTGTGCGCCCATTTAATGAACCCCGATCACACGATGCAATACAGCATCAGGAAGTTCCCGACCCTGGCCGCCATTTTCTTCAGGGGTTTTAAACTGGGAAACTTGTTCCCCAATGCTGAAACTTACAAAAACTACCTCATGGCCGAAAAAGAACGAACCCACATCATGGAAATTGATTGGGGATTGGGGGCATTTCTGATGATTCGGCGGGACCGTTTTAAAGAAATGGGCATGATGGACGAGAATTTCCACATGTACTACGAAGATGTCGACCTTTGCTTCCGGCTGAAGTGCGCGGGATACAAAAATTATTTTACCCCAAGCCTTCATGTCATCCATAATTATCAGCGGGACAGTGCCAAACATTTTTTCAGTAAATTAAAGTTTCATCATATTATAAGTATCCTGTATTTTTTCTGGAAGCATAAGTTCACGCCCTCCCCTTCTTCGTAGAAAAACCTGCTGATCATGATCCGTAATCTTATTAAAAAAATAGTGAAACTCATTTGCTACGGCCTCGGCCTGTTCAAAACCAGGCAGGACATCCCGGTTCTGACCTACCACTCCATCGACACCTCAAATTCCGTCTTGTCCGTTTCTCCGGAAACATTAAGACAACAGTTTCAGTTGTTCCGGGACAAGGGTTACGAAGCTCTTTCGCTCGAAGATTATTTCCAGCACAAAAAACAAAAAAAATCGCTCGACAAAAAGTTCCTCATCACCTTCGATGATGGCTATCAAAACCTTTACACACACGCCTTTCCGCTTCTTAAAGAGTTTTCTTATCCGGCCGTGGTCTTTCTGGTCACAGGTTTTATCGGTAAAACTGCGAGTTGGATCATCCGGGATGAACAGATCATTCTCGACCGTCTGCTCCCCACTCTCTCTGAAGCCGAGGTCGACCTTGAAGCCGAGAAAGACCGGCTACAGGAAACGTCAACCTTACCGCTATTAAACTGGAAAGAGATAGAAGAAATGAGCGCAGGCGGTGTCGATTTCCAATCGCACACACACACGCACCCTTTTATTTCCACACTCGATGAACAAAACCTCCAAAGCGAACTTGCGCAGTCCCGTGAAATACTGGAAAACCGATTACACAACAAGGTGACGGGATTTTGCTATCCTTATTGTGACTACGAACATCCGCAAGCCGTCCGGCAATTGACCGACACCCGGTATGAGGGTGCCTTTATTGGCGATCAGTTTAATGGAGCCAGGAAAACGCCTGACAAGTTTTACATCACGCGGATCGCCATTTGGGAATTCACCACTCCCTTCGACTTAAAATTTTTCTTCTCTCCCGGCTACAGTATCTATAAATCGATTGCAAAGTTTGCCAAGGGAGCAAGATCTCCTGAGAGATGAGACTGGGCTATGAACGAATACCGTTACACGACATGCGCCTTTTGCGATGAAACTAAAGGCGAGACTCTGATAAAAACCAGCGATCATTTTCTTGACCGCGAAGGCGCGTTTCAAGTTCTTCGGTGCAAGGGATGTGGGCTGGTGAGGACACGCAACCTGCCACAACCCGATGATCTGGACTCATGGTACCGGGACCACTATGGGGCTTTCCACGAAACAAAAGAAGACACGCCAGCCCCCTCCCCAAAAAAGAAAAACCCTGTCAAGGAACTGCTCAAAAAACTTGGTTTGTCCGCCCTGCTGTCTCTCCTCAGAGTCAACTACAACAAATATGCCGTCGCCTCGGTTCCACCCGAGGGGAAAATCCTGGAAGTCGGTTGCGGCACAGGAAATATTATTCTTCCTCTCAAGGAAATGGGAGCGGATGTTGTCGGTGTTGAACCCGGCCCAAGCCTGGTGGAGCAGGCAAAACAATCCGGCCTGGAAGTTTATTGCACTCCCTTTGAAAACTTTTCATGGGACGGGAAAAAGTTCGATCAGATTCTTTTCTCCTTCACTCTGGAGCACATAGAAAACCCGAAAAAAGCTTTAGAGCAGGCGCATTCATTACTTCAGCCAGACGGAAAGCTTCATATCCTGTGCCCAAATTTTAAGTCTATAGAACGTCACCTGTTCGGAGGGAACTGGTTCTGCTGGCATTTGCCTTACCATAAGTATTTCTTTTCGGAGGGTACCCTGACGCAATTACTGAACACTACCGGGTTCAAAGTGCTTCAAAAGAAAACTGATTTTCGTATGGATGCCGTTATCCAATCCTTTAGAATTTCCTGGCACCATATTATCCGACGACAAAAACCTGGGTTTCCAACTAACCCACATTTTTTTCTAATGATGTTCTCCGCTATTTTTTTCCTCCCCTTCAAATTTTTAGGGATGGGAAATTTACTGCATATCGTCGCCACCCCGAAATCATCTAACAACAATAATTCCTGAAAAAAAATCGAACTCATCCTGCTTCGTTGGCATACCCACCGCCTGAACTGAATCATCCTTCGTAATTTGAAACGTCCGACCAAAGCCTGAACATTCCTCCCTCTGAACATTTTGTTAATCCCGCGCCAGTATTATGGAATCCCCCACTGCCGACCCCCCTCAAAACCTGTTGAAATTAGCCTGTTTAGCCTAATCAATCAAAATCTCGTTTGACTTGGATTGGTCAAAAGAACTATGCTTGCGTAGCATTTAACTCCTGCTCCGGCGGGGGTTTGCGGTCGCAGATCGCAAAGGATTTTATCCCTGTTTTGTTTTCAATAATCTCACATCAATTCCTGTCAGGTGAATGATCATGACCCGTAATAAAACGAAGACCCACGGCTTATTTACCATGAAGCAATCCGCTTTCTGGACCTCTGTTTTCTTTATTGCCGGTTGCCTGTTCATCCCGCAACTTTCGTTCGCGGTCGATATGCAAGCAGGCCTCATGTCCCAGGCTCAATCCAGTGGCGCGGTCCGCATCATCGTAAGGCTCGACACCGGCATGCCTGATACCCCGATGAGCCCCGGCCCCGAGGGTCGCGCGCATCGTGATGCCATCAGTGATACTCAAAACGGTATCTTGACTTCACTGGACGCGAATCCATCGGCTACCGGATCCGCGCAGGGAGTGAAAAAATTTCGCTATCATCCATTGCTTGCTCTCGAAGCAGACACTGCCACTCTTAACAAGTTATCTGCAGACCCGCGCGTTCTTGAAATCGTGGAAGACGTTGCCGAGCCGCCCAACCTGGCGCAATCCATTCCTCTTATTGGAGCGGATAATGCGTGGACCATGGGTCCCGGTTATACCGGTAATGGCTGGGCGGTCGCCATCCTCGACACCGGCGTCGACAAGACCCACAGTTTTTTATCCGGAAAAGTGGTTGCGGAAGCCTGTTACTCCACCACCTCCGCTTTCAATAACAGCTTTACTGTTTGCCCCGGCGGTGTTGAAGATTCAACCGCCGTTGGATCCGGCGTTAATTGTGATGTAAACAACCCCACACTTTCCGTGGGCACCTGTAATCACGGAACCCATGTCGCCGGAATCGCCGCTGGCGATAGCGCATCGTTCAGCGGAGTCGCCAAAGATGCCGATATCATCGCCATCCAGGTGTTCTCTGGTTTTAACAGCGCGGCGATCTGCTCGCCCCGGCCTGCACCCTGCGTCCTGTCCTACACATCCGATCAAATTCTGGGACTCGAACGGGTACTGACCCTCAGTAGTAGCTTCAACATCGCGGCGGCCAATATGAGCCTTGGAGGCGGTGCCTTTACCTCGAATTGTGACGCGACCCAGACCTCAAGGAAAGCCGCCATCGACAACCTGCGGGCTGTGGGTATCGCTACATCCATTTCCTCAGGCAACAGTGGCCTGACCAACGCGCTAGGGGCTCCGGCCTGTATTTCGACCGCCGTCAGCGTCGGTTCCACCACCAAATCCGATGCCGTCTCCAGTTTTTCCAACAGCGCCAGTTTCCTGAGTCTGCTGGCTCCCGGCTCCTCCATTCAATCGTCGGTCCCGCCCAGCAATGGATTTTCCTTTTTCAGTGGAACGTCCATGGCCGCGCCGCATGTGACCGGCACTTGGGCCATTATGCGTCAGGCGAATCCGACCGCGACCGTCACAGAGATTCTGACGGCCCTGCAAACCACCGGACAACCCATTCTTGACACTCGTAATGGGCTCACCCACCCGCGTATTCAGGTAGACACTGCCGTTGCCAGCATTGCACCCGCGTTAAGGACCCATAACGATTTCGATGGCGATACGGACTCTGATGTCCTGGTGGTGCATTCCAGCGGCCTGCTGGTATCGGCATTACTTGAAAACTCGGCGTTGCAGAATTTCGGGTTTCTCCTGCAAGCCGATCCTGCCCTCGGCTGGACGGTCAACGCGACCGGTGATTTCAACGGCGATAAAAGCGCCGATCTTCTTTTATACAACACGATTTCCGGTGAGTATCGGACGGTCCTGCTTGATGGCATCAATGTCCTTAGTGATACCGTGGTGTTCACCATCGATCCTGTGATTGGCGTGGAACCAAGAGGTGTTGGCGATTTTGACGGTGACGGTGAGGACGAAATCATCATCTACCATCCGCCAAGCGGATTCACTGCGCTGGTCTATCTTGTCGGCGGCGTGTTCTCAACTTTTGAAGGGGCGACAACGGTTGACATCGGAAACAACTGGAACCTCAAAGGCACCGGGCATTTCAACGGTGACAATAAATCCGATCTGTTCATCACCAACTCGGTCACCGGTGAAGGTGCCGTCATTGAAATGAACGGTTCAGTGCCAACAGGTCCAACCACTATTTTCGCCATTGCCCCGGCCACCGGATGGACCGTGGAAGATACCGGAGACTTCACCGGCAGTGGTGATACCGATGTGCTCCTTGTTCATAGCACCGGAGCCTTTGGCGTCATCGTCATGAATCAACTGGTATTCCAGTCGCTTTATGTTCCAGGCGGATTGATACCCAACTGGGAACTGGTCAATGTCGGCCGTTATGACGGAGACAACAAAGACGATTTTCTGATCTTTGACACCAGCACCGGCGACCTGCTGATCGCAACTCAGGACGGCACAACCGTCACCAATTACATTCCCGTGCTGAACCTCGGCCCCGCCTCCGGCTGGTCCTATCACGGCGGAAAACCCTAACCACCTTGCGGCTCCTTGCGGAGGGCGAACGGGCTGACCATTGGATTGAGCAGATATATTTTTTGAGCGCACTCCAAAATGTTTCCCGTTGGGCTTGCGCTAGCACCTCCTCACCGGAGGGGCGACGAAAACCATCGCATGTCATTCTGAGCGAAACGCAGTGGAGAGAAGAATCTCGCCTTTGCTTTTGATTTTGGTGGAATACAATATTCCCTCTTCCCCGAAGAGGGACGCGAAGCAGGGTGATTTATAGCCTGTCCTGAGCTTGTCGAAGGAAAGAGAGACGCGAAGCAGGGTGATTTTCAACCTATAGTCAATAAAGGACCCGACCCCTTTA
>JAJDBF010000037.1 GCA_029261535.1 Nitrospinaceae bacterium | reverse complement strand
GGGCCTATCAGGTGTGCCGCTTCAAAACTTCCAACTTTGCCGGGCTTGGACCTGAAAAAAACGAGCCGCACAAAAAAACATCCCGACTCAACACTTCTCACAACCCTTCCGGCAACAGGCCCCTTTCTTGACTACAACTTGTAAAGCAAGCTCCCATTTACAGCCCTCTATGACAATATCATAACCTGCCCTTCACCCCAGTTCCCCACCCACCATCACACGGTCGGGGCCTGCGCCAAGTTGCTCGAATACAATTTCCCACCAGGGTTTTGGTGGGCCGGGATATTTCAACTTAAAGGCAAGCAGGTCGGCGCGGCCGCCCGGCACCACTTCGCCGCCGTCGATCCCTGTGGCCATCGCGCCCCCGACCGTCGCCATCCATAATATCTCGGCACGCGAAACGTCGGGCAACATCGCCGCCGCAAGCCGTATCTCTCTTAAAAAATTAAGGTCCTCGTTGCTGGCAAGCGAGTCGGTTCCGAGGCCCACCGGAATTCCGGCATCGAGTAGCTTACGCACCGGCATGTAACGTCCGCGCCCGAACCAGCGCGTTGCGCCCGGACAAAATACGGCACCCGCTATCCCGTCTACCAGTAAACGAATATCGGCTTCATCTATTGTGTTGAGGTGAACGCCCTGCATTTGGTCGAGCCTTCCCATGTCGCTGAGATACGCCACAGGCGACTGCCCTGGCGGTTGCCAGCTCGTCTCCCAGACGCCGCGCTCTTCCAACAAGTCACGCAAGGGGCCTTCGCCAGTTTTTAAAAATTCGGCCTCCTCGGCAACCTCGGCAAGATGGCACGACCACGGGCAATCATATTTCTCCGTAAGGTCATGAAGTTTTTTGAACAACTGCGGCGATACGGAATACGGGGCATGCGCTGACAGGCCGAGTTGAATTTTTCCATGGTGACCTGCATGCTCCGCAAGCAAGGCCTCGGCTTGTTGCGTGATTTCATCAGCAGAGTTTTTCTTAAAGCCCAGCACCTCGTACAAGAGCACCTGTCGAAACGGAAGGCGTGCGTATTCAGTGAGAAGTTCCGGATGCGACAGGTAATCCACCAGCGTGGTGACACCGGATTGTGCCAACAACCGTGCGGCTTCCTGCAACGCCTTGGCCCGCTCGGTAAAAGGCAGGGCTGAATTTTCTTTTACTACCCGCCGAATCCAGTCGACGAACGGCAGACCTTGCGGGATTTTCCCCTTCAAACCGGAGAGCGACAAATGGCAATGCGCGTTGATGAATCCGGGGAGGATGAGGGAATCGGAGAGGTCGATCGTCTCGCCGGAAAATTTTTCAGAAGGTGTTGAATTGATGGCCATGATTTTTTCGCCATCAATAATCAGCTCACCGTTTTCCAGGGGAGGTGCATCCGGCTCTTCGGCCATCGTCACCAGTTGACCGAACAAAATGCGTTTCATAAGAAAGTCCCTAATCAAAAGAAAAGGCGAAGGATTTAAAACTCTGGAATAACTAGAAGACGTTGCCGCCCTTTCCTTCGACAAGCTCAGGACAGGCTCTAAGCTCAGGGTGACAACGAAAATGCTAAAATCCAAACCCCCAAAAAATCCAGGGCAAGAATCTTCTTCGCCGGAGCCTGCCCTGAGCCTGTCGAAGGGGCTCATCAGAATGACATTTTATAACGCGAATAGTGCTTCTTGAACAAAGTGGTGCGGAGGAGAATGCATCCAAACACCAGTGGTATTGCCAATAAAGTTGCCCATTAGCCCCACGGCAAGGTGGCTCTTCATCGTTGCGCAATAAATTTATCCAGCGCATTGGCGAATTTGGAACCATCGCGCGAGTTGAAACTTTTTGGTCCGCCAGTTTCCACGCCGCCACTGCGAAGCGTGTCCATGAAATCGCGCAGGCTAAGAATTTGCCGGATATTATTTTTATCATACAGCGTTCCGCGTGGGTCCAAAGCCAGTGCTCCTTTTTCTACGGCACGGGCGGCAAGTGGAATGTCGGCGGTAATGACAAGGTCACCCTCGGTACACTCCTCGGCAATTTTATCATCGGCAATGTCCGGGCCGTGCTCGACCCGAATCATACTGATGAAACTGGATTCCGGCAGACGCATCCATTGATTGGCGACAAAGTTGATCGAAATTTGTGTGCGCTCGGCGACGCGGAACAAAATATCCTTGATGGCCTTGGGGCAGGCATCAGCATCCACCCATATTTTCATCGGATCACCCTCTGTCTCCAACATGCCCGGATAATGGCATCATTTTTCCCTTCACAAGTTTATCCATGCGCACAAAAGCTACAGCATCCCTTTATTCAGATAGCTGATACCACCAAATTAAATTGATATCATACAGCATTGGGTTTAAAATATACCCTTGAAATTCAATGCTTTATGATTTTGACTGCTCTGGTTTCACCCTGATATTAAACACGGTTACTTTTTTCTACTCTTTCAACATAAAAGTTGCCTATGGCCCTGACATTCCAGGAAGAGATTGCCCTGCGTGCGGCGTTCATGGAAATTCAGCGTGAGCGCAAACGCGCACTGCGCGATATGTTTGAAGGAACCAAGCTGGTCCGCAAAAGTATTGCCGACGATGCCAAGGAAGCCCTCAAGACGGCGAAGAAGGCCAGAAAATTGGTCCAGGGTCTGCCCGGCATTCAAGCACCGGACCTCAACAATCCCTTAGCCAATTTAAACCTTAATCTGCTGAAGGGATTTGATCTCAAGAAACTCCTCAAAATAAAAATTCCCGGTTTACACGTTCCCGACTGGGAGCTGGATCTCATCCCGGACATTAAGATCGGCGATCTTCCGGGGATCAACATCCCAAATATCCTGCCCAACCTGAGCGGGATACTCAAGCATCTCGATTTACTGCCGGACTTGTCCCTGCGCGTTTTGTTCTGGCAGATTGGAATCAAGTTTCCCCACATTCAATTACCATCCGTCGCGTTTGATCTCGGCAATATTTTCAAACTGGATTTTCCCGATCTATTTCCGGATTTAAAACTGAAGTACCCGGATTTTTACGACTTCGATTTAAATGTCACTTTGCCCAACTGGTCGGTGCCGGATGTCACACTGCCGAATCTGGTACCGCCGATCAATATTGACCTGCCCGAAATCGACCTGCCGTCTCTGGACATACCGGGCCTTAACATCCCGCAGTTATTAAAAATTCCGGGATTCAGCAAGGTCCTTAAACTGCTTGTTGAGTTGTTTGATGTGGTCGACTTGCCGGACGTGATCGGTGAGCTGGGGCTGGATTTTATACAGGATTTTATTTCTTCTGCCCTGCCCATTGTTCAGCAGATCAAAAGCGGATCGAAGGCCGTCAATAGTTGGCGAAAAGCCGCACAGGATTTGCATAAAGCGGTCCGCACCAAAAAACACAAACCGTTTGTCCTGCCCGGAGATGCACGCGATGCGGTCACCGCCCTAAGATCCCTGCTCAGGCAAAGCTCTGCCGAGCACGCCACGCGGGCAACGATTGAAACGGCGCAGTTTGCCGTGTCCACTGCGGGACTGTTCGCCGACCTCGGTGGGGCCACCGGGCCTGCCACCTCTGCCGTAGCGGCCTGCGCAAAAATGTGTCAGAAGATTGTCCTGTTTTCGATGGAATACAACCAGATGAAAAAAATCAACCATATTTTAAAAACAACTTCGGGAGATGCGCTTTCCTCCGACCTCTTCGAAACATCGCCCCTGCTGGGTTGTTACTACCTGGCCAACAACACGACCAGCAACGTGTTGAACGTGATCTGCAAGGATATTTTACAGGATGACTGGATGCTGGATGCCGAAAGAAATATTAAGAAACATCTCAACCCGTTGATCAAGGATTCGCAGACATTTATCAATCGGTCGCGCTACGTTCTGCAACCGATTCGTCAGAACAAAGGCATGTTTGTTGAAAAATCCACCTTCGGAAAACTAAAAGCCCGCGCAATGCTCGCCATCAAGAAAAAGTTTGGGAGAGTTCCTGCTTCCGCCACCATCTCGACCCACAACTATATAGGCAGGTAAGTCACAAGGAATTATCCATTGCCCACCCAAAAATTACGGGTCTCGGGAACCAGCAGATTTGTTGGCGGATTTTTATTTGAGACACTTCAGGACAATGGCCTGCACATAAAAACCTGAGCGGGTGCTGTTGAGTTCCGATGTCATTGTCTGTCCAGTTTACGCGAAGGGTTTGGTTCGGTTTTGATCCCAGCAGGCGCGGTTGGCGCGCCCGCCATCGCATCCAGATTCTATGGTATAACCTCGAGCAAGGGTCCATCATTATCGCGACCGGATGACCCAGGGCATCCAAAATGAAACGGCTATTTGACATTGTGCTGGCAGTTTTAGGGTTGGTGATCTTGTCCCCCGTGCTGATCGTGTTGGCCATCCTGATTCTTAGCAAAATAGGGTCGCCGGTATTTTTTACTCAGGTCCGACCGGGATTGAACAGTCGACCTTTTAAAATTTTCAAGTTCCGGACGATGGTGGATCGATACGATAGCGAGGGCAGTCTCCTGTCGGATGAACAAAGGCTGACTTCCCTGGGCGAATTTTTAAGGAAGTGGAGCCTCGATGAATTGCCAGGTTTATGGAATGTTCTTACAGGTGAAATGAGTCTGGTCGGGCCGCGTCCCCTGTTGATGGAATACCTTTCCTTATATACCGAGAAGCAGTCGCGGCGGCATGAGGTTCGACCCGGGATCACCGGATGGGCACAAATCCATGGCCCGCATAACCTCACTTGGGCAGAGAAATTTGAGCACGATGTCTGGTATGTTGAACACCGTTCCTTGTGGCTGGATATTAAAATTCTCTGGATCACCCTCCTTAAACTAGTCCGGCGACAAGGTGTTTCCGAGGCGGGTGAAACCTCTGTATCAAAGTTTAAAGGTTCAAAAGGATAACGAACGATGACCGAGCAAACGCTGTTTGGTGTATACGGTGCCAGTGGGGCGGGGCGGGGAGTCCTGCCCGTAGCGCGGGACATGCTGAACGATCAAATAAATGACGCAAAGGCGCGTCTCGTATTTATTGATGATCGCCCTCTCGCGACAACAGTAAACGACACTCCCGTTCTCACCTACCCGCAATTCCTGGATTCGCCTGAAACAAAAAAATCCGTTTGCATCGCCATTGCGGATTCCAACGTTCGACAAACTCTGGCAGACCGGTGCCTTCAGGACAAACTGGATTTCTTTCCCGTGAAAGCAAGCAATGTGGTCATCATGGACGCGGTCGACATTGGAGAAGGTGCTATCCTGTCTCCCTTTGTGACCCTCACTTCCAACATAAAAATTGGACAACATTTTCAGGCCAATCTGTATTCCTATGTGGAGCATGATTGTGTCATCGGCGACTTTGTTACGTTTGCGCCGGGAGTCCGGTGCAATGGTAATATCGTGATCGAGGATCACGCTTACCTCGGTTCCGGTGCGGTGATTCGCTCGGGTCTGCCGGGACAGCCGCTGGTGATTGGCAAAGGTGCCGTCGTTGGCATGGGGGCGGTGGTCACTAAAAATATACCCGCAGGTGTGACCGTTATCGGTTGCCCGGCAAAACCCATGACTCCTTCGCGTGAGGGCTAACGAAAAACTTTCGTGATCCTCCCAAAGACGTTGCAAAGTTTTGCAGGGTTTACCCGTTGCGCCACGGCGAGCGGGTTTTAAAAACAATTTCGAAAAATGCAGGTTTTTTCAACGCTATGCTGAACACACCCTTTGCCGACTGGCCTCAATTTTCCAAAGAAGAAGCGGATGCGGTTTATCAAGTCCTCCGTTCCAACAAGGTCAATTACCTCACGGGAAAAAAGGGTCAGGCGTTTGAAAAACAATTCGCCAAATGGTGCAACGCAAAATACGCAGTCGCCTTGTCGAATGGCACCGTCGCGCTGGAACTGTCCCTCAAGGCCCTCGGCATCGGCCCCGGCGATGAAGTGATCGTATCGCCCAGAACATTTGTCGCCTCGATATCCTGTATCGCTGAAGTGGGCGCGACTCCTGTGTTTGTCGATGTGGATCGTGACTCACAAAACATCACTGTAGAAACAATCCGGCCCTTACTCACCCGAAAAACCCGCGCCATCATTTGCGTTCATCTTGCAGGCTGGCCCTGCGAAATGGACGGCATCATGAAGCTGGCCAGAAAACACAAACTGAAAGTGATCGAAGACTGCGCCCAGGCCCACGGCGCACGCTATAAAGGAAAACCGGTAGGCTCTCTCGGCGATATTTCGGCCTGGTCTTTTTGTCAGGACAAGATCATGACCACCGGCGGCGAAGGCGGGATGGTCACCACCAACAACAAAAAACTGTGGTCGCACGTTTGGTCCTTAAAGGATCACGGCAAAAGCTGGTCCGCCGTGCATGAGCGCAAACACCCGCCGGGCAACGGCTTCCGCTGGGTGGTCGAATCCTTTGGCACCAACGGGCGGTTGACCGAAATGCAATCAGCCATCGGGATCATCCAGCTCGGACGCATGCCAAAATGGAAACGCCAGCGACAGGAGAACATCGCCAAAATCCATGAAGTCTGCCGCGAATTTTCAGGCTTTCGCATTCCGGACGTGCCGGACCATATCGATCACGCCGGTTACCGCTGTTATGTATTTGTCCGTCCGGAAAATTTGAACAAGGGATGGAGTCGCAACCGCATCATGGATGAAATCAACGCGCTCGGCGTGCCCTGTTATGCCGGGTCCTGCTCCGAGGTGTATCAGGAAAAGGTATTTGAAAAAACGGGATGGCGACCGACCACAAGATTACCGGTTGCCAGAGAACTAGGCGAAACCAGCCTCATGTTTCTGACACACCCCACCCTCACCCAATCCGATATCAATAAAACCCGCAAGGCCATCCGCCAGGTCGGGCTTGCGCACGGCTAAAGGGGAATAACTTTTGATGTTTGAGCTTTTATTTTCCCTCCAGTAATGGAGAGCTTTGCTTAGTGCTTTTTGAGGGACGGTCATTCTGACTCCTCGCTGAAGAGGCAGATGGCAGACCGGTATTGCGCCAGTAATATCATTTGGGCACATTGAAAAATATTTCCACGTTAGCCGACCGCAAGGTCAAAACCAGGTTTGCTTTTTCCATTCCTTATAGTCGTCACCGAACTGGGTTTCGAGGGCGCGGTCTTCCAGGCGGGCGCGGATGAAGTTCAGCGGCAAAATAATGACCAGCACATAGGCCATGCCCCACACGGAGCCGACGCAAAGGTTCATGCCGAGAAATGTCAGGTTGATGCCGAGATAGATCGGGTGACGCACAAAACGATAGATACCCTGCTTGACCAGTTGTTTGCTACCGGGAAGGACGGCCAGCGATTTTCCGAGATGCACCATCGACGTGATCCAGATCATCATGCCGGTCATACCGACGATCAACCCGGCGATGACCACGCCGCGCACACCGAATCCGAAATCCATCGGCGCAAGCCACAGCAGGAGCAGGCCCAGCGGGTACAGCGACGGCACCAGAATGTTGAGTGCCAGTTCTTTCATATTTGAATCCGCTTGAAGAACAATTTTTTTTCCGCTGTAACCCTGAGCTTGCCGAAGAGAAGGGCGTCAGCGGTTTTTGTTTAAGATAAAAGGAAGTCCCATTTCGACAGGCTCAATGTGACATTTTCGATTTCCGTTTTGTCCGTCCCGAAAAACCCTCAGGCGGCGAAGAATTTAACCTTAGACATTTATAGATGGTACCTTTGAAAATCTTTCGAGGCGAAATGCTTTCCTTCGACAAGCTCAGGACAGGCTCAACAAAGGAAGTTTCTCAGCATGACAAGCCAGGGTTTTTACTGTCATTCTGAAGCCCATCGGGCTGAAGAATCTCGCCTTGGATTTTATTTTTTGCCCTCTGGGGTGGAGTCCAGGCATTCAGCAATGAATTCGAGCAATGCCTCTTCGCCTGCGACAAACTCCAGTTGCATTTCCAGATACCAGACCGGCAGAGGGAACGCATGGCCCTCAATTTTCACCGCGTCCTTTTCTGTTGTGATCACCGCCACCGCGCCTTTGGATTTTGCCGACTCCATCAATTCATTCAGGTACGGTCCCTCGTAATCAAAATGATCCGGGAACCCTTGCGTGACAGCGACATTCATTCCTGCGCCGGTCAGCGTTTCAAAAAAATCATCCGGCTTGGCGATGCCACAAAAACCAGCAACGGTTTTACTTTGAAAGTGCGACAAATCCTGCGCCGTCCCATCTGCCAGATTATGTAATCGCGCAGGCACCATGCGGGTTTGCATCACTGGCTTGTCGATGCCCAACAGTTCTTTTATTTCCAGCTCCGGCTCATCTTCGCAAAAGCGCGTGATGATCACGACATCGGCCCGGCGCGACCCTGCCTGCGGTGGCTCGCGCAGAGCACCTGCCGGAAAAACATGACCGTTGCCCCAAGGCGAACGGTGATCGACAAGTAAAATATTCAGGTCGCGTTTCAGTGCAAGGTGTTGAAAGCCGTCATCAAGGATCATCACATCTGCCTTAAAATTTTGCCTGGCATGAACACCCAGCGGGTAGCGTCTACGCCCGGACAGCACCGGCACCGTCGGCAGGCGGCGCGCCAGCATGACCGGTTCATCGCCCCCGGTTGCAGGCTCCAGCAATAAAGATTTTCCATCGGACACCACGTTTACTTTTTCCTGGGCCTCGCCGCCATAGCCACGGCTGAGGATCGCCGGATGGCGTCCCATCTTTTGCAAAGCCTCCGCCAGCCACAGCACGGTCGGCGTTTTACCGGTGCCGCCCAAAGTCAGGTTGCCGATGCTGATAACGGGAGCCGACAACTTCTGCGATGGTATCAAACCGCGTTCATAGCAAACTGCGCGGATTTTCTGGACCAGCGCATAGGCAAACGAAACCCAGCGCAGTACCCAATACAAAGGGTAATGATAGAAGGGGCGATCCGGAGAGGTAACTTGATGAAAAAGGGATTCGAGGCTCATGGCACCCGGCAGGCAAACAGTCGCACAGAGAGACCCGACAGAATCGGGCAAGTGGGTTATAATCCGGCAATGGACATTTTGTATCATACCATCATCACCACCGCCATGTTGCTGGCCGCGCCGTTTTTCCTGATACGCGCTCTTTTCAGCGGCACGTTCCGGCGCGAGATGAAAGAGCGGCTGGTCGGGTGGCGCAGTTTTCCGCCGCCGGAGGACCCGGTCTGGGTTCATGCGGCCTCGGTGGGCGAAGTCAAACTGGCGCTGACGCTGATCAAACAATTGCAACACGCCATGCCGGAGCGCACCGTCCTGTTGTCGACGTTCACACCGACCGGGCTCACGGTGGCGCGCAAGGCCAACCTCTGCCCCACTTTTATTCTGCCGCCGGACTCGCCGCTATTTCTCAATCCGCTGATGGATCGTATTCAACCGGCTCTGCTGGTGTTGATCGAGGCTGAATTGTGGCCAGGGCTTCTGCGCACCTGCCACCAACAAGGCATTCCCATGGTATTGCTCAACGGGCGCATGTCCGAAGGGTCAATGATCCGTTACCAAAAGCTCCATCCATTATTTTCCTGGATCGCAGAAGGCGTGCATTTTTTCGCGATGCGAACCGAAGCCGATGCCCGCCGTGTCAAAAAACTGGGGCTGGCGGAATGTCGTATCGGCGTGACCGGCAACATGAAATACGATGCCACTGTACCGCCACACAGCAATGGAGACCGACCCAATCCCGGCCTGATCGTTTGCGGCTCAACCCGCCCCGGCGACGAAGAAATTCTGCTTTCTGCTATCGCCCGCTTGCAACCTGACTACCCATCGATCCGCTATGTCATCGCGCCACGCCACATGGACCGCATTGATGAAGTGGAAGCCATGATTCAGGCGTGCGGTTTTGAATGTGTGCGCCATAGTCTAATGAAGGAGAAACGAAATTTTTCGCCCTTCATTATTTTAGTGGATCAATTGGGAGTTTTGACCGACTATTATTCCATGGGGCGTGCGGCTTTTGTCGGTGGCGGATTCCGCTCTGAATTTGGCGGGCAGAATATTCTGGAACCGGCACTGTGCGGCATCCCGGTAATGTACGGATCGCACATGCAAAACTTTGAAGAAGAGTCAGCACTGCTGGAAGAATCCGGCGGCGGACTGGTCCTTAACACTCCGGACGATCTGTACCCCATGCTGAAATTTCTTCTGGACAATCCGGAAGAAAGCCAACAACTGGGTCGGCAGGCGGCATCAGCGGTGATCGCTGAACGCGGAGCCATCGACCGCAATATTAAAATCATTCGTGAAGCGTTAAAGTTCGCGCCAGGATTATGATCACACTTTATTACATCCTAAGCACCTGCATCGGTCTATTGATTCTGCCGGGCCTTGTCGTTATCTCGACCCTCACCGGTAAGAAACGCCACGGCTTGTGGCATCACTTCGGGCTGGTCCCGGCAAGCCCGAGGCGCCGCCGCAAGACGCTGTGGCTCCACGCCCTGTCTGTTGGCGAAGTCAACGCGGCGGTCCCCTTGCTGAAAGAAATCCATTCACAAAACCCGGACATTTTTCTCGTCGTGACCGTGACCACCGAAGGCGGCTACCAGACCGCGTCGGAAAAACTGGGGTTTGTCGACACACTCGCGTTTCATCCGCTGGATGCCTGGCCTTTTATCTCGCTGGCGGTGCAACGCATCCGTCCCGATCTGTTTGTGCTGGTCGATACTGGTTTCTGGCCCGGATTGATATTCAAACTCCGCGAGAAAAAGGTACCTGCGATTTTATTGAACGGCAGAATTTCCGAACGCTCCTTCAACAGGTATCTCAAACTGGGAGGATTTATCCGCGAGGTTTTTCAGGGGTTCAACCAGCTCTACATGCAAACGCCGGAAGGCGTTGCCAGAGCCTATGACCTGGGTGCCAAAGAGGATGCCATCTTCCTGCAAGCCGATACCAAATACGATCAACTGCACACCCTGAGCGAAGCAGAAGCGCAGGCGTTACGCGATTCCCTCAAGCTGAAAGCGCAGGCCAATGTTCTGATAGCTGGAAGCACTCATGCCGGTGAAGAAGAAATTATTCTGACAGTGTTCAAAGAACTTCGCGAAAATTTTCCGCACCTGACGCTCATTCTGGCACCGCGTCGGCTGGAACGACTGGTCGAAGTGGAATCACTGCTCAACACACGAGGCGTGGCCTTCATGAGGAAATCGCGCCTGCGCGAACCTGTGCCCGACGTGATCCTGCTCGATACCATGGGCGAACTGGCACGGCTTTACGCGGTGGCGGATGTCGCCTTCATCGGGCACAGTCTGATCGCTCCCGGTGGCGGCCACAGCCTCGCCGAAGCGGCGATTCAAGGTGTGCCTGTCCTGCACGGCCCGTTTATCGAAAACATGAAGGCGCAGGTGAATTTATTAAAAAATGCAGGAGCGGCCCTGGAAGTGAACGACGCAAAAGACCTGGCTCGCGAAACTAAAATTTTACTTGAAGACGACAGCCGACGCGGCGTGCTGGGGGAACAGGCGCGCATCCTGGTGGAAGGTCAAAAAGGTGCGTCCAAAGAATTGGCTCAGGTATTTTTAAATAAAATCAATTGCTAAAATAACTCCGGAGCACTCCCGCAGAAAATTGTGAAAATCATGACCTGCCCTTCGTGTGGAAATAAACTGACGCGGCAAAATGCTACCGGAGTCAAAGCCGATGTGTGCGCCGGGGGCTGTGGCGGGTTTTGGATGGAAGTGAGTGAAGTCAATAAACTGCGCGACCGTCTGCCGGGACAAGGTGACTCGTTTCTATTTATCGACCGCGCCGAAGGGGTTCATCTGTTTCGCAACCCGGAGCACCCTTGCCCCCACTGTAAAACTACCCTGCTCTAACGGCATTGCTTCAGCCGCAAACTGGAACTGGAAATTGATCAATGCTCCAAATGCGGCGGCTTTTGGCTGGATCCCGGATCGCTCGCTCGCCTGGGCAATGATGATTTATCAGAACAACAAAAACTGGAATTCGCTCGCGAATATTTCCATGAGATGTTTGAGGTCAAGGTACGCAATATGAATATGGTCAATCACGACACGCTGGAAGCGGCCCGGCAAATCGTTCGCCTGTTTCTTTTCATAACCCCCACGCGCTACGCACCCACCACCTTGCCGCTTGAACTGGAATAAATTCGGAAATTAGCAGAAGGGTTTAACGTTTTAATTCTTCGACGGCGTTGCGGATGATGACAGCCTGCGGTTGACCGGGATCGAGCCTAAGGGATTCCTGTAAATGGAATAACGCTTTTTCTTTGTCGGGCCGATGGTTGCTGTAGATCAGGCCGAGGTTGAGGTGTACTCCGGCGATGCCCGGCGATTGCTTGAGCAGATTGTGATAGGTGATGATGGCCTCGTCAATTTTCCCAGACTGCAATTGTGCGAGAGCCAAATTCACGAACGCCAACGGATAGTCGGGCTTGATTTCCCCCGTCTTTTGAAACTGTGCAATGGCATCCTCGAACTTCCGCAAAGCCAGATAGGCATTGCCCAATCCAAAATATCCCTGATAGTTGCCCGGATAATATTCGATATATTTTTTCAGCGTGACCACCGCTTGCCCAGCCTGCCCGGCCTGAATGGCCAGGATGCTAAAGTTGTACAGAGCTTCCTCAAAATAGGGTTTCAGCTCAAACGCGCGACGATACGATTCAAGCGCATCGCTATTTTGCCTCAACGCCTGTTGCGCCCGCCCCAGGTTATAGTGCGCCGGTGCGTAAGTGGGGTCCAGTTTTACCACTTGCTGAAAAAACCCTGTCGCCAGTTGAAACTGTTTTAATTTTCCGTAGACGTTGCCAAGATTGTTCAATGCGAAAACATAGTTTGGATTTATAGCAAGAGCTGATTTGAATTCGCGGATGGCCTTTTCATAATGTCCCAGTTTGTCGTAGGCCTCGCCAAGGTTGTTATAGGGACGGATGAACTGCGGTGCTTTCTTTTTTGCATCGGCCCACAGCGACACCTCCGTCTGCCAGACAGAATTGCGATTCACCAACAGAGCCGCCATCAGTACCAGCACCAGCAGAGCCGCCCGCAACAGCATCATTTCTTTGCCGGGGGCGACTTTACGCGCCCAGGAAATTCCCCACTCAACAAGACCCGCACTTGCTATGGAAAACCCGATCAAAGGCAAGTAAGCACGATGCTCCACCGCTACATCGTGCAGGGGCACAAAGCTCGATGTCGGAAGCAGAGTGATCCCCATCCAGGCAAGGCCGAAAGCAATCCAGGGATGTCGACGCGAAGCTCTTATCGTGATCCAGACATACAGACCGAGCACCACGACACCGCCATAGTTGCGCCAATCTGTCCAGTACATGACCAGCGGGAAATCCACGTCAATGCTCTGGTTGATGGGGAGCAACATCTTCTTGAAATACTCAAAAGGGATGACCTGCGTTTGAGTCAGCAGGTATTGAGCCGCCGGTATGTGGGTTTTGCCTGTCGGTAAAATTCCTTCGGGAGTCATCATGCGATAAGCGATGAAACCGAACAGAGGAACGCCTATGACTAACAAAAGTGGCAACTGCCGCTTGAGCCAGTCGACAAACGACTGGCCCGAAAAAAAATAAAAGTGATAGAGAAACATCATGGCGGGAATGGTGATGATGATGAGCTTGCTCGATCCACCCAACAGTAAACTGATTCCAGCGGCACCGAAAAACAGAATCGATTGCGCGTTTATTTTATTTTCATTTGCACGCATCACCAGCACGCCACGAAAAAACAATTCCATTGTGATGAGATAGAACAATGCTGACAGACTGGAAGAGCGACTGCTGATGTAAGTGACCGCCTGAGTGCCGAGAGGATGCAGGGCGAACAGGGCTGAGGCAAAAAATGCCATCCGGCGAAAAGCAGGAGGGTCAGTCCCGGAGCGAATGGTTCCCTTCCCAGTGAGCAGTACCAGCCGGTACAACATCAACACCACGCCGAGATGAATCAGAATATTGAAGACGTGATAACTCCTGACATCAAAACCGCTGATCGAATAGTTCAGGTTAAAGCTGAGAATAACAAGCGGGCGAATCGAAGGATTCAAAAGAAACTCGGAAATTTTTTCCGTGTCGCGCACCCAGGGTTTTTTCAAAATCTGGTTCACGTCATCGTAGTGGAAGGAATGATTCAGTGTGTTGCCATAGGCCACGATCACTAATGCCGTCAACAATAAATAAGGAAGCAGTTTTTTTATCATTTTAAAAGGAGCCTGAACTCTTCTTCGATCCGATCGACCACCTGCTCCCAGCCGTAACGGGACAAGGCCAGTTCACGGCAGTTGGATTTTAATTTGCGGAAAGGTTCGGGGTCGGCTAAAAAAGTTTCAATCCGTCGTGCCATGTTTTCGGCTGTGGTTCCGGAAAACAGCAGGCGTTCATCGAGAGCTTTTAAAATTTCGAGTGTCCCGCCAACCGGTGTACCCATCGCCGGCAGGCCGCAAGCCAGTGCCTCGACCGTGGATAAACCGAATCCTTCCAGTTCCACCGTCGGCAAAATATAAATATCCGCCGTCTGGTAATACGCCAGCAAATCATCGCCACTGATCTCGCCCGGAAAACGAATGCACTCGCCAAGCCCCAGCACCTGCACCTGCACCTTCTTTCTCAACTGCTCCAACATTGAACCCTTGCCGACCATGACCAGAAGGAAATTTTGATCCGGCTTACGCCCTTTAACAATCTTCAACGCGTCGATCAAGCGATCCAGCCCCATGCGCGGTTCCATACGACGCACGGTGAGAAGCACCGGGACATCCGTAGGCAGGTCGAGTTTTTCACGGAGCATTCCTGTGGTTTGCTCGGAACTTGCCGGACGAAAATAATCGGTGTCGACACCACCAGGGATGACACGAAGGCGCGGCTTCTTAAACGGAAAATAATCGAGAAAACTTTGTCGCATGTATTCGCTAAGGAACAGACAGGAGTCGGCCCGGCGAAACTCGCGCCACTCCATATAGCGAATCGCCTGCAACCGCCACCAGATCGGAGAAAACAATGTCGGGGAAGTTTCCGGCCCGAGTCGGTTGATGCGTTCTTCATCCTGCCACAGACTGTGGACGTGAACCACCTTCACCGCATCATCCAGCTCTGCATTATTTAGCGCGAGGTATCCGATGAGCGGGTTGTGCACATGCACCAGCCCAATGCGCGTGTCTTCGGCAATGCGTTCAATGACGCGGTTGACCCGCCGACCCAGCCGAAAAAACTGTTTGGCGTCGCTTGCCGACAACCGATGAAAATTTACGCCGTCAATGGTCTCGTTGTCTGGAAGTGACGCATCCGGTTTACAGGTGATCAAGTGCAGGGGCCAGCCGCGCGCCACCAACCGCCGGTTGACCTCGTGCGTGTATTTCCACGCCCCACCGATAGCATCCGGATAAGCGTAAAATTGCAGGGACAAGATGGCGGGTTTATTGAAAGGCTGAGTCATGGTTCCTGTTGGGGAAATTATCTTTGCATAACCCAAAATCAAAATCCAAGGCGAGATTCTTCACTTCGCTCTGCTTCGTTCAGAATGACATGCGATAGTTTTTTGTTAGCCGACTGCCACCTTGCGCTGGGGCTAACGGGCTAACCATTCTGGAGCAGAAAATATTTTTTGAGCACTTCACAACATGCTTGCCGTTAGCCGACAGCAAGGTCTCCCTCTATTTCGGAATTGTACCCCATAAACTTGATCGGTGGTGCTCGGCGCACGGCCAACAGCAAATATTTTCTTTGTGCCTCAGATAATATTTCTGCTCATCCCAATGGTCAGCCCTCTGCCTCCACGGACCTTGCGGTCAGCTAAAAGGATTCAAGAACGCGAATAGCGGTTCTTGAACATACAGCGATGCGCTCTAATATTATCCCTCCCTTTGCAAGAGAGCTTTGCATAAGTGCTTTTTGAGGGACTGAAAAGTGGAGGTCGCACTTCGACAGGCTCAGTGTGACACATAAAATCAACGAACTGCCATTCTGAGCGAAGCGAAGAATCTCGCCTTTGCTTTTGATTTCAGAGTTATGCAAAACTCTCCCTTTGGAAGGGGAGGGTATGGAAGGAAAACTTATTAAAATACCCGTGCTATTGCCTGTCCAGTTGCCCGCTAGCCCTCCGCAAGGAGCGCAAGGTGGTGGCAGGTGTATAAAATTCCCAGTGTTATTATTGCCTGTCAAGTTGCCCGTTAGTTCCACCGCCAGGTGGTGCTTCCCAAGAGGCTTTGGTTTCGCTATCATGGGTCCGTTTTGCGCCATCAAGCAAACAGAATGTTGATTCCCCCTTAATATAGAAACGATATGACCCAAAGCGGCAACTCAAATTCGCCGGACGAATCGTCTGACTCCTTCCCTCAAGCATCAAAAGGGTTCGGCGGCTGGCTGTTGTCTGTCTTCGATAAAATTGTTCTGGGCCATCCTCTGGTTTGCATGTTGCTGGCGTTGATGTTCAGCGGATTCTTTATCGCCCAATTGCCGCAGTTCAAACTCGATGCATCTTCAGAGTCCCTGGTTCTTGAGAACGACAACGACCTTGCCTACTACCGCGAGATTGCAGACGCTTACGCCACAGCGGAATTCGTCATCATCACCTGGACACCGAAAGACGGCATGTTGTCGGAGGCTTCCTTCACCGGGCTGACGAATCTGAAAACAGAATTGCTCGGGCTCGACTGGGTCGAGTCGATCACCAGCGTTCTCGATGTGCCCCTGCTCGACAGTCCACGCATCACCTTTGGCAAACTCAAGGAAGGCCCGCGCACTCTGGAAACGCATCCGGAGGTGGACCGCGCCCTCGCGCTGAAAGAATTTCGCAATAGTCCGATTTACAAAAACCTGCTGGTCAGTGAAGACGGCACGACTTCCGCCATCCAGGTCAACATCAAGCGCGATCAAAAATACGAAGACCTGCTGAACCGGCGCAACGCCCTGCGCAACAAGGAATACACGCAAGCCCTTTCGCCCGAAGAACAGGCGCGATACAAAAAGGTGAGTGCCGAGTTCAAAGCTTACCTCGCGCTGGTGAATGTTCAGCAGGGAAAAAATATTCAGGCGATACGCGACATCATGGACGGCTACCGCAATGTGGCTGATTTATTTTTGGGCGGGGTGCCGATGATCACCGTCGACATCATTGAATTTATCGGGCACGATCTGGTCACCTTCGGCATCGGTGTTTTCGCGTTCCTGATTTTCGCGCTCTGGTTTTTCTTTCGCAAACCGCGATGGGTGGGACTGCCGCTGGTGTGCTGTGGTTTGACTGCCCTCACCATGCTCGGCTTTCTTGGTTTTGTCGATTGGCGGGTGACGATCATCTCGTCGAATTTCGTTTCCATCCTCATCATCGTCACCATGCAATTGACGATTCATTTGATCGTGCGTTACGGTGAACTCAAGGCGGAATTCCCCAACTGGGATCAACGCCAACTGGTGCGCCAGACAGTGAGTTTAATGACGCGGCCTTGTTTCTACACGGCGATCACCACCATCGCGGCTTTCAGCTCACTGGTGGTCAGTGGCATCCGTCCTGTCATCGACTTTGGCTGGATGATGACCATCGGCATCTGTTGCGGTTTTGCTCTCTCGTTTGTGCTCTGGCCTTCCCTGCAAATGCTGATGAAGCCCGCCAAAGCCGTCTCCGACCATGACATGACCCACGCCTTCACTCTCGGCATTTCCTCTGCAACTAAAAATCATAAAAAGAAAATTCTGTTTACCGGCGCGGCTCTCACCATTTGGTGTGTGCTTGGCATTCTCGATCTTAAAGTCGACAACCGGTTCATCGACTACTTTCGCGACAGCACCGAAATTTATCAGGGACTGGAAGTGATCGACCGGCAGTTGGGCGGCACCACGCCGCTCGAGGTGGTGATCAATCCGGAAGCCGACTATTATGAATACCTGAAAGAACTGGCTGAAGAAAAACCGGAGGACCAGTATGACGATCCGTTTGGCGATGGCGGCGGCGCAGATGAAGCGTTTGAGGATGAAGGGTTCGACGATCCTTTTCTTGAGGACAAGCCGGATGACACGATCGAGAATTTCTGGTTCAACAACGACAAGCTCGGCGAGATCGAAAAAATTCATGACTGGCTGACAGCGCAACCGGAGATCGGCAAGGTGCAATCGATTGCCACCCTTTACAAAGTAGTCCGCCACTTGAACGAAGGCAAAAACCTCGATGACTCGGACCTGACGATTCTAAAACCGCTTCTGCCGGACAGCGTGGCATCTGCCCTGGTCGAACCGTATCTTTCAGGCGATGCCAATCAGGCACGCATCAACATGCGCATCGTCGAAGCGCATCCGGGACTGCACCGCAAAGCACTGGTCGAAAAACTGGAGCGGTATATAGAGGAAGAGATGGGCTACGCGCCGGACCGCTTTCGCTTCACCGGCATGGCCATCCTCTACAACAATATGCTGTACAGCCTGTTCGATTCGCAGATCAAAACGCTTGGCATGGTGTTCGCCGCCATCCTCATCATGTTCATTATCCTGTTTCGCAATGTGAAGCTTGCCGTGCTCGCCCTGCCGCCAACGGTACTGGCGGCGGGGATGATCCTCGGCCTGATGGGCTGGTTGCAGATTCCACTCGACATGATGACCATCACCATCGCCTCGATCACCATCGGCATCGGCGTGGACGACACCATTCATTATATCCATAGGTTTCAGGAAGAGTTTGCCAAAGACCGCGACTATGGAAAAGCGATGGACCGCACTCATGGCTCCATCGGTCGCGCCATTTACTACACATCGGTGGTGGTGACGTTCGGATTTTCCATTCTGGCGTTGTCGAATTTTGTCCCGACCATTTACTTCGGCCTGCTCACCGGCCTCGCCATGGTGCTGGCACTGATCAACAACCTCACACTACTCGGGTTGTTACTCCTCACCTTTAAACCGCTGGGGCCACCTGGCGGTGGGGCGACGGGCTGACCGTTTAAGAACCAACAATATTATTAGAGCGCATCGCGACATGCTTGCCGTTGGCTGACCGCCAGGTCCGGTGGGGCAACAAAAAACCTTCGCAATGTCATTCTGAGCGAAGCCCTTCGACAGGCTCAGGATAAACTCCGAATCTTGCCTTGGACCTTACTTTTTGAGTTATGAAAAGCTCTCCTTGAATTATGGTCAGGGTCTCTTTATAACTGTAGATACCAATCACCCATTTTTTTTATGACTTCAAATCTTCCTGACGAACAGCGAATTGTGATCACCGGCATTGGGCTGACCGCGCCTAACGGCGACTCTTTGCCTGAATATCGGCAGGCCTTGCTCGACGGTAAATCTGGAGTCGTCCACTTTGAAACGCGTTACATGGGCGACGTTCTCGCCGGGGTCTGCAATTTCGACGAATTGCGGCACCAGAAGAAAAAGGCCTTGCGCCGTGGCACCCGCGCCGGGTCCGTTGCCATCTATTGCTCACGCGAGGCGGTGGCGGATGGCAGTATTGACTGGGACGCGGTGGAAAAATCAAAAGTCGGCGTTTATATCGGGGTGACCGAGCACGGCAACGTCGAGACCGAGAACGAAGTCTTCAACATTTCGCAGTACCAGTACGACACCAAATTCTGGTCGCACCACCACAACCCGCGAACGGTGGCGAACAATCCGGCGGGCGAAGTCACCCTCAACATGGGCATCACCGGCCCGCACTATACCATCGGTGCCGCCTGCGCCGCCGGTAACATGGGCGTGATTCAAGGAGCCCAGATGCTCCGTCTGGGTGAAGTCGATTTGGCCCTCGCGGGTGGGGTGTCTGAATCGATCCACACCTTCGGCATATTCGCCAGTTTCAACAGCGAAGGCGCGCTGGCGCACCACGCCGACCCGACAAAAGCGTCGCGACCGTTCGACAAAAACCGCAACGGCATTGTTTGCTCGGAAGGCGGCTGTATCTATGTGCTGGAGCGTTTGCCGGACGCGCTCAAGCGCGGTGCCAAAATTATCGCCGAGATTGCCGGGCATTCCATCAACTCCGATGCCTACGACTATATCCTGCCGCATCCGGAGAGGCAGGCCGAAGCCATGCGGCTGGCCCTTGAACGCGCTGGCATGACAGCGAACGATGTTGATCTGCTCAGTTCACACGCCACCGCCACACAGTTGGGGGACATTCAGGAGGTCAAGGCCATCCGCGAGGTGTTTGCAAATAATTCGCGCATCCGGATCAACAACACCAAAAGCTACATCGGCCACACCATGGGGGCGGCGGGTGTGCTGGAATTGACCGGCAACCTGCCATCGCTGGAGGACTCGGTGGTGCACCCCACCATCAACCTGGATGAGCTTGATCCCGAATGCGAATTGCCCGGTTTGGTCGCCAATTCGCCGGAAAAAGTGGACCGGGTCGATGTCATCATGAACAATTCGTTCGGCATGCTTGGCATCAACTCGGTGCTTATTGTAAAAAGATTTGTAAAATAATAGGCTTAACCCCTTGAAAAGCACGCCGGTTTTGCCTAGAATCTGGTCCACATAAGGAGATTGTGGATGACGCGTGAAGAAGTAAGAAATTCTATTCTTAGCATTATTGCTGATATTGCCCCGGATGAAGACCTGGCGGGAATCCAGGATGAGGTAAAACTGCGCGATCAGTTCGACCTCGACTCCATGGATTTCCTCGATATTGTCATGGAACTGAGAAAACGGTTCAACCTGGAAGTCCCCGAAGACGATTACCAGCAACTGGTGACCCTCAGCAGTTGTGTGGAATATCTGTCACCCCGCCTGAAAGACCACCAACCCGTCGGCTGACCCCCACCACCTCGCGCCACCTTGCGGGTGCTCCGCGCACGGCGAACGGGTTAACCACCTTTGAGCAAACAATAATTATTGAGCGTACTTGTTCAAGAACCGCTAGCCGCGTTCGTGAATGTGACACATAAAATCAATGAACTGTCATTCTGAGCCCTTCGACAGGCTCAGGACAGGCTCCGCGAAGAATCTCGCGCTGGATTTTTATTTTTTGAGCTAGACAAAGCTCTCCCCTGCGCCAGCCCGATTTCTCGCTCCCAAAAATAATTGCTGTTTGAGTCTGGTTGCCCGATAATAGCGGTTCATTATTTTTGTGGCTTGATCACTTTTTACGATCCTCTGAAACTCTTAGCTTCTTGCCACATTTTTTTGACAAAGGTTGCCAGCGTCAGAAGTTTGGGGAAATATTTTTTTAAAACAAACCGGGGAGGAAAGATGTTAATCCATTCTGGTCCAACAAAAAATCCAAAACGATTACGCAAGAAAGCCCTTGGAATCTTGTGCGCTCTGATTCTGGCCGGCAGTGTTCTGGCCCCTTCTACTTGGGCGACCGAGCCCCAAGACAAACGATTGCAGGCACTCGAGGCCAGCAACCGGGAACTGAAAAGTCAAATCACTCTCCTTAAAAAATGGGTCCGAAACCTTGCCAGACAAAAACTATCGGAAAATTCAAATAATGCAGAGGGTGTCAATGCCACATCCGGCCCGACTATTTTTGAGTTCAATGCATTACAGGCTGACGTGCAGGAATTGCAGGTACTGTTAAGCGGCACGGAGCGCATTGATGAAAACCTTGTATTTCACGGAATGAACTTGCAGGTCAACAATGGGTCGGGTGCAACAGATGGTTCCACCAATGGGCTTGGCAATATTATCATTGGATATAATGAAGACATGTTCCCCTACCTGGGCACGGGCCCCTCTTCCCAGAAAACCGGATCGCATAATCTGGTGGTTGGCAAGGGAAACAATTATATGAGTTTCGGTGGCATCGTGTCTGGACTTAACAACTGGATTTCGGGGACCTATGCAACAGTCACCGGTGGCGAGCGCAATCAGGCTCTCGGTCCATTTTCATCCGTATTCGCCGGTAGCCTGAATCAGGCCGCCGGTTTGGGTGCGAGTGCAGGTAGTGGTCAGAATAACTCGGCTTCAGGTGCCTTCAGCACAAGCTTTGGCGGTCTTCTGAATGTTGCATCGGGCGATTTTGGCGCGAATCTTGGGGGTCTGCAAAACCAGGCCACGGGCAATTTCAGTAGCGTAACTTCCGGTTCCCTCAACCAGGCGATCGGCATTGGCAGTGGAATTACCGGAGGGCTGGAAAATCAGTCAACAGGTGACTATTCCAATGTTAATGGTGGGCTCAACAACCGCGCCGCTGGTATAATCAGCAGTGTTGGTGGTGGGTTGAGCAATTCGGCCTCGGGTGCCATCTCCCATGTATGCGGAGGTTTAATACAAACCGCCGGGAGCCCAATCAGCGTCAAATGCAACTGATGAATCGGAGTTGAATCTGTGAGGCAACGCAAGATGAAAATGACAGTCTTTAAAATGATGGCATGCTGGGCACTCGTCCTGATATTTCTTCTTTTGCAAAGCTCGGCGTTCGGGGCATCGACTCTCCAGTCCGGCAGTCTGACAGAGGATAAAAATAGCATCCATCTACAGGTAGATCAGGAAGCGTTGAGCCAGGTGCTGACAGTCATCAGCGAGCATAGCGGAATCGGTTTTTCCTATCCGGACGACCTTGCGGATACCCCCATGTCGGCTGACTTACATGCCGAAGACTGGAAATCGCTGACGCAGGCCTTGCTCGAGTATTTTTCAAAAATGGAATTCTGGACCGAAGACGACACATCCAGTCGTGTTAAAATTGTAGGCATCGGAGAATACGAGCCCGGTGAGCAGGCCGTGGCTCCGGCCAGGCCAAAAGTCGTGGTCGCCCCTTCCGGTGCAGGCGATGAGCCCAGCGGTCGCACATCACGTAGCAAACGCCGGGCCCGGGATTTTGTCAATTCTGATCAAATGAAAGAGGACCTGAACCACCCGCTGGCGAAATTACCGGCGCATATTTTGATGGAGCCCGGCATCCTGAATTACATCGTCGCCAGTAATGTTGAAATTCCCGAAAGTATCAAACGTAAATACGGACTGGATCGCGATGGGGCGAATCTGCCGAAGAACTATCCCATCCCGCCGCATATTTTGAACGACCCCGCACTTGCCATTTTCCTGAACGAAGTCGGCCTCCCCCTGCCACCACAGTTTCCGGGTCAGAAGTAGCGGGGGCAGTCATTTTTTCAGGAAGCATGATGACGGGCGTTGTTGCGTTGTCCCCGTGCATTCCGGGGAAATAATAGGACCCGGTTTGTTAAGCAGACTCTTGAGGGATTGCGATATCACAAAAGAGGAACTGCAGGAAAAACCTTGAACTAAGCCCGGTTAAACCAAGCCCCTCAAAGATAAAGAAAATTTAATCAAAATTTCACATATTGCCCATTGCAACACACAAATCTTTTTAGATAAACTCGAGACAGTTGCTCCAAAGAACGCCTGTTTTTTAAAGCAACGATAAACTCCACGGAGCTTCTTCATCAACTTTTTCTGCCGGGGCAAGCGTCCCAAGAAAAGTTTTGAGTTGGAGGAGTTCCTAATCAAGCCTTCGGGCACATCCAAATTTTTTCTGGGGGAAACATTTTATGAAAAACACACTCATCGTTGGAACCATTCTGCTCGCCGCCCTCGTCGCCTTCATGCCCGCACAGGCAAGCGACCGTCCTGATAAAAAAGGCAAACTCGCGGACCGCGTGGTTCAGCTTGAAAAAGAAGTGCTGGCTCTGCATTATCAGGTTCAGCAAATCATGCCGGTAGTCAATCGACTGGAACAGGAAGTAAAAACCCTGCAAGCCAAAAAATAATAACCACCACCTCGCGCTCCTGGCGGAGGGCGACGTGAGCTATCAGTAACTATTGAGTGCTTCACCAAGTTTTGTCTGCCACCCGTGCGGCAAGCACCTTCTCGCGCTCCTGGCGGAGGGCAAACCTTTCAAGAGCAACAATATTTACTGAGCGCAATTGTTCAAGAACCGCTATTCGCGTTCTTGAATGTCCGCCGTGCGCGGAGCACCCGCCAGGTCCCAATTAGCTGATCGCTTGATTCGTGTTCCAAGGGTATATAATTTTCCGGGGAAGGGGCTGTGGCTCCTTCCCTATTTTTTTGACCATTTTAAGTCTGGCTAAAACAAAATGGTGAGGCGGCTGGCTGGATTGGCGTGGTCAGCCTTTTCTCAGCGCATCATAAATATGTTTTCCTTTAGTCATACATGAATGTTCAAGAACTGCTATTCGCATTCTTGAATGAGCGCATAGCAAAGTGTATTGAGTTGGCCCCTTCTCTTCGACAGACTCCAGGCTCAGAGCAGGCTCCGCGACAGCCCCCCTAAACCCTTGAATTAAATAGTATATTTTGTAGACGTGCTGACCCCTTTGAACTTGACAAAACGGTCCATATCCATAGAATGCTTGTTTACCGTGATCACAGGCGCGTAGCTCAGGGGTAGAGTACTTGCTTGACATGCAAGGGGTCGGCGGTTCGAAACCGCCCGCGCCTATACCCGGAGCCCGTCAGTCCGAATTCCCCTGGAACTGGCCGGTTTACCGGTGCGTTTGTCTGTGTTGGGAAAACAGACGGCAAAGTGGATGCCCGGCGTAAAGTCTGCCGGGAACCTGTAGACCAGAAACTTTTCTCCACGCTAAAAATAAAATCTGTGCATTTAAAAGGTCAGCCATTAAGAACGCGAATAGCGGTTCTTTAACAAGTGCGCTCATTAATCTTTTTTTATAGCCTACGTCGCCCTCCGCGAGGAGCGCAAGGTGGCGCACGAGGGATAAAATCCCGGTGTTGTTCCCCGGCAGGTTGCACATCGCCCCACCGGACCTAACGGTCAGCTAACGGGGACCTTGTGGAAACGCTTAAGTGGGTCCAACTCCTGTATTTTTGAGACAAGTCGTTTATAAAATTAAACCGAATTTTCAAGGCCCTGAATAAATAATGGCAAACGAAGCAGAGCAAAAGCAGGTGGAATACGATCTCGAAACGCTCCGCCACAGTTGCGCCCATTTGATGGCGCAGGCGGTCAAGCAACTCTATCCGGAAACCAAGGTCACCATCGGCCCGGTGATCGAGGACGGTTTTTATTACGACTTTTTTCGCGAGACACCGTTCGTGCCGGACGATTTGAAAAAGATTGAAAAGCGCATGAAAGAAATTGCCAAGAAGGGGCTGGAGGTCAAGCGGGTTGAACTTGATCGTGATGAGGCGATCAATCTGTTCAAATCGATGAACGAAATTTTCAAAGTGGAAATCATCCAGGACCTTGATGGCACCGAGCCCATTTCCCTTTACACGCAGGGCGAATTCACTGACCTGTGTCGCGGCCCACATGTCGACACCACCAAACGTCTGCGTGCGTTCAAACTGCTGTCCACCTCTTCCGCCTACTGGCGCGGCGACGAAAAAAATCCGGTCCTGCAACGCATCTATGGAACCTGCTGGCCCAGCAAAGAGGAATTAAAATCCTATCTCGAACGCGTGGAGGAAGCCAAAAAACGCGACCATCGCAAACTCGGCAAGGAGCTCGACCTGTTCACCATGTCTGAGGACGTGGGACCGGGACTGATCCTCTGGCACCCGAAGGGCTCGCGAATCCGTTACGAGATGGAAGAGTTCTGGCGGCGCGAGCATTACAAGAACGGTTACGAACTGGTTTACACACCGCACGCGGCAAAGGTTGACCTGTGGCAGACCAGCGGCCACATGGAATTTTATCGGGAGAACATTTTCTCGCCGATGGATGTTGACGGGCAGGAATACGTTTTGAAACCGATGAACTGTCCGTTTCATATTCAGATTTATAAAAGCCACCTGCGCAGTTACCGCGACCTGCCTCTGCGCTGGGCGGAGCTCGGCACCGTCTATCGCTACGAGCGGTCGGGCGTGATGCACGGCCTCTTGCGCGTGCGCGGGTTCACGCAGGACGATGCGCATTTGTTCTGCAGAGAAGATCAGATCGAAAATGAAATCCTGCGCGTGCTCCGTTTTATATTGTTCATACTGCGCTCGTTTGGCTTTCTTGAATACAAGGTGTACCTCAGCACGCGACCGGAGAAATCCGTCGGTTCCGATCAAGCCTGGGAAACAGCCACCGGTGCGCTCGAAGGTGCGCTGGAAAAATCCGGACTCGAGTACGAAGTCGATGCCGGAGAAGGAGTATTTTACGGACCCAAAATCGATATCAAGATTCGCGACAGCCTGCACCGTTATTGGCAGGTGTCGACCATTCAGGTCGATTTTAATCTGCCGGACCGTTTTGAAATGTCGTATATCGGTGAGGACGGCAAAGCGCATCAGCCGATCATGATCCACCGCGCCCTGATGGGGTCGATTGAGCGATTTTTTGGTTGTCTGGTCGAGCATTATGCCGGGGCATTCCCCATGTGGCTGGCGCCGGTGCAGGTAATTTTACTGCCAATCACCGATTCACACTTCCCCTACACCGAGGAAGTGTACGAAAAGCTGGTTTCAGCCGGGATTCGGGTGGAAAAAGACTTGCGAAATGAGAAGATTGGGTACAAAATCAGGGAGGCCCAAATCAGTAAAATCCCATACATGCTAATTCTTGGCGATCAGGAAGCACAATCCGCCAAGATAGCGGTTCGGCGTCGCCGTTCACAGGAGACGCAGACCATGGATATTGAGGCCTTTTTGTCGCAATTGAAAACCGAGATTGACGAAAAAACCATCGACGTTAGTTGAGGCCGTCCCGGTAAAAATTGTAATAGCAGTTTCATTTGAGGAGGGTTTTGTATTAAGCCGCAAAAGCAACGCGTGAACACCATGATTCGCGTGCGAGAAGTTGAAGTGATAACAGATGACGGTGAACGGTTGGGCGTGTTTCCTACAGCAGAAGCTATTGAGATGGCACGCGACCGGGAAATGGATCTGGTGGAAGTGTCCCCCAACTCCAACCCGCCGGTTTGCAAGATAATGGATTTTGGCAAGTTCAAGTACAAGCAGAACAAAAAAGCACACGAAGCCAAAAAAAACCAGCGCATCATCCACGTCAAGGAAGTCAAATTCCGACCCAATACCGATCAGCACGATTATGATTTCAAGCTGAAGAACATCATCAGGTTTCTGGATGGTGGAGACAAGTGCAAGGTCGTCATATTTTTCCGGGGCCGCGAAATCGTGCACCGTCAAAATGGGGAGAGGATTTTAAAGCGCGTGGTTGAGGCCACTGAGGAAACAGCCATCGTTGAACAAACCTCGAAACAGGAAGGCCGGACCCTGACGATGATCCTGGCTCCAAAAAGTAAAGACCGAAAAGGGAAACCTGCAAAAAAGCCGGATACTGAAAAAGTGTCCGAGGAAAAAAGCTAGAAGAAAAGGGCTAAACAATTCGCCTCAACTGATTCAAGAAAAACAGGACGTAACAGACTGGAGTTTATTCAATGCCAAAAATGAAAACGAACAAGGGTGCGGCCAAGCGTTTCAAGAAGCTGGGCAACGGCAAACTGAAAGCGCGTTCCGCTTACACCAGCCACATCCTGACTTCCAAAACCACCAAACGTAAACGTAATCTGAGAAAAAGCCGGGTGCTCACCGGAGCCGATGCCAAACGAGCCCAGGTGCTCATACCTTATTAAGTCAGATCATAGGAGAATTTTGTAATGCCACGTGCAACAAACGGAACCGTCTCAAGACAACGCCGCAAAAAAATCCTGCGTATGGCCAAAGGCTACCGCAGTGCGCGGAGCCGCGCCTTCAGAAAGGCCAGGGAAGCTGTCGAGCACGGTCTATGTTATGCCTATCGAGATCGCCGCGTTCGCAAACGTGAATTCCGCCGCTTGTGGATTGCCCGCATCAATGCCGCTGTCCGGATGGAAGGGATGACCTACAGCCAGTTCATGAACGGTCTCAAAAGAGCCGAAATCGAACTCGATCGCAAAGTGCTTTCTGATATGGCCATCCGCGATATGGAATCTTTCAAGTCGCTCATCCAGACCGCACGCTCCCAACTCACTGCCGCTTAACCACCTTGCGGTGGGGCTAACAGGCTGACCACCTTGCGGTGGAGCTAACAGGCTGATCCGTATTGCGTATCGAAATATTTTGAGCGCATCGCTAAATATTTCCAGTCAGCCGTGTGCCAGCACCCACCTTGCGCTCCTTGCGGAAGGCAGTTGGCTTACCATTAGGATGAGCAAAAACATTTTCTGGGCGCATCGCTATGTGATTTCAGTTGGTCCCTTCGACAAGCTCAGGACAAGTTTTTGGTTTTGATGACACAAAACTACCGCATGTCATTCTGATGAGCCTTCAGACGAGGAAGAATCTCGCCCTGGAATTTTGGTTTAGGTTTTAGCTGTTTCGTTGTCACCCTGAGCCAGGTCGAAGGGCGGCAACGAAGTTCAATTTTAAATCCCCTGGCATCACATCCCTCTTTACATTCAAGAACGCGAATAGCAGTTCTTGAACAGATGTGACCAGCGGTTCTTGAATTCCCAAAAGTTTTTTTACGCTGGCTGATCGCAAGGTCCTAATCAATGACCGACACCCTCCAAGACATTCGCACTGATTTTGAAACACGGCTGGAGACTCTCGACCGGGAGGAAGACCTGCGCCAGGTCAAAGCCGACTTCATTGGCAAAAAGGGTCGCGTGACCCTGATGATGAAAGAGTTGAAATCGCTTACGCCGGAAGAAAAACGGCAGGCCGGGCCTGCATTAAACCAACTTAAAAACCACATCGAATCGGCTCTCCAGGAAAAAGCGCACGAACTAAAATCGCGTGCATCAAAAAACCGCGCCGGTGCTTTTGACTTGACGTTGCCGGGCAGAAAAAGCACGACCGGGCATCTGCATCCTGTCACCCAAGTGATGGAAGAACTCATCGGCATTTTCTCCGGCATGGGATTCAACGTCGAAGAAGGGCCACAGATCGAAAGCGACTATTATAATTTTGAGGCATTGAATATACCGAAGGATCATCCGGCGCGGGACATGCAGGACACGTTTTATATCGGGGATAAGGTTCTGCGCACCCATACCTCGCCGGTGCAGATTCACGTCATGGAACGTCAACCGCCGCCCCTGCGCATCATCGCTCCGGGCAAAGTGTATCGGTGCGACTCCGATGTTTCGCACACCCCCATGTTCCATCAGATCGAAGGCTTGATGGTCGACCACAACGTCAAGTTCAGCGACCTCAAAGGCGTGATCGAAACTTTTTTAAAGGAAGTCTTTGGTGCCAACGTGAAGGTACGGTTCCGGCCCAGCTTTTTTCCGTTCACCTGCCCCAGCGCGGAAGTTGATATTCAGTGTGTGATGTGCACCGGTAGCGGATGCAGGACCTGTGGGCAAACCGGTTGGCTGGAAATCCTGGGAGCCGGGATGGTCGACCCTGCCGTGTTCGGTTTTGTCGACTACGATCCGGAAGAATGGTCAGGATTTGCTTTCGGGCTTGGCATCGAGCGCATCGCCATGCTCAAGTTCGGCATCAACGACATCCGCCTCTACTTCGAAAATGATATCCGCTTCCTCCACCAATTCTAACCACCACCTTCCGGTGGAGGCAACTGGATAATCGTTAATGCGCTAGCAACAATTATTGAGCGCATCGCAAAATATTTTCTGCCGCCCGCTTCGATCAAGCTCAGGGTGACGCGAAGAATCCCCGCATGTCATTCTGAGCGTCAGCCCTTCGACAGGCTCAGGATAAACTCCGAGTCTTGCCTTTGCTTTTATTTTTCTTCAATGAATTTTCTTATGGTCCTGACGCTGTGTAATGATTGCGAAATCGATCAAGCCCCCCTGCTCTTTGCTAGCCCCGTGCGCCAGCACCCGTGCGGCGAGCACCCGCAAGGTCAGTTGGTCTGTTTTTCCGGCAGGACAATAATGAAACGGCTCCCTTGACCCTTTTTGCTTTCCGCAGTAATCGACCCCCGGTGCAAAGACACAATTTTTTTGCACACCGCAAGTCCCATTCCACTGCCATCGAATTCTTCCTGCCTGTGCAGACGGCGAAAAGGTTGAAAAATACGATTCAGGTATTTTTCATCAAACCCGATCCCTTCATCTTCCACAACCAGGGTCCAGGAGCCCTTGACCCTCTTTTCAGATTTTATATGAACCCGGGGTGGAACACCGGGTTTGTGAAATTTGAGAGCGTTACTGATCAGATTCTGAAATAACTGCCGCATCTGGAAAGGGCTTCCTTCAATTTGAGGCAGGGATGCAATTTCAATCCGGGCCTGAGTCTGTTCAATCTGGATTTCCAGGGCGGACAAAACATCCTGTATTTCCTCATTAATATCAACCATACTGAATTCATGTTGGATGGAAGTCGTTTTGGAGTAATCCAGCAAGTCGACGATCAACCGTTGCATCCTTCCGATGGAAGACACGATCCGGTCAAGATAGTCGCGCCCTTTCTCATCCAATCGATTGCCATTGGTCATGGTAAGGCGATCGGCTAAAGTCACAACTTTTCTTAACGGCTCCTGCAAGTCATGGGTGGCGATCCCTGTAAAGTTGTTCAATTCCTCATTAATTTTTTCAAGGTCCTGGGCGTATTGCCTAAGCTCTTCCTCAGATTTTATTCGCTCCGAAATATTACGGAAAGTCACGACGGCCCCGATAATTTCCGTGTCTTCAACAATGGGCCTGGCAATGTATTCCACCGGGAAAGGATTTCCCTCCCGAGGCCGGAAAAAATGCTGGAAACTCTGGCTTACTTGCCCATCCCGACAAACTTTAAAAATTGAATTTTTGGACCCGGTGCAGGACTCTCGCCTGGAGTTCAGAGTCTTGATCATCATGTCCAGGGGTTTACCAATTATCTCTTGTGGCATATATCCTAAAAAATCTGCTCCAGCTGGATTGATAAAAGTGATCAACCCTTCAATATCAATACAAAAAATTCCCTCACCTACAGCATTCAGGATCAACTGGACATTATGATTGAGTTGCTTGTTTTGCGATGGCAAATCAGCTGTCCCTTTGGATAAGATTCTCTACTAACAATATGGCCTGAAGTTTGGACTTCCAATACTAGACTAATTGAATAAAAATTTATTATCAAGAACGACATTCAACTTTGGTATGTCATTTCAGGGAAGTGCCTCTTCACGCATTGAAAGGAGACCTTTATCTCGGGTAGCCGATGCCCGTTGAAGATGAGCAATTTTTTTCTCAATGGTTTCTCTGGTCAATCCACCACCAAAAAATTTTCCCTCCACCATTCCGTCGGGTGTAATGAAATAAGTAACGGGCAGGTGACGCACTTCATAATCTTGAGCAACATCACCATAATGGTCCAGCAGTAAGGGGAAATTCAAATTTTGGCTTCGGGCGAACTCATCAATTTCGCTACGACTCTCTGCAAGATTGACTCCGATAATCTTTATACTATGGTCCTTCAGTGATTGGTGAGCTTTTTGTAATTCCGGCATTTCTTTTGTGCAGGGACCACACCATGTCGCCCAAAAGTTTAAAACCACAAAATTGCCTTTAAGATCAGACAACCTCACGTTTTCACCTTCCACAGTTTCCAGTTTAAAATCCGGAGCCGGCCCCCCCATCAGGGGGGGCAGACTGGCCATTCCGGACAGCAGAAAGAAAATAAATAATCCTGCTAATACGTACCGTTTTTTGCCTGGCTTATAAGGCATCGAATCCATAGGACGCTCCTATTAAAATCCCATAACTCGGGACCAGGTTAGCTTCGTTCACTCGTTGGTAAATCGGAATCTGTACATGAGAATACAGCGAGAGATTCTCAGAGGCCTGCACGCTAACCCCTGGTGTCAGGTTCACAAACGTCAACCCGGTATTGGGCACCGGCATATTCAGAAAATGGTCACGCCCGGTAAGTCGGGAGTTGACCTGAAGAATGAGATTCACCTTTTGGGTCAGGGCATAATTCACACCGCCATCGACGAAGGTGCTGTCACCGAATAAATAATTGCGCGGGTTTGAAGAAGTGAACCGGTGAGTCACCGAGGTGAATAAATCAAGCTTGCCGGGAATCATCGAAAAAACATACATACCGGAAATGACAGCATCGTAGGAGCCAGTCCCCGGCATCAGGGTCGGCTCATTGATGGTTCCATCCCCATCTTTTAATTCAAATTCTCCGGAAGCAAATTTGATTCCTACTCCACCGACCAACAAGTGCTTGATGGTTTGCAAAATGGCATACCGCGCCATCAACGTGATGTCGCCAAAACCCGAGGTTCCATCTCGATTGGTAAACTCTCCAGCCGGATCAGCCGGTGTCACCTCATCATCATGCTCATGAAGACGGTCATTAATCATGGGAACATTCAAAGCCAAGGTTAATTTATCGGTCACTCCAAGACTCGCATCGAATTGGACCAACTCGTTAATAGTCTTGAATTCGCGGTGGTGTTGCTCCTCGATTTCTCCATTTTCAAAATCCACTTTTGCCGTCAACACGTCATTCGTATCACTGCTCCCACGCTTCTTATCATCTTGAGGGATATAGCGGTAGGACACATCCATGACAAGCTTGCCCTCGTTTGTTGTTCCGGACTGGGAGCTTCGAATCAAAGAACAATTAGAAGACCCACAACTGGCTTCCGCGCCGGGCGCACCCACTATCAAAAATAAAGACATCAATACAACGGCGTAACATTTATTCAAAAACTCAGGGCTGGAATAAAACATGGTTGCAACCTTTCTGTATAATTCGATCAAAAGGCACCCGTAAGAATGGTTCGGCTATGAGCCTCACTATGCAACGTGAGAACACGGTAAATTGCGTAGCCGGAATTTTCGGGAGCACTGAACATTTTCATCCGCCTCTCTGGACGGAATCCAAACCTGACCTATCTCACGCAAAAACGCATTTGCGTCCACACATGAAAATACAATCCTGCGGGATAGAGAAAATCAGATTTAGTTAGAGTGAAATGTCGAGGTGAAAATGATCAGAAAGATCGCGGAGGGGGGTCAATACTTTTTTGAACAGACTGTAAAAACAGAAACGACTCTGGAAATTCAGGCCGCGCCTTATCCGGGCCATCAGGTAAAAAAATAGCAATGACCAAGGGAATCGGCAGGTGATGGCCTGCCAGGGGAACTACCGGTAGCGTGCTCCCACCACAGTCGGAGGCTATAACACAAGGCAACTTTTCAGTGTGATGCCTATGCTTTAGATGAGGACATGGCCCGTAATGGTGCCCCAATAAAGGGCAGTGAGGGTGGGAATGTCGGTCCGTTGATGCTTGAAACGGACTTGTCCCCTTATGATGGTGAGGCGCAGAAGCCTGCGCGGACCCCATCAGGACGAATAAAAAACCTGCTATAAGAAAACATGTCACTGTTAAACGCATACTTTAAAAGAACATATTTCTATATATTTTTCAAGGGTTTTCCTGCCAGCCTATACGATACAGGGCCATCCCGGAAAAGGAATCGCCCTCACAGCACTTTTGCAAAGCTCTCTTGAGCCAAGAGAAAAGTGCTAGAATACCGAGTCGCGGGCGATTTGATCCATACGAATATCGTATTCGCGTTTATCAATAGCCTTGGAATTAAAATCCGCTTGCACCTTGTCTTTCATTTTTTTCAGATGATATTCATAAGATCCGGCACCGACAGCCGCACCCGCCGCACCACTCAGAACATTACCCGTTGAGCACCCAGTCACCGCAACCATCGTTAGTATGAGGCTCGCCGCTATAAATTTTCGCATCCGCTTTTCTCCTTCAATAATGTGAATCTTATTATAAATTCAGCTTAACCAGATATGAATAGATTTGCAATGGACTTTCGTCCGGCACCTCATTCCGGGCGCTGGGCCTTGTGCACAATATCTTTATCGAAATAATTTACCGACATTCCGGCATCCATGACGATCCCCTGCGCGTTGATGCCGGAAGAACGTGGCGACAACAGGTACACCGCCGTGTTGGCAACTTCTTCGGTCTGTAGGGCTTTTTTGCGCAGGGTCAACTGCTCGGCGTGCAGATAGGAATCGACGTAACCGGGAATCCCGGCAGAGGCGGACGACTTCAACAACCCGGCATTCACCGAATTGAATCGTACCTGACTGAACGCTGAAAATGATTTCGCCAAGAAGCATAATGAGGAATGCAAAGCCGCTTTGGCCGGGCCCATGTAACCGTAATTCTCCGCCGCCATACGAGTGGTGGAAATGCCGATGGTCACCACCGAGGCCTGCTTGTCGAACAAATCTTTAAACGCGTTGACGGTATGGATCAGCGAATAGCAGGTGATGTCGATCGATTGTAAAAAATCCTGCTTGCCGGTTTCGTGGAAGGGGTTGAGTCCGTCACTATAATTTGCAAACGCGATGGAGTGCACGATGCCGTGCAGTGTGTCTGTTTCCTGCCCTACTTCTTTGCGAAGCCGGGCGATGTCCTCTTCCTTTTCCACATCGCACACGAACACTGGAGCATCGCCAACTAACTTCTGCACGCTTTCTTTTCTCGCTTCGGTGCGGACGCTGTAAATTACCCTTGCTTTTTCTTCCTGCAATATTTTTCCGATATGAAACGCGACGCTTTTTTTATTGGCGACACCCATCACCAAAATCGTCTTGCCTTCGAGATCGAGCCAGTTCATTGCGCTCGCTCCATCACGGTCACGGTAAAATCCACCGTGAGTGCGGTCTTGCCCGCCACCTGCACTTTGCCCTTGAGATAAAATGCCGGACCGACATGCTCTTTATAATCGACCGTCATGTCGAGCACGTCCCCTGGATAAACCGCCTGTTTGAGTTTGATCCCCTGCACCCGCGACAGCACCGGTACCTTGCCTGTAGAATCCGTGCCGCGCTTGGCCATCAATAAGGCACCCGATTGAAACACGGCTTCGCAAATCAAAACGCCGGGCATGATCGGATAATCAGGATAGTGGCCTTTGAAGCAAGGCTCGTCCGGGCTCACTTTGCGGCGGGTGATGATCTGATCGCCGGTGAACTTTACGATTTCATCGACAAAAAGAAACGGTGGACGGTGCGGGATGAGGGCGAGGATTTCGTCCATGGTTCAAAGACCGCCAGTGACTTCGAGCACCGTGCCGGTGATGTACGATGCTTCCTTGCTGGCAAGAAACAATACCGAGCTTGCGACTTCATCCACTTCACCAAAGCGGCGCATTGGCACAAGGTTGAGGTACAACTGCACCCGCTCCTCTGGAAGGTCGGCTATCAGGTCCGTTCCGATGAAGCCGGGCGAAACGCAGTTGACGGTGATTTTTCGACGCGCCGTTTCCTTGGAAAGCGAAGCTGAAAAGGCAATCTGCCCCGCTTTAGATGCCGCGTAATTGCCTTGACCGGGCATACCAAAACGCGCCACTGGAGAGGTGATATTCACAATGCGACCGTAACGCTTGCGCGCCATGTTCTGCACCGCGAACTTGCTCATGTAAAACGTGCCGGTGAGGTTGGTGTCGATCACCGCTTGCCAATCTTCACGTGGCATCATACCCACAATCTGGTCACGGCGAATGCCGGAGTTGTTGATCAACACCTGAATGACTCCGAGGTCCTCTCCGATATATTTAAACAACTCTTCAACGGCTGAATAGTCGGTGACATCGCATTGCTTGACGATGAGCCGTTCGGCGTGTTCCTGATTCGCTTCTTCAAAAAGTCTGGCGGTTTCGGTGTTGCCTTGAAATGTTGCGAGAACACGGGCACCGGATTTTAAAAACGCTTCGGCAATCGCCCGACCAATGCCGCGCGTGCCTCCTGTGATAACGACTGTCTGATCTTTAAAATCAAATTGGATCAATGAAATACCTCAACCACCTTGCGGTGGAGCAGTTGGCTGACCCGGTTTGAGCCAACAATAATTATTAAGCGCATCGCACCACCTTGCGGTGGGGCTAACTAGCTTACCGTTTATGCACGAACCAAATTCCAAGAGCACATGACTTAAGGGTTTTACTTCCGCCAACTGCAAGGTCCGGTGTGTCCCCGGCTACCTTACCCTCTGAAAATTTAATCTTGGAGTTTATTTTTTGGGCTATGTATTTCTCCCCCTTTTAAAGGGGGCTGGGGGGATTTTTCTTTTTTCATTGATTATTTTTTTAGACTGCGAGGTTTAAAAATATTCCGAACCGCTCAAGCCCCCTGGCTTCGCCTTCCCCCTTTAAAAGGGGGAATATTGAATTCACCTCAAAACATTTCTATTAGTTTGCCTGAAGGATTTTTGTTCGCCGTCCATCCAGGTCTAAACGTTGGCGGCTTCCAGTTTTTGTTTGGGCTGACGTACCCTGCGCAAAAACTTATCGACTTCATTGGCAACGATCACGCCATAGTTAGCCGCGCCGAGCCAGCCGGACATGATGATCCCCACCGAACCGGCATGGAACAGCCCGGCAATTTCTTTCGGCAGATCCTTGCTGACTTTCAACCCCTCAAACTTGGTGCCGAAGGATGCGCCGCCGGGATGCTTCGTGTATCGCTTGAACGTCATCGGTGTGGACGCTTCGATGTGGTCGATTTTTCCGCGGACATCGGGAACATATTTTTCCAGACAGATCAGCGTCTTTTCGATCAGTTCATCTTTTTTCTGAAGGTAATCCCCTTCGCTCAAATCCGCCCAATCCTTGAAACGCGCATTGGTTGAAGACACGATGGCGTATTGGTTCTGCCCAGGGCGCGTTTCCGGATAGTAAAAGGAAAACGTCCTGCTCCGTGTCTTCGGCTCCAGCAGGGACTCGGAAGTAAACTCATCCTCCTCAGAGGTGAATATTAAATCACCTACGTTGGGAATGGTCTCGCCTTTTTTGATTCCCATATACACCTGGCAACTGCTGTCATTGAGACGCACTTTGCTAACTTCGTCCAGAAACGCCGGGCTGAAATGCTCCTGCCCTGCCAGCTTGTTGATCGTCGACAGGAGATTGGAATTCGACAGCACCGCTTCTGCAAAAATTTCGCGACCGTTGACGCGAACGCCTTTGACGGTTTTATCTTCAATTAGAATTTTATCGACGAGACAGTGATTGCGCACATCCACACCATTTTTCTTAAGCTCTTTCTTCATCTTTTTGATGAGCTGGTCCGTGCCTCCTTTAAAGGTGTAAACACCCTTGTCCATAAAATTGGAAAATACGATGCCGTAAGTGAGGGCGGGATCGTTCAGGGTGGAACCGTTGGCGTAGGTGATCGGCTCCATCAGCAGGCGGTGGATGTCGTTGCGACCGGGGAAAAACTTTTCGAACAATTCTTGCGTGGTCATCGACAGGTCATCGAAAAAATTCATGTTGCGCGCAGTTTGAAAAAAATCATCCACCGTTTCCTTGAGCACACCAAAACGCTCGCGCATCAACTTGGTAAAATCTTCCTTGTCGAATGAGGTACCAAACGAAAACTGCGGGTTGTCAAAACGAACACTCTTGAGGCGGACAATAGAATCGGCCACTTCACGACTCCAGTATTTGCGACAGGTTTTGATCATGCCGATCGGGAACCCGTGCAGGGAGATATCCAGAATGTGCCCGCCCTTGCGCTTGAACCAGGTCGCGAGACCACCAAAATTATAATGATGTTCAAGAATCAAAACCCGGTGACCGAATTTGGCCAGCAGGTTGGCGGCGGTCATGCCCCCAAGCCCACTTCCGATGATGATCGTGTCGTAAGCCGAATGAGCCCCTTTCAACCAGTTCTTCTTAGCCATGCACATCTCCTGCTTGCTTTATTGTCGGGCGGTCAGCTTGCAACACATGCCTGTTAGCCATTGAAATACCGCTCAATGTCGCCCCAATGATACCCAAAAACCCTTGATCTGTCCCGCAAATAAAGAGGTTACGCAGTGGAGTACAACCGTCCTTGACCTTCTGCGGAGAGCCATACACCGCGCCATTCAGATGGCCCGTGTATTTTTTTATGGTTTTTGGAGTAAAAGTGTCCAAAAACACCACATTGTGTCGGAAATCAGGGAAAAACTTGAGCAATTCGTCGAGCGATCGCTCTCGCTCCATTTTTTTGGCAGACCGATAATCTGAGCGCGGTAGCTTGTCCCACAGCTCAAAATTAGCCTGGTTGGTCAGGCGCAGAACGCCTTCCTTTAGAGCTTGCGGATACTGAAAATTATTCGGCGCACACAGAACGCCGGAAGTGACATCCGTCAACTCGCCCGGCACGCGATAGTTGAAACGCGATGAGGTGCAAAAAAATACGATGCTTTTATCAAAACCCAAATCCTTTGGCTGATGGTCGAGCACAAAAATGGATTCGGTGAACGACATCCGGCCCACCGGGTGCTGATCCTTCGACGACTCCGAAGGTTGGCAAAGGTTAAGCGTCTCCACATAACCCGCCGATGAAATTACATAATCTGCTTCCAGCGTTTCGCCTTCGGCAAGCTCCACCGAGCGTAGCTCTTCACCCTCAGAATGCAGAGCCATCACCGGCACGCCCATGCGCAACTCGCCACCGAGTGATACAAATTTTTCGCGGAGCAAGTTCAATATAAAAGGCATGCCGCCGATGGGCTTGGCAAAGCCTTCCATAAAGACCGCCTGAAACATGATGACGAACTGGTAAAAATCCATGTCGCCTTCAGACGCGTTGCCGTAATACATCAGCGGACAAAAGATCATGTCGATCAGTACCGGATCAGTGAGGCAGGACTCGATCACCTCGCGCGAGGATACTTTGGAATGGTCGTCCAGATTGAGTTCATCGAACTCGCGGATGAGCTTGGTGAGTTTGCGGAAGCCATCACTTTGCTTCGGAAATTCCCGCGCCACTTCTTCTTCCAGCAAAACAAAATCATTGGAGAACGACAGATGGTTGTCCGGGAAACGAATTTCCGATGTGCCCTGCTCGCACAGGCGAAACTCCTCGTGCTTGAAGCGCAATTGCTTGAGCAGTTTTCCCAGCGGAGAAGTACGCACCCCACGCGGCGAAAAGTTGGTCATCGCGTGCAGTCCAACATCGAACGTACGCCCCTTCCTCGCGTAAAACGAGTTGAGTCCGCCGATCTCAACATGCTTCTCAAGGATGAGGGATTTCTTGTCGAACATGGCAAGGCGAATACCCGCCGCAAGGCCGGACAGCCCGGCTCCGATAATAATCGCATCGTATTTCATATCAGTGATTGTAAGGGAGAGCAGTTACAGGAGCAACCACCTTGCGCCACTTTTCGGTGGGAGTAACATACTGACCCGTTTTGTGCTGGCAAGATTCTCAGAGCGCATTGCAAAATGTTTCCAGTTGGCTGATCGCCAGGTCCGGTGGGGCTAATGGGCAACTCTACTGGGTTATATCACTGGGATTTTTACAAGCTTTTCCTCGCCCCACCTTGCGGTGGGGCTAACAAAAAACCGTTCGGAATTGCAGTTAAATTATTCCTACTTTCGCGATGAGACCTTTGGATAACTCTATAATCAAAAACGAGGTTCTCAACGAACCGTGGGGTCAATCAATAAACCGTGTTTAATTATCCCTCCCCTTGAAAGGGGAGGGGCGCGAAGCAGGGTGACTCACAACCTATAGTCAATAAAGGATTTGACCCCTTTACCTTTAGACCCCTTTATATGTGCTTAGAAAAGCTTCAGCCCGCTAGCTCACCCCAATGTGGGTGCTGGCGCACAGCCAGCAGAGAACAGGGTGATTCACAACCTATAGTCAATAAAGGACTTGACCTCTTCCGACCCCTTCCTAGGGAACGACATCCCCCAAAACGAAAACCAGGATGCGTAACGTAAAGCTCCGGCCTGTTTGAAAAGAAATTTAACTTCGAAAAGAAATCACTTTTCGAGGGAGGGGACATCTTTGTCCATTGACACGGAGCCTGCTAATGGGTGACCCTTTATATTGTCATAATGCTACCATAATAATTTGCCCCTTGACGTAACTTTAGCCTAGAGATATTTGCAATGTGTTAAATTATTTCCTTTAGACACTTGTAATGGAACATTTCGACTGCCATACGGAAACGTTGATGTGTTCTTTCTAGCAGAAAATATGGGTACTAGCGTTGATATGATTAAGAAGCACTATTCCCACGTCAAGGTGACGCAGATTGCTGATCGACTAGTGGCTGTTGTGAAGCGGGGAAAGCGGATGGAGTAAAAAACGCAGTATATTGTTGAGTGTAATAAAACCAAGAAGTATTGGGTTTTGATTTATCGAAAACTGGATAGAGTCAATAAACTAATTATTAGAACAGGGGAAATATGTCATTTTATTGGAAAGAGGAGTTAAGCGTAGGCATTAAAGCTGTGGATGATCAACATAAATATTTAGTATGTTTAATAAATACGATTGAAGCTGCTGCGAACTGTGGTTTAAATAGGAAAATGTTTCTAGAGCATTTAGCTCACTTGGAGGAATACACTCATTTTCATTTTGATCAGGAAGAGCAATTTCAGCTTGAAAATAAATTCCCGCATTATGAGTCCAATAAAAAGGGGCACGAGAAACTTAAGGAACAGGTGGCTGAAATAATAGAACTCCTAAAAATTAATAAATCAGATGAAGTAAGACCAAAACATGTTGGGCAGATTTTTGAAGTGCTTCGGAATTGGCTTGTTGATCACATAGTTGGCGAGGACATGAAAATGAAGGCATTTTTCGCCAAGTAAATATCGAAATAACCGATACCAAAATCTGAAGTAAAGGTAAAGGGGTCGGGTCCTTTATTGACTATAGGTTGAGAACAGTGGTTTTGTTTAATCACTCTGGCTTTATTTTTATCCTCGATAAAAATCCAAGAGCAACGGTGATGCCGAAGCAGAGCCAGGAAAAAATATCGCCCATTCTTGCGTAAAATGTGGGGTCGCCGGTTCGGGGCATAATGGCAGAAACCACGACGGCTTCTTTAAACAGGTCGGTCGCTTTATGAATCGCTCCGTCGGCGGTGATGACACCGGTGATCCCGGTATTGGCTGAGCGGACAATAGGCACGCGGTTTTCTACGGCCCGCAATGTGCCGATAGCGATGTGTTGGTAAGAGGCGGCACTCCTTCCAAACCAGGCATCGTTGGTGATGTTGATCAAAAACTGCGCGCCATTTTTTACGGGTTGCCGCACCAGATCTGGAAATATAATTTCATAGCAGATGTTCACGCCAAACTTCTTGCCCTTCACCTCGAAAACATCGAAGGTTTCGCCGCGACCGAAATCACCAATCCCCACAACCATTTTTTCCACGAAGAAGAGCAGTTTCCTAAAGGGCACAAACTCGCCGAATGGCACAAGGTGGGTTTTGTCGTAACGGCCTTTCACATTTCCCTGCCCGTCAAAATAAAACGCGCTGTTAAAATAAGAACGTGTCGGGCGTGTGTCGGGCGTTGCAGGATTTTCATTTTGAATCATGGTGGGGCTCCCGATGACGGTCGGGATTCCCGTTGCCTCCAACTGCAATTGCAGGAGACGCGTGCGCCGGGGATCGGCTCCAAAATAAAACGGCGTTGCCGCTTCGGGCCAGACGATTAAATCCGGCTCTGCCTGTGCGGCTTTTTGCGTGAGCTTGAAGTAGCGGTCAAGGACTTCATCCTTGTGCGCCGGGTCCCATTTCATTTGTTGGGCGATGTTGCCTTGCAGGAGCGCAACGGTGATGGTGTTCTCTGTCGAAGAAGATTTCTCAGCAGTGTGCAGTTGATCTATCGCGCGTGTGCCGTACAGCCAACATCCGGCAAACACGGTCAACGTCATCACCGCAACCGGCCAACGCCATTTTGAAAAACCGGCTTGCCGGTTTGTGTCCGGATGGAAAAAATAAAACAGTGCGCCGTTGACCAGCATGATGAGAGCCGTTACGCCATACACGCCGGTGAATTCTGCGATCTGGATGAGCGGCAGGTTTGAGGATTGGGAATAGCCGAGGCCGAGCCAGGAAAAAGCAAACACGCCGAACGTTGAACGGAAATATTCGAGAGAGGTCCAGAGGGCGGGCGCGATCAAAAAGAACAGTAAGTGATTGCCGCGCACCAGAAATTTCGCCAGAAAGCAAAACAGTCCCATATAAGCACTAAGAAATGCGACCAGCAACATGAGCACGGCCCAACTGACAGCGACAGGCAGGTTGCCATAGTCGACCATCGTGTTGACCACCCAACTGAGACCGATGGTGTAGAACACAAGTCCGGCGACGAATCCGCACAGCGCGGATTTTTTCGCGGAAAGAGAATGAGTCGCGAAAAATAACGGAAGAAACGCAAGCAAGGCCAACGGGGCCAGGTCGAACTTTGGAAAAGACAGGGCCAGCAGGAGCCCGGTGAGGCCGGACAGGGCCAGTCGTTTCGTAAAATCGTATTGCGGTTGAGACTTCACAGGCTTTAAGTTATAGTAGATAAACGGTTTGGGCAAATCTAACCAGGGTTTTTGATGCCCGGTGGGCCATGCAGTCGACTGAAAATTCAAGAACGCGACCAGCGGTTCTTGACCATTTTATGATGCACTCTGGAAGTATTTTGTGGTCAAGCAGATTTCAGCCCGTCAAGCCTCCGCCAAGAGTTTGAAGGGGGTTGCCGGAACAAAATTTTATTGAATTTTCAAATGTACTCTTAGAATTCCTTTGAATGATTTATTGTCTTCGTTAAAAAAAGAGACGTCCGGCGGGAAGGACCCATGACCACTCAAAGCCAGCTCATTGATCACTTCAAAAAGGTATGCATCTGTCGCAGTATTACAGGTGGCACCATCATGAAGGCCATGCGCGGAGGATGTCTTTCGTTTGAGGCCCTGCGCCGACAGATCCGCGTGGGAACCGGTCAATGTGGAGCCAAGCGTTGCCGCGAGAAAATTGAGGCCAAGGTCAAAGATTACAAGGCTGGGCTAAAAACCGATGCCTCGAGTGTCGAGCCCAACCCACCATCTGCCTGAAGTCAGGCACGTGTCCGTATTATAGAGTCAAATCCACACAGACTTCCAGGATTTCTCCGAGTTGACTTGCCGGGCGGTTGGCTAAAAATTGATGATGATGTAATATATAGATGTAAGGTGTCTCATCTCCACTCCATAAAATTTGGGGGCGACCAGGGTTCGACGGGAGTACAGAGACGAAGGAAGCATGCACGGGATGCCGTTGGCCCGTTAAAAAACGGCACTATTCCATAATCGCCAATGATTATGAAATCGCAGTAGCAGCTTAACTAACCCTTAAGCAGTTACCGTCTTCTCCTCCTTTGTTCGCGGGGGGGATGCGGACGTCAGCACAGCGAACTGGCTTCATGGTTTCTGTTTCCGGATCATGAGGTAAGACTCAGGAAACTGGCTGGCATGGAATCCTGTCCGTGGGAATTAAATGCCGGTGAGATACCCTTCACGGACTAAGCATGTAGAAGCCTTCGATTAACGGCTTTCGGACGGGGGTTCGATTCCCCCCGCCTCCACCATTTCATATTTACCCCCCTTCAAACCCTCTAAAAGTGAGAAGGGGAGCGAGATAGCGGCGGTTCGAAATCCCTCATTTCGGTAGTAGGGTAGACGCTTCGCAAATACCAGTTTTAACACTGATCTTTTGTCTTCTAACCTGTCAGAATCCCATAGTTTATAAGGGTTTGACAGGAATCCAAAAGCGGTTCGAAAAGTATCGTCGAAGGTGTCCAGGGGACGACCGCAATTTTGGACCTTTTCCTTGAGTAATATCTTCTTTTCTTCCAGTTTTCGGACCTGGTTTTCGTAGGTCGTGAGTAAGGCGAGACTGTCAGTTTCCACGATCCGATCAAGAAACTGTCCAACCTTTCGGTCAATTTTCTTGATTTCTTTTTGTATGGAGGCCGCTTCTTCTCCTGAGCGTTTCAGGCGATCCTCCCATAGTTCCCGAAACATATCGGTCGCCATGTAAAACAGGTTCTGTGTGGGCCTGAGATTGATCAATAGCTCCTCAAACTCTTTTTCGATCTTTTCTTTGCGTACCGATTTCCTGTAGTCCGCACAATCTTTATTATGGCAAAGATAATAGGGATACTTGGTATTTCGTCCCTTGGACCATCCAGCAGTTACGGGATGCCCACAGCACCCGCAGATGACAAAGCCTCTCAATGGAAAATCATCGTGGATGTCCTTGCGTGCAGGTGCCTTGGCCTGTCCCTTTAATCGGTTCTGGATTGCCTGCCAGGTTTCAAAGTCTATGAGTGGCTCGTGCTTGGCAGGGTGAAGGGAAATGCCCCATTTTGGGAAATCAATGTACCCGGCGTATAGCGACCTCATCAACATGTCCTGGACAAACTGAGGATGAACAACGCCCTTTTTACTTTTTGGGAATTCAGTACAACTCTCTAGAAAACGTTTTACCTCGGTTTGCGTTTCAAAACGTCCTGAGGCGTAACTTTCAAGTGCCTCTTTGACAAGACTGGCAACCGGTTCGTTTCTTACCAATAGTTTTCCGTGGCCGCTGACACGCTCATAACGGTAACCAGCGATTGGATAGAACGTCCAGTAACCATTCATCATCCGCGCTCGCATCCGGTGCTTCACTTGTTCGGCGTTTTTTTGGCGTGAATGTTGACTGACACTAGCTAATAAATTCTCTACGAGCTGACTATCAGAGTCTTCTCCAAATTCAATTGATGGCGATTCAAGCATGCCACCTGCTACGCCAATTGCTGCCCGGAGTTGAATATGGGCTTCTAATCCTCGGGCTAGGCGGCTGATATCGTCGATGATCACAACAAGTTTTTGGGATTTTTTTGTTCTCAGAAATTTGAGCATGGCTTGCATGCTAGGACGTTCAATCATTCCGCCGGATACACCTTCATCCTTAAACACTTCAACTACTTCATAGTTTTTATGTTTAGCATATTCGCGGCATCTTGTTTCCTGAGAGGCTAGACCATCGCCTTTGGCCAGCTGGACATTGCTAGATACGCGGCAATATATGATTGCTTTATTTTGGTCTGACATAGGGCCCGGTCTCTTTCCTTACTTTACTAGAATTAATTTCCTGCTCCAATTGAGGAGCCGATTTATTCCTTAAATGGTTTTGTGATTTGTTGGATTTTACCGCTTTAACTGGACTCTGTAAATCCTTTAGGCATTGTTGCACCGGATGCAGGCCAAAGGCTTTATCGACAAAACTCTCCATGATCGATCTAACAGTTTGGATCAGTTCCACTTTCTGTCCTTCTGTCAGATCAAAATCATCGACGTATTTGCGGTATTTTTTGATATCTATGGACATGATAAATTCACGGAAAATTATTGTTACAACGTAATCAGAAGAAATTGGCAACCTATTGATTGTCATAAATAACCTACCACTCAAGTTTTTCTCTTTCGGGAGACTGACGAAAAAAACACTACAATCCGGGAAATATGAAAATATTTTTGAGTGGTTTCCTTAGGAATTTAAAAAATTAAGCCGAAAGGCATTACCCGAATAAAGTTGTGTATATTTTCATAATACAACCCAGGGTTTTAAGAAAAGGTTAACGGCAGGTTTTTTTAGAACACACACAACAAAAGGTTTTCATATTGAGGTTGAGATCGAAAATTTTTGGGAAAAATTTAAGGCGGGAGGAAAGCATATCAGACGGCCCTTCAAGCTGAGTGAAAAACAAATCTGAAAGGCCCATGCCAAAATCACCACCGAATGGGCCAAAAAACTGGGTTGCTCCAGAGATACCCTTTCAAAAGCATTTATGCGAATGAATTTTCCAAAGGTCTAAGTGGTTTAAGGCCACCATGAAGTAACATCTAATATGCCCCGAGCAACCTTGTTAGCCTGGTTGGTAGAACATCGTAGCAGAATAAGTGAAGATAAATCGGGAATTAGGGTTAAGGCTTTATCGCGTTCCATACTACTGCAGGAAATTAATATTTCTTTAATTGTAAAAGAGAATTCTTTATTTTTTAAGTTTGGAGCTAGGGCGATTAAGGTTTTGGCTCGATACTCCTCATCTAAAATTCCGCGAGTTGCGGCTAGAGCTTCTGCAACCTCTTTTTCTCGATGAGATTCATCAAGACTCGAAATCAGAGTGGTTAAAGCTTTGGCCCGAAAATCTTCATCTTCATTTTCGCGAATGGTGACCAATACCTCTGTGATCACTTTTTCCCGGTGAAATTCTTCAAGATACGGAATCAGAGCAGTTAAAATTTCGGTTCGACACTCCTCATCAAAAATATCACGAGCTAATTCTAGAGCTTCTGCAACTTCTTTTTCTCGATGAGATTCTTCAAGACACGGGATCAGAGTGGTTAAAGCTATTGCCCGAAAATCTTCATCCGCAATTTTGCGAGTGGTGGCCAATATCTCTGTAACTATTTCTTTCCGGTGAAATTCTTCAAGACATGGAATCAAAGCAGTTAAAATTTCGGCTCGACACTCCTTATCTGACATTTCTCGAACCGCCATTAAAGTTTCTGTAATCATCTCTTTACGTTTGGGGTCTTCAAGACACGGAATAAGAGCGGTTATAGCTTTGGCCCGAAACTCTTCATCTGCAATTTTGCGAATGGTGACCAATACCTCTGCAACTACTTTTTCTCGGTGAGTTCCATCAAGACACGGGATCAGAGCGGTTAAAGCTTTGCCCCGACACTCCTCATCCCGAATATCACGAGCTAATCTTAGAGTTTTTGCAACTACTTTTTCTCGGTGAGTTTCATCAAGATACGGGATCAGAGCGGTTAAAGCTTTGGCCTGATTCTCTTCATTATTCGCAATTTTTCGAGTGGTGGCCAATACCTCTATAACTATTTCTTTTCGGTGAGTTTCATCAAGATACGGAATCAAAGCGGCTAAAGCTTTGACCCGACACTCCTTATCCCAAATATCACGAGCCAATCCTAGAGCTTCTGCAACAACTTTTTCTCGGTGAGTTTCATCAAGATACGGAATCAAAGCGGTTAAAGCTTTGACCCGACACTCCTTACCCCAAATATCACGAGCTAATCCTAGAGCTTCTGCAACTACTTTTTCTCGGTGAGTTTCATCAAGATACGGAATCAAAGCGGTTAAAGCTTTGGCTTCGGTGGCCCTAAATTTAATTCCGGAAACTGCGGCCAATGCTTCTGCAACAACTTTTTCTCGGTGAGTTTCATCAAGACACGGAATCAAAGTAGTTAAAGCTTTGGCTTTGGTATCCTTAAATTTAATTCCGGAAGCTATGGCCAATGCTTCTGCAATCACTTTTTCTCGGTGAGATTCTCCTAAACACGGAATCAGAGCATTTAAAGCTTTGGCCCGATACTCCTCATCCAAAATTTCACTAGCTAATTCTAGAGCTTTTCCTACCACTTTTTCTCGGTGAGATTCTTTAAGACATGGAATCAGAGCGATTAAAATTTTGGCTCGACACTCTTCATCCCAAATATCACGAGCTAATTCTAGAACTTCTGCAACCACTTCTTCTCGGTGAGATTCTTCTAAATGTGGCACCAGGACCGTTAAAGTTTTGCCTCGGAATAATTTATCGGAAATATTTCGAACTGCCTTTAAGATCTCTGAAATAACCTCTTTACGTTGGGATTCTTTGAGTTGTGGCGAAAGAGCCGCTAAAGCTTCGGTCCGGTATTTTTCATCCAAAATTTTCCGAGCTATTTTCAAAGCCTCAATTATATTCGGCTCGATAAGATACGGTGCAACTAAAGCGAGGGTTTTAGCACGATCAACTTCGCTTGTCTTTTGATCAATCAGGTTCAACACCTGCTCGGGTTTTAGTACTTTCGTATCCAAACTTAAGACCAAAATATTTGCTGGTATATTCGTTCCAAGGGTGGCAATCGACGAGAGGCAAAGGACGCAACAAACCTGATCTCCAAAATTAGGAACTAGTTCTGTTTTGTTATTCTTGTCAAGTTGCTCTGCCCGACTCCAGGCAAATTGGACATTCCCCGCGAAACCGGCATAACCCCCTTCATAGGCGTACCAAGCCTTGCGCCAGCCGTTACTGACCAACGCCATTGCATCTTTCAATTGAACTTTCTTACCGCTATCCCCAAGATGATCGGAGTAAAATCGCAAAAGATAACCTAATTCATCAGGGTTTTCGGGTTCCAAGCTACCATCTTCAAGCCAGACTAAAATATCTTTTCCCCAAGTGAGAAAAGCATCTTTCACTTTTTTAACTATCCTTATTCCAATAATGTCTGACGTTTCAAAAAACTCATTCAATTTAGGATGGGAAAACACAAACCCAGTCTCAACGCCCTGACCGATAATAAATCTGGAAAATTGGGAGACGAAGTCACGAACGTCAAAGGATTTGTAATTTACGTACTGAAGAATATCCTCTATGTCTTGTGTTCTGAGTGGGCCTTTGGCGCAAGCCAGAATGGCGAGACAAACTCGCCCTTGATCTTCAAAGGGTGAGGATTTGTTTAGTGCCCAGAAATCGATTTGATCCTTCCACCATTTTTTGAAATAACCCTCGTAACCTTTTTTACTATCTTTTAGGTCAGACACTTCCAGTTTTGGGCGGCGGCAGTCACGGTTCGACCATAAATCTTCAACATAAAACCGGACCAGTAACGGATCGCCCTCAGTTAATTCTGTTAAGCGATCCAATATCCCGTCTCTTTCCTCCCATTTATTCTGATACGCGTCCTTTATTACCATTTGTTTGATAACATCTCGAATCCCATCGCACGATAATGGGCCGAGATCCATAGTATTCACGGAATTGCGGATAGAATCCCAGTGCAGACGCTCCATCCAACCTTCTTTTCCCTCATCTGTTGCCAGCAATCGAGCCGCGACGACAACCTTTACTCCAGATGCCTGCCTTGCTAAGAAACCGCCAACAAGTTTTCCGCCAGTGACCTCATCCATTCCATCAATTACAATCAGGAGTTTACGGCCATCAGGCAACGGATTTGCAAGCCACTCTTCAACAGAGTGCTGACAATAAACAGCATTGATGGTCCCGTTTACTGTTGACGAAAACTCTTTTTGATACAGGGCAGCCAATTTTTTGGCTAGAGCGGGGAAAAAGGTTTCTTTTTGGCTGCTCCCAAAACGGATACTGATGGGAATAAAAACGACTTCCCAATCATTACTTTCATCCTTTGAAATTTGTTGGGTCCAGTTGAACAAAAGGGCGGATTTGCCCATACCAGCAGGGGTGGTCAGTAATAGTTTTCCTGAGGCTTCAGGATTGTTGAGCCATTTATTGAGTTTCTTGATCTCTTCGCTCCGACCGCCAAAAGCACGAGGGTTATTTTTATCACCTTGGTATTCTAAAAAGAAATCACTGTACGCTTTATTAAATTCTGGTGGGATTTTGTTTAAAAGATCATCATGAATCGGGGACTCAGTGTCACCCGTTTTTTCAGATGAGGTTGCGTCTAAATCGGACGATGATGAAGGTGACTCGGCTTCAGAAGGTCGGTCAGTTTTTGAGGGGAATTTGTACTCCCTTGGTTTAAGCCGACCTATTTTTTTATAGAAACTTTGAACTTTTCCCCTGAATTTCTCTATAAACTCCTCTTCGTATTCATGCGGTTCGAGGTTTACTTTGTTTTCAGAGATTTCCCGACATATCCACGCTAAATACGGACCGGCCTGCCCTGGGCTTTCTCCTTTCTCAAAACTACGTAATTGATCGCTAATGTATCGACCCTTTGCATTCTGTCCTGGAACATAGTCATCTTCATATTTCCAGCGTGTATTCAGTTTTCCCCTAATAGGGTCTATCTCATCATATAATTGTTCAAGGAAGTTTATGTCTGGCTGGAATTTTTCTTTGGCTAATTCTCTTACAAGACTCGCAAGTTCCTTTAAGAGTTTTACCCCAGTTGTTTTATTTTCTTTTAAACTTTTTTTTATTTTCCCTGCATCTATCTTAAATCCATTGTTAGGATTTACCATAAAACACCTTACACAAGAATTAAGGCTAATTTAGCGCGCCCAAAAAATTATTTTATTAGAATGAAAGGTTGATAGAAGCCGGTTTGGAAGAATTTATTTTTTCGCCGAGTTCGTAATATTCAAATTTAATTATTTCTCCAAACTCTCCTTCGCGGTCCACTTTTGCAGGGCCGCCTGTGCGATGCAATTTTCCGTGTTGATACCATCCCTCTGAATAAGCTAGTCCATCTTCTTCCGACCGACATATAATGGCTGGCTTGTTATTTTCCCGATGGTATTCACCTTCTCTATACCAGGATTCAAAAAGAGCAATTCCTGTTTCAGGATCTCTGCGAATAATTGCCGGTCCTTCCACGCGATGGTATTTCCCGTTTACTTGCCATTCTTCCCTCCATACCATTCCCCTATGATTATAGATATCAACCAAGCTTGGACCATCCAGTCTGTGGCGTTTGCCCTTCTCATACCAAGCTTCTATCTTTCTTTCATTACGTTCATAGATAAATGCAGGTGAGTCAATACGATGGCGTTTACCCTCCTCAAGCCATTCTTGCGAAATAATTTTACCAGAACTTTGGTCACGTCGAACAATTGCCGGCCCACCTCTTCGGTGAACGAGTCCTTCCTGTAGCCAGGATTCTTTAAGACAATTGTAGAATTCTACAGTGTGGTCATATGTTTCCGAATCATCAGCGATAATTTCCACTGTATACGATCCTACCTCCGGTACTTCCTTCAAAACAAACTCTCTTTACTCTTTTTAAATCAAATACAAAGACTACTATTGCCATATTTGTTTTTCTTCTGTCAAGTTTGGTGCGATTTTACTCCGTAGATAATCCGTAATACTCCGTTAACCCTCTGTTTTACAATAATTTAGACTAGCTCCATACTAATACCCTCAGCTGATTATTTTTTAACTTTAAAAATAGCCTCGAGGCTCTTCACTTAAGGAGAGTCAAAATGGATAAAAAAGACAGAAAGGTAAAACCCTATGCTAACGCACTTGGGGAAAAATCGAAAAACCTCCAGTTGTTTGAAAAACAACTCGCAAATTTGAGGAGGTTCAGTGGAACTAAATTAGACGCGAACCACCTCATCAAGCGAAGATTAAATGACCCAAATAACAAAAAGGTCATTTTTGCTGCTTCGAAAAATGAGCTTTATAAGAAGGCGTATTATCAAGAAACCTGGGAAAAGGCGAATGCGCTTCCCTTAAGCGCTAGGCAGTTTCTGGACGCTATTTCCATCACTATTCTTTACCTATATTTGGAAAACTTCAGCTTGCAATACAGAGATGGAATTCCCTTTTCTGTCCCCGAGGTCGATTCCCTTTTAGGGAATGATTCAGCTAGATGCAGAATTATTTCCACTTATTTGGAGGCTGACAAATCGGGTATGAAGCCGAGACGGATTATGAGCAAAGTAGAACTGTTAAAGTTGATTGATCTTGTGGCACGGACTTACCACCTGGTCAAATAGCCGATTTACTCGGCGGTGTTCCATTCGTTGGTTTGTGAGCGATTGGCAAGACCGATTAAGAAGGCTCTCAGGTTTATGGAGTTTAGGAGGTCGGGGCTAATCATAATCCCGGCCTCCTTGTTTTCTTGAAACTGTGACTCAATCAAAAATAAAAGTTAGAAGAAACTTTTTTCTTGTTTCCCGGGTTAAGAGGATGGATCAAATAATATCAGAGATGAATGATTAATCCTTCTCTCTAGAAGGAGTTAACGAGTGGGAATATCTAAAAATTATGAAATTGATCCTTTATTGATTGGTTCTTGTTCCTGGAATTGTTGAAGAAAGATTTTTTTATTATTTTTTCCCTAATCTCCCGGAAACGGGAGAGAGAGGATTTACGATGGTGGCAAATACAAAAATCACCTGGGGAGGATGGGCCTATGGAACACCCTACAATTGACATTCACAAAAATAATGGAAATGGCACTGCTGGCTTGATGTCGTCAATGAATAGTTTCATCAGCTCGCATTTATGTCAGAGCAATTTCGAACAATCCAGAGATTCACTGGTTGAACAGGCGGGCCTGGAGTTTGACAGCACTCAAGGTGAAGAGTATGAGAGTTTAAAAACCCAAGTCAAAACTATTGATGCACGTCATCAGCGTTTAAGTATCACCCTGGAAAAACTTGAGGCTAAAAAGGAAAAAATAAAATCGTATATTCGAGGCGGTGTTCTCAAAGGCAAGAATAATAAAGTCTCCTTCCGCGATTGGTCAAATGAAGACAAATTTTCTTTTCTGATCTTAGTATTTTCTATGCTAGTGATACTGTGGGTAGGAGGAGCAAATGTTTACTCAAACATTCTTGCAACAGGCCTTCCTGTTTTTCTTGATAATCCATTCCTTGCTTTATTACTGAGCTTTTTATTTCCCGCCGGAACCTTTTCTCTAAAATTTCTACGAGACACACTTGAGGAAGACTGTTCCCGCAAGCGATACACCCGATTCACTTTCTTCGCCGCAATCATTTTTCTTCTGTTTTGGGTCTTCCAATTTTCAATTCATTTCCCTGGCATTTCAAATGAAATTGATCTGGATAATTTAGGTGAATCCAATGGATCAGGTTCCGTCATGGTCGGGGCACAGTTAATGGCAGAACTCCTAGTCAGCGTCACTTTATATTTTGCGGCATCAGGCATATCGTGCCGCTACGCGCCAGACTCTCTCGTTCCAAACCCGGAACATATTGCAATTGATGAAGTCCTTAAAAACCATCGTCACGAGCATGAATTGCTTTCTAAAGAACTAGGGAGCAAACGCGGGAGGATGAAACAACTGGAGTCCAAGCGTCAGGCCTATACCAACAAAGTCGTTTCAAAATATACGAGTCTGAAATTGAAGTATGACAACTCATCGCTTAATTCCGAACTCCATTCACAATAAGGAGACTTACCATGAAAAAATTTATCCTGATAACAATGGTTCTCACCTCTTTTATGATCCATAGCACAAACGCTTATTCACGGGATTTGATTGTCGGTCTATCCCCCTATATGGAGAAGACTGCTTCAAAGGAACAGATTAAAGCGGTCATTGGCTTTCTTCTGGAATCAGTGGAACCGGGGAATTCCGCCCGTATCTATGATGCGTATCGTCTCTCATCCATCGGAACCTTTGCAGTACCCAACAAAAAAGCTTATCGCCATCAAAAGGCAAAACTATTGGTCAACAAAAGGGTCGTCAAAAAACTTCTTCAGTTTGCAAACAATGCTGTGAAACCAGGCGGTGAAAATATGCCTTCTGTTACTGGGGCTATCCGTTTGCCACAATTTTTACGCTTCCTGGGTGAAAACCTTTCCCTTAATAAAGAGACCGATATTTTAATCCTTGGCTCTCCTTTGTATGATTCTCCCACAGAAAAGGATTTTTCAATGGCCAGGGGCCATGTTCCTAGCGATGGTCATTTGCAAGTGTCCATGGGGCAAAGCCTTTTTGGAATGACCGGCAATACGGAGCTTCTAAGGAATTTCCATGTCCATTTAGCATATCCCAATACTGGCTTAAAACTAGAAGACATCCAAGGATTCTTTGTCAAAAGGTTCTGGACTCTCTTTCTGGAAAGACAAGGTGGACAGTTGGCCACATTCACCAGTGACTTGCCTACACTCTTTCAACGCCTAAAAGAAAAGGCACAGGCTCCAAAACACAATTACGTTTTAAGACAAAACGATAAGCTCGAAATGATCCTTTACCGCCCCAAGGAGATCAAAAAAAGGGTGTCCATTTATGAGCGCCCTTTAAGCACTATCCCTGTATCGCTAACATCCATGAAACAAGCCAACAATGTTGAAGTGAGCATCACATGGGATTGCAAAAAATGCGATCTGGATTTATATGCCCGCCCCAACCCTCGTGCGGCAACTATCTACTTTAGGAATTCAGAGTCAGAAGAAGGAAAGTATATAAAAGATTTTCGAGGGTCTCCTCAAGCAAGCAATAGCTTTGAAACGATTATCTTTCACAAACCGATTGATCTGGGGCAACTGGTCCTAGCCGTTAATTTTTTTGCGGGGAATGTGCGTGATCATATAAACGGCGAATTCCGCATTTCTATTGATAATAAGACCTTTGGCCGTAAATTTCAGATTAAAGCAACCAGAGGGAACAAGGGAGCTTGCATTAAAGAAACCATGAAGAGACGGAAAGCCACGAGTCTTCAATGTTTAATCATTGATCCCTTAAAGATCATAAGCATCAGGAAATAAACAGAAACGTGGTCCCAAAATATAAGGATCATAAATCATGCCTACCAAACAAGAACAATCATCACTTTTAGTTACTATTTTATTCACCGTATTGTTTGCATGGGGATATTTGAAAACCGCTCACTGGTACGGCACGTCCAGTAGCATTTACCCAATTTTCCTGGCCTTCTTCTTCATCGTCGGGGCGGCGACTACCATTAAATTATTCTTTTACAAGCTTAGTAATTACTTCCTCCGCCGGGAAGCGTTGGGATATTCCAATAGAAGGGGCTCTGCCTCCTGGGCAACCCCTCAAGAAATTAAATCCGCACGTTTATATGAGACAGATGGAATTTTTTTGGGATGTGATCAAACAGGAAAGCCTTTGTTTTTCGATGGTGAAACCCATGGCATGACTCTTTCTCCCGCAGGGAAAGGAAAAACCATTTCCATGGCTATTCCTGCGCTCTGCCACTCCCCCTTGCCCATGGTCGTGACAGACCTAAAAGGTACTTTAGGATGCATGACAAAAAAGCTTCGTGAAGAGCAGCATAATCAGGAAACCTACTGCGTCAACCCCGCCAATCTTTATCAAGATATTTTTGGGGAATCGGCTCTCTATAATCCTTTGATCATCATTATTGATGACTGGAAAACCAAAGCCGGGCATAAGGATTTAATCGCCGATGCTCAGGCCATTGCTCTCCAACTCTGCCCTGAGCCTCCTACGCAAGGGGAAAACACCTTTTTTAGAAATGGATCTAGAAAGCTAATTGTATTTGGCCTTGTTTATTTAGTGACTCAAAAAAGTGAAGAGCAGGTCACTTTGAGTCAATTGTTAAAGTTGCTCAAGAATGTCAGTAACCTATTGGAAGCTTTTTATATTAGTGCTTGCTCTGACGTTTTAAATGGAGACCTGGCTGATATGGGCAATGATTTGCTCAAGAAATTTGAGTCTGACGATAAGAAGCAAGTCGAATCTTTCCGGGAAGGGGCATTGCAAGGGCTGGAGGCATTTGCCAGTTCAGGCCATTTATCAGAGAGCACTAGTAAGTGTGAATTTCGCTTTAAAGACTTGAAAAAAAATCCCGCAACAATCTATCTCATTGCTGATCCGACCAAGATGAAAGTCTTTGCGCCGTGGCTGGGTCTTCTCATTTGGGCGGCGATTACTGAACTCACTCGTTGTCAAAACACCAAGCCTGTATTTTTTCTCCTCGACGAATGTACAAACTTTCGCGTCGAAGGATTATCGAACTCACTTACATCCTTAAGAGAATTTGGAATTCGTGTTTGGTTTATTTTGCAGGAGCTTGAAGAATTTGCCAAGACCTATGGCCGTGAGGCTTTGGAAACAATGCTTTCTCAAACAGAAGTGAAACAGATATTCGGTGTGCAGTCCCAGAAAACCGCTGACCTTGTATCTCGTATGCTTGGGGAAGAGACAATCAAAACGCCTAATTATAATCTGGGGCAAGATATCAGTGATCAAATTACGATTTCTATCAGCGAAAACTCCAGGCGTCTTCTTAATCCTGATGAAGTGCGTCGATTTCAAAAAACCATTCTGTTTATCAAGGATCAATCTCCCATTATTGCCCAAAGGACGGGATATCATGAAGTCCATCCCTGGTCTCTATTAGTGGATATAAATCCTCTGTTCGGCAGTAAGTTAATCGGAAAGAGCAGAGTTTGGCTTCGTTATTGAAGGAAAGGTGCTTGAAATGTGTGATGAAAATATTTCTCTGGTAAAAGCGTTTTTTGTAGCGGCATCATTCATGATATTTACGCCGGTATTTTTGTGTCTTTTAACCGGTGCTTTTTCAGTGGGACTACACCATCTATATATTGAATACATCTTGACCTTGAAACTTCCTGAATATTGGGATTGGGCCTTGATGTTTTTTTATGGGATAGGAATTATTAAGTTAGCGGACTGGTCTATCCAAGGCGGGATGATCTTCAGTTATTGGACACTGCTTAAGATTAGCAAACAGAAAATAACCTAATCTTAGGAAATTAAAAATGAAGATTCTAATGGGCTTTTTTTCCATCCTTTTATCAATCCTATTCACAATTCTATTTAGTTGTGGTTATGCATGGCTCTTCGGAAAGATGAGTGTGCTTGGGTTCAATTACATTTTTAACACTTCATTTCAGTTACCGTTTGACCTGGATCGTCCAGAAACGATTTTAATTCTTGGGCTTATCGGTTGGTATTTTTGGAAAGACCTTGAAATTGCTAAATGGTAAATCTTAAAAGGAAACAGAAATGAAAAAAGCAAGAGTCACAGGATATATAAGATCCCAAAGTGGTTCTAGGATCGCAAAATGTTTTCAAATAATGTGGAGGTTTTGTATGTCATTTCTCCGAAGTTTTTCTCCACTGCTACCGATTATTGTTATTGCTGTTATGTTTCTTTTACCCAAGACACCGCATTTGCGGCTTGTCTATAAATTTACGGGTCCTTTTGCTGCTGAAAATCGATACTACACCGAGTGTCATTATTTTGGAATTCATGGCAGTGTTCAAAAAGTTTTTGGCCACGATTGTCCCATCATCGCCTTCATAGAAAAGAAATCTCAGTTTTGAACGTCTTCATAAAGATTCTCAATCCGATCAATTTTGGATTGAAGCGCATCTTTAAAGCGATTTAATTGAGCGAACCAAACTGTAGCACTTTGAGGTGTAATAGGATCATCCGGTTCCATTTCGATCATCAGGAATTCAAACAGTAACTCTGCCAGCATAGAGGGTGGAATTTCATAATGGCTCTCAAGTTCAGTGAGCAGGGTCGCAATCTCCGCTTGCGCTAACTCGCGCTTTGGATTCCTTGTCAGGCTGGAAAGAGAAGCATTCTGGTTGGCGGGATTTTCATCAAACATGAAACCACTCTAGCAGAGAAAAAGAATCCTCTGCAAGTTTCCCAGCATAAGGAGAACCTTATGACAACGAACGACTCAAAGAATTTAGAAATATTAAAACATCATTCCAAAAGAGCTTTTGATAACGCCAATCCAGAAATTTGGAAAAAGATTCAAGGCGATCTAAATAAAATTAAACAGGAAATAAATATTGAAAGCCGCGCAAAGGCTCTTCGCCTAAAACTAATTCAACATTGTAAAAAGCATCGAAAAACTTGGGTGGCAAAAGAAGTGCTTAAACAATTTGAAAAAGATCAGCTTCCTGTATTAAATCATCCGGCCCCAAAATGGGCACTCAATCAGCCTAACAATATTTCATATATCGAAGAAGCACGAAGGCGAGTTAATGATCGGATTAGAAACAGGTTAGAACAACTTTCCAAAACCGAACAAAAAATGAAACTGCAATTGGTATCAGGTAGGGAAAGAATTCAAAAACCTACGGACTTAAAATCAAAAGTTCATGCCATTGTCAATCGCACACAGTCCATTCGCACAAAATCCAGGAAACATTTTTTTCAGCACAAAGAGCAATGGATTAAAAGTGCGCAAGATAAGGAATCAAAGAATCCTGAAAGAGATGTTTTCAAAAAGCAACGTGAACGTCTTGCACGTATAGACACAGCCGAACACCGGCTTATAAATGAAGTCTTCAAAGATCACGGCCAATCTCTCCCGCAAACACAGAAGCCATCCATCACTCAGGATTTCAATCAGGCAATGAGTTAGATTAAATTATATTTGTCGGCATTTTATCTGACAGACAGTATCAGACTTCCTTTAGCTCTCAAAGACCGCTTTCGGCCAAAAGCGGACGTTCTTTACTTCATTAACCCTTAATTTTTCGTTCTAATGAAGCTACAAGAGCATCTATTGCGTTACGTTTATTTTCATCTAAGGAATTCTTAGGATTATTGAGGACAGATTTTGATACAGTGTTTTTTATCTGCATTAATAGACTGTCGCTCCACATTTTACCCTGATGTTCAAAAACCATTTTCACCCGTTCAGACCACTTTTTATTTTTAATCAATTTGATACCTTCAAGGTCGACATCATACTCATTAAGAACATCCTCTTTATAAACATCGAGTGCAAGGCAGTCCTCAAATTCAGTGTCTTTCATGCCTTGGCAATTAATCATAGTACAGTCAGCAGTGGAGGTTAGTGAATCACGTTCGGCTTTTTCGAATGCTGTTCTTCCTGCATTGTCATTATCCAATAATGTATGAGTCTCGCATAATGATGTTTTTAACAAAGACAACTTATAGGAGAGATTGCCCGCACCACCTATTGGTTCAATAACAATAATATTGTTCTTTAATGCTTTTCCTATTTTAGGGCTTAGTGTAGGAAGGATTGCTTTTAGTGAAACAACATCTTCTGTACCTTCCACTACGAGAGCATAACTTGCATTAGTGAGATTATCGGATGCTTTGATACCGAGTAAATCGCGAATACTATTCACATTTTTTGCAGGAGTCGCTTTTCCATTACTAATAATTATATTTGATCTAATATCAGAACGGTCCACAAAGAGTGGATTATGAGTTGTTATTATTACCTGATTACTTTCAGATAATGACTTAATTATTTCGTTTAACTGATGTATCGCCCCGGGATGTAAGTGAGATTCTGGTTCCTCGATAGCGATTATCGAAGCGCCTTTGTGAGAACGTTTATTTTTTAACATTCCAAGTGCAGCGAGGCTTTTAACTCCATCTCCTTTATAGGCGATGTTTGTAGGTGTTCCATCATCAATAACAACATTAAAATCTTGCCTAACCCCCATTCGTCTACTTGATTCTGGCATTTCTATTTTTACTTCTTTAATAGACGGAAGAAATTCTTGCAAAGGTTTTTCTAGATTGGAGGCTAACTCATCAAGAATTGGTTGTTGCAACTCCTTAATCACCTTAAGAGCTTTTTTATAATTATTATCCTGCTCTAATATTCTAAGCTCATGAGATAGCATTTTGCTAATTACTTCAATCACTTCTTTATCTGTTCTAACCGCAGGTATGTAATTAAAGTATATTCTTTTTGCAATAAATTCAGCAATTTTACCCGACTTTTTAGATAATGTTTTTGTGTTTTTACCGGGTTTTTTTAGCTGAATATCTGCCTCATTATCTTTTCCTATTCGAAGCTCAAGAGGTAGCGAGCCATTAAGATTTGTACCAATTGCTGTTTTGAACTCTTCAATTTCTTGGTCTGTTAATAAAAATTCCAATCTAAAAATGGTTTGGTTAGCAGCCTTACGATCTTGTAATTGAATTGGAAAGTCTCTTTTCCAATGATATATACCAGCCTCTTCTCTATAAAATCTGCGACGACCACGGCCCTCACTAAGCGCATGTTCTTGCAATAATTCCATAGCTACTTGTAGTGACTTGAGTAAATTTGATTTACCCTCATTATTTTTTCCTATGAGAACTGTTGTATCTGAAACAGCTATTTTATGAGCCGCTGTAATGCTTCTATAGTTTGTTACCGAAAAATTAATGAGCTGCAAAATATCATCCTTACTTTAATTATTTTTCTACTGCACCGAATCTTGGCTTCAATGCCCGCTTTGGGTCGAATCCGATCATTCGAAATATTACACTGTCTATCAGATAATGTCTTAGTTTTTACAATTAGATAATTTTCACCTTCCAAACTTAAAAAAGGTTGCTCCTGCAACCCTGCCGCTCTGGCGAAGAGTAGGGGTAGCAACTGCAAGGAGGCTCCGCACGAGGGTTCCCTTTAGGGATACGTGGGGATGCCTTGCAGGCGCGAGGGGCAAAGTCCCTTAGCAAATCTTTTCAATCCTAAATGACCAAGGCGTTTACAGACCGCATTTCCTCCCATTGTTTTGTCTGGTGTCCAGCAAGTTTAACGCAATGCAATCAGCACAACTCAAGCTTTGCCAGTGTCACTTCCGTTTTTAATTTTAATCACGGTTTTAACCGTTTTGGCCCCAACTGCGTTTCCTTTCCTGTGGCGCGGCGTGGTGAGAAAGGCACCGACATACGGGGCTTAAGACAAAACGGAGGAAAACGATGATAAAACTCATGACACGTCATGAACTGGCAAAACTTAATCTGGCTCAATTGCACCAGCTTTTCCAAATGCTTCATAAATCCTTGGCACAAACAAGTCCTGGCACGTCAGAAAGACGCAATTGTCTGGCGTCACTGGAGAATCTCCAAAGAGAGATTAACCAGCGCCATTCCCGTCAATGGAAACCAAGACCAGGCCTTTAAGGCCTGGTTTTTAACAATAATTATAAGATGGAAAAAGCGGGGGGTATATTTCTGGTTTAGGCCTGTAGAACATGCTGTTTCCGGCTGAAGTCAATGCGCATGAAATGAGCATTTTTCAGGCCGGGCAAGTCTTCAGGGGCTTCCTGCGTGAAGGCAGACCACATTTTTAAGAAAGTACCTTTATAGATGCTAACCCCAGGTATTTTTTCATAGGCCCGTGATAGAACGGCAGTTTCTTCAAGAATATAATCTATACTTAATGTCACAGCTTCGTTTTTTCGTTCAGGGGAATAAAGGTCAGGGTTATTCTTATGGCAGCGTGACCAGACTTTCTCCGCCGTTTCTATTACTTCTTTTCTAAAACTGCTGTTTTTGCGATAGAGATTATTAACCCGGTCCTGCACTTCGGCAAAGCCCGGTCCTTTCCAGTCATCCCATCTATAGACTTCCCCGGCGATGTTGTTTCGCTCTAACCATTCGTCACCTCGATGTCTGGATATTCTGTGCGCTTCTTCCTCTGTACAACCTTCATAGATCAAATTGAATCTCTGCAATGTATCGTTCGCGAGAATAACAACGCGATCAAAACGCCTGTTTGCAAAGCCCAGTGTCGCTTTCATCTTTTCGCCTTCATGATAAGGCTGCCCTACCGAGATCAGAAGTCGTCCGGTATCGCTGTCAGCAGACTTTTCCTTTATTTTTACTTCGTAATTAAAAGAAGGCATTGGCAGTGCTTCCTTCTGTGATTTCAGGCAACATAGTCCAGGCCAGATTAAATTTGTTGCGCTCTATTTCTGCCCGTTCTGCATCCACCACAAGATTGCATTTTGCTTGCCCAGCGATTTTATAGGCAATCTTATTGTCGTAGATGAGTGTGACCCAGTTTTTATAAAATTCTTTGGGTATCCAGCGATATTCACAATTTGGTCCCATTAAGAACGTATTGCCTTGTTCCACTGTCTGGCGCATCTGAATACCCGCTTTTCTCAGGATGCGATATTTAGCGACCACCTCCGGCGGTGATTTATGGTCATCCGACATATCGACGAGTAATTCAGGATCAGGGGAGTCTTTTAAAGTGAACAGGACATCATCCAGTAGTTTCAGGAACCAGTCATCCCCATCAATGAAAGTTGTCAAGGCTTTCGGTCTGCTGACCCCGTCATCTTTCTTGAAGACAATTCCAGTGCGTTCAAAAGTGTCGTATATAGCGGATATAGTCTTTGAACCGCTTGTCGTGCCCATCTCAACTTTGCTTATAAGGTCACGTGATACACCCACACGCCCCGCCAGCTCGGTTTGTGACCAGCCTAAAAGTCCTCGCGCAGCTCTGATCTGTTCCTTCGTAATAATTTTCATTTACATAAACTTATTTTTTTACCAACCTATTTTTGAGGATTATCACAGTTAGCCCATTTTGTCTAATTTTTTTAGTTTTTTTCTTGACCCCATTACGGAAATACTATACACAGTCTAATAATATTAGTTTTGTGTGAATATTTGGTTAGTTTCAATGTGTGGAGATAATGAGTATGGAAGATTTAATAGGCCCTATGGAGGGCGAGAATATCCTGTTTTATGCGTTATTGACGGATTCGTGCCGGACTTACGTGCAGATGAAGCTCATGGCGTGTCGCCTGGAAAGGCAGCTTCTTAAAGAAGCCAAAGGCCCGATGGGAAAGACATTTCACGCCTTAAATGTAAGACGGATGAACGGCGAAATCAGGGTGTCGCTGGAGATTTACAGAGAGTGTTTTAAAGAAGAACAGCACAGAAAAGCTGCATGATTACCCCACACACTATATCCCGCCCCGGTTCCCACACACAGCCGGGGCGGTTTTTTATTCTTTGTCCTCAAAATCCTGAATGAGTTTTTCAATCTTCTCATAGGCCGCCTGACTTTTGTCTTCCATTTCTGAAAGCTTCTTCGCAAGTTTTATTGTTTTCTGCGAATAACCGGCCTGCAACACATCTGCCAGTTCAGGAGCCACCTGAATAGGTTCGGTGTCTAAAGCTTTCGCAAGCCTTTTGGCCCAGGCGGGTGTTAATGTGCGCTCGCCTTTTTCCAGCTTTGATATTTGTTGGAAAGACGTATGCGCTCTGTCGGCCAGGTCCTGTTGAGACAAGCCTTTTTCTTCCCGGAGTTCCTTTATTTTATTGTTCATTTTTCCCTCCTAACCATTCTGGGGAACATTTTCCTTGACATCACTAACCGATATGGGGAATGGTTCAATTAGGCCTAATTGGGCAATTGTAAAGAAAGCCGGAAATAAGGTGCGTGACAAAGGAAAGAGGAATTGATCATATGGGTTCAGTTACGACGCAACTCAAAGATCAAAGGATTTTGAAGATGAAAAAAGCCACAAGAAATATTGTAAGCGGAATACACAAACGACCAAAGACGAGTTTTTTGACTGCCTTGTTGGTCGTTATTGCCGTTATGTTTGTATCGAATGCAATCTCTGATGCCATGAAAATAACCGACCCAACCGATCCCGGATTTAATCCAATGGAATTTAGGTTTGAGGATTATTCGAGTAAAAAAGGTAACGAAGAAGATCTGTACAAAGCACTTGAGGTTATGTTTCCGCCAGGAACATTAAAGGGAAAGGTTGATCAAATTCTTGTTCACAAAGCAGAGGCGATCGAAACAACAAATCCAGGGTGCAATAATTTTTCATACATAAAATATGGCTTTACCAACATATCAGGAACAGTCGTCAATATTGTTTATGACAGTGATGTCAGGATAAAAGAAATGCATTTAGGCATGCGTGTTGTTTACTCATCGAAGCAGGGAGAATAGAAATGGGGCAAGATTCAAAAATATTTATTGGCTCGAAGGATGTTATTGCCGATACCCTTCTTGGGCCGATCGATACAACCAAGGATCACCTCTATTTGATTTATGACTTAGATGGACAAAAGAACACGATCGGTGATCAGTTTGTTATACGCGGCGGTTTTTCTGGTAGTGATATTTTAACAGACTCTGGAAATATAAAAATAGAGGTTGGGTTTGAACTAGGCAAATCCGCCGATAATTTTACTGAGGCCACTGGCTTAACGCCTGAAGCCAGAAATTATACCGATCTCGTCCTAAATACTGGACAAACTGTAGATGGCGTTTGGCAAGGCCTTTTATCTTACGCAAATGCCTTGGGCAATGGCCAAATAGATTCCCAAGGACGTATTATTACGGATGTCCCGTACTCTGCCATTAACCACAATAGCAACGCAACCATCGGAGTAATATTATCTGCTGGAGCCAACATAAATATTTATAACACGCTACCAATTAACAGCACCACTGGTGAGGTATTCAACCCGGATAATTACCCAGGTCTTGAAGACTGGTATATAACAGGAACCGCTGACCAGACAATATTCCTCTTTGATGATAATGTTCGAAATGTAATAGATTATGGGACTGGCGATACAGAATTTGTCATTGATCTCAGTAATTTTTCGGATCGAATTGATCCATTTACGCCAATAGATATCGTAGCAGATAATAATACGGGCAGTATTGACAAACTTGTGATTAAGGGCATGGCCCCTGATGATCTTTTGTTTAGTGGTAACGGTTTTGGTGGTCTGAATGTCTACAATACAGAAGGTCAGCTTCTGGTTACATTGGAGGGGCAGCTTCTTTCGGGACACGATAATAAATTTAACACTATAGAAGTGATCACGCCGAGCGGGCAAAGTTTTACCACCCCCATAAGTAATTTAATTGATAGCCGATTTATTAGGGATGGTGTGAAGTCAGCACCAGAAAACTGGGTTCCAGAAGATGCACTTAATGAAACGGAATCAAGAGATGAGCCAAGTGATTTTTTCAAAATTAATAGTATCGACTGGCTCCATGGGATATTGGATGGGGTTGATTTAAATTCGGTTTTATCCCTTGACGGCAATGAATGGTTGAGTGACAGCCTTATAACAGTTGCAAACGGTTTATCGTATGTCGCTATGGGACCAGTCGGGGTTTTGGCCCTTCCTGCGGTCGCCGGAAATTTCATTTATAAACTCCTAAATCAGGACGGCGTTACATTCAACAATGTTATTGATAAGGTAACGGATGTTGCCACCAATTTCCTTTTCGATTTAACCACCAATTTTTCCCAGGGCATTGTCAATACAAGCAATAATAACGCATTGCTGGGATGGCAGGAAGGAACTGCCATTGACGGAGGTAACTATAATGCCTTTGTTGATCCTACTGTTCTCAATGTTGATGGTTTTTATAATGCCATTCCATCCAGCATCGTAACCGATTTCCTACGTTCAGGGGCAGGGATTTTATGGGACGATAGTTATGTGCTTGATCTGGGGAGAAGCATAGACAATTTATATTTCGGTTCATTTGAGCCCAACACATTAGCAAATGATTATCTCGTCGGTAATCATATTATTGGTGCCGCTGATTGGTCGGGCGCAACGTATTTCACAGGTCTTTATGATGGCTTGGGAAGTCTTCTCAATATAGACCCGCTTGTTCTGGATATTGATGGGGACGGCGTAGAGTTGATTGGTTTTGATGAATCGGTGGCCGGCTTTGATGTCGATAATGACGGGTTTGTAGAAAATACAGGCTGGGTTTCTTCCGATGACGCTTTACTCGTTCATGATATTAATGGTGATGGCATCATTAACGATATCACCGAGACGCTTTCTGAATATTACGGTGCTGCAGCCGGGACAGGGGCAATTTATGAAGACGGGCTTGCGGCGCTTGCGACTCTGGATAGTAATAGTGACGGTGTATTCGATGCCAATGACACGGCCTTTAACACTCTGCGTGTCTGGCAGGATGCAGACGAAGATGCGCAAACAGATGCTGGTGAATTAAAAACCCTGACGGACTTAAGCATTACATCCATTGATCTGGCCCGTGAGATTGTCAGCCGTGAAGAGCTTGAGGGCAATCCCGTTTTAAGCCGGTCTACCATGGTCATCGCCGGAGTGGAGCAGGAAGTGGCTGCAGTTGATTTTGTAACAAATCCGCTTGGTTATGAGTGGAACGATCTTGTTGAAGGGATTAAATTTTCAACGGAAGACGGGCAAGCTTCCAGTCTCCTGATTGATAATGAAAATGGGGAAACCGTGGATCTGGCACTATTAGGTGTAAACGCTGCCATTGGGAATATCGGGGATGACGTTATTATTGGTGATGCCGGAGATAACTGGATTATGGGCGGGGCAGGAAGCGATACATTAACGGGTGGGGCCGGTAATGACATGCTCATCATCGATGTAGAAGATGATATAGCTAACATCGATGCCGGCACAGGTTTTGATGTCATTCAGGTGTCTGGTACAGCGGGCGTTGTTCTTAATCTCTCAGACGTCAATGCAGAGGTGGCTATTGGCGGCGACGGCGGTGACACTTTAATAAGCGGCAGTACAACCAATGTCTTCATGAGAGGCGGCGCCGGGAATGATGCTCTAATCGGGGGAAGTGCAGATGATGCATTATCCGGTGAAGACGGCGATGACATGGTTGATGGTGGCCTGGGTGATGATTTATTGCGTGGCCATCGTGGTCAGGATCTTCTGATTGGTGATAACGGAGATGATTTGCTGGATGGCGGCCCGGATGATGACCGTCTTTATAGTGGTTCTGGGGAGGACTTGCTCATAGGTGGCAGTGGCAATGACAAACTGTTCGGTGGTGCTGGCTATGATGTTGCTGAATACAAGGGAGAACTAAACGAGTATAACGTAACTACTCAGGTAGACGGAACGGTGCTTGTCGAAGATACTGTTGCAGGCCGTGATGGCATAGATATTCTTACCGACATTGAGGCGCTTAATTTTAAAAATGTGAAGGAAGTCTCCTTAAACCTGCAAGCCCCCCTAACGGCCAACGACATTATTGCCATTAACGGCAATGGCCCTCACACACTTCTAGCCTCAGATATTCTTGCTAATGATATTGATTATCAGGGTGAGATTCTTCATATCACAGGGCTTACCAATGTAGTAGGAGGGGCGGCAGTTCTGGATGGCAACGGTGATGTTGTCTTCACCCCGGATGCATCATATCAAGGGGTCATGTCCTTTAAATACACAATTGCAGATAGCGCCGGAAATGCCGGGGCTCTTGCTATTGAAGATGTAACGGGCGCTTCGGCGGAGGTAAAGGGGACTGTCTTTTTAAAGCAGGATAATCATCCAACAGACCCTCTCTTCTATGACCAGTGGTATCTAAATGACATCAATATCCTGCCAGTGTGGGATGATTACACCGGTAGCGGCGTCAATATTGGCGTTTTCGAAATTGATATTTTTGATGCAAGTCATCCAGACCTTATCGACAACGTAAACCAGAATACGGTTGATAACGTAAACAATGATGATATCAGTTGGCACCCCACATTAGTCTCCGGGATCATTGCTGCCTCCAAGAATGGGGAAGGCAGCATTGGGGTAGCTTATGACTCAACAATCTCTGGAATCGGCAAAGGAGAGGAGCCATCTCCTGACGTTGGATCTTATGGAAATTACGATATTGTTAATAACAGTTGGGGGTGGACTCAACCTTTTTTAGACAACCATAATGATTTTCCTGAGAATATTGGCTTTTACCAGACTCCTTCTAATCTAGGGCGAGAGGGGCTTGGAACCGTTATTATTTTTGCGGCCGGTAATGACCGCGCCGGCGGCGATAATGCAAATGTCTACAATAATACCAATAACGAATATGTGATCACCGTAGGGGCCATTAATAAAATAACGGATCTTGCCTCTTTGGAAATATACCAGGAACCTTTTAGCACCCTAGGAGCAAACATCCATGTTTCTGCACCAGGATCACATGTCACGTCAACGTCTTTATTATTAGAAAATTCCAATGGTTCCACATTCGGCAATACTCATGATGATGCCGAAGGAAGCTCCTTTGCCGCTCCCATTGTTTCGGGCGTTGTGGCTCTCATGTTGGAGGCCAACCCCGATCTTGGCTACCGGGATATCCAGGAAATTCTGGCTTACTCTGCCAGAATTGTGGACGACTCCAATACGACCTGGCAAACGAACGGCGCGCCAAACTGGAATGGCGGCGGGCTTCATTTTAGCCACGATTACGGATTTGGAAATGTAGATGCTCTTGCTGCTGTGCGTTTAGCTGAAACGTGGCATAAACAGGAAACAAATCATAATCGTGGTGACGTTTCATTCGCGGGTAATGTTACAAACCAGACTATTCCTGACGGCGGAACGTTAACAGACAGCATTTTAGTTGATGCGCCGGTGCCGTTAGAGCATGTTAATGTTACGCTCGACTTTACGCATCCACAAGTTGGAGATCTTATTGTCAAAATAACTTCACCTGATGGTACGGAAAGTATTCTTCTGGACCGGTTAGGAAAAGCTCCTGATAATCCCGGTGATTTGGGGCATGGGGCAGAGGACATGACTTTTACCTTTGGAAGCCGGGCTCATGTGGGGGAAAATGCTGAAGGCACATGGACTCTGGAGGTCACAGATGCGAATGGCGGGTCAGTCGGAATATTAAGAAGCTGGTCTCTGGAATTAATAGGAGAACCAGTAACAACCTTCGTTGGCACGCTCCCTCCACCCAATACAACTTATATCTATACTGATGAGTATCTGGATCAAACTGATCCAGGAAGAGAGACCTTACAAGATTCTACTGAAAGCACCTTCGAGGACGATACCCTAAATGTTGCAGCTATAACGGGTGATGTAACTATTAATTTAACATCGGGAACAGCTTCTTCTCTGGCAGGAAAAACTTTAAATATTGCGGTCGGCACAACTATTGAGCGCCTCTTCACTGGGGACGGCAATGATAATCTCCAGGGTAATGATGACAATAACCTCATTTGGGCCGGTAGGGGCGATGATACAGTTGATGGTGGGGCTGGTGATGACTGGATTCTAGGAAAATCAGGGGTTAATACCCTTACAGGGGGGGCTGGAGCAGATAACTTTATCTTGCAAAAAGGTGATGTGGGTGAGCAGCTTATTCAGGACTTTAGCCAGGGCGACGGCGATAAAATTCGCATTGCTAATTATGAAGGTGTCGTAGATATAAGCGGACTTACTCTTGTTCAGGAGGGAACAGATACAAGAATTTCTCTCCCTGGGGGAGAAGAAATTATACTTATAGGAATTCTTCCATCTTCCATAACTAACGCTGATTTTATTTTTGATGCTAACTTTACACATCAACTAGTAAGATTGGAAAAGTTTATAGGAACAATTGGCGATGAGAATTTCTCAATAGGAGATACTTTCGAAGGTCATGAAATCTACGGCCTTGAAGGAAATGACACACTCTTTGGTGGTTGGGGCGATGATACTCTTTATGGCGGTGATGGTGATGACATTCTTGTAGGAAGCTCAAGTAGTTCTAACAGTACAGGCGGGGAAGATATACTTTATGGTGAAGCTGGGAATGACACCCTGCATGGTAGTGGCCAGAGGGATATTCTTGATGGCGGTGAAGGTGCCGATCTTCTCCTTGGAAACTCCGGCAATGATATTATTCATTTGGATGGTGGCGGGGACCAAGCAATTGGCGGCGCAGGTTCTGAAACTTATATTGCACATCGCCTAAGTTCGGGGACCAGTGGTGCAGATTTAATTCATGATTTTGAACTTTCTTTCGAAAGAATTGATCTCAGGGAATTCTCTGAAATACGAAGTTTTGGTGACCTGAGTTTGGAAATTGCCCAAATCACTGTGGGGGGAGTTCCAGAAGATGCAATAAGAATTTGGTTAACTCAAGGTGCAGTAGATCAGGAAATATTATTACTTGGTTTTTCCGATACGAGTGCTCTTGTACCGAATAATTTTATTTTCTCGGAAGACAAGCTTCCTGACCCAAAAAATGATTCATTCGCAACCAATGAAGATACCTCCCTTGCTTTTACAAACACAGATCTTTTGGCTAATGATGTGGATACGGAGGATGGGGTTCCAAGTTTTACAAAGATTATAACAGGTCCGGAACATGGTGTCCTCACCGATGATGGCGCTGGTAACTATATCTACATTCCAAATGCCAACTATTATGGTTCTGACTCGTTTGTTTACGAAGTAAAGGATTCTAACGAAGGAACAGCTACTGCTACTGCCTCTATAGACGTGAATCCTGTCAATGATACTCCTGTTGCCGGAGCTATGGGAGGTATTCTTAATGTAGGGACAAATACGCTGGCACTATTCTTTGCGAAGTTTCCTGACGCTGAGGGAGATTTCTTGTCTTATACGGCAACATTGCAGGATGGTTCAGCATTGCCGTCTTGGCTTACGTTTGATCCGCAAACTCAAAAACTATTGGGAACAGCACCAGCGCTTCCAGAAGAGCTTGCTATAAAAATTATTGCTTCGGATGGTTCGGGGCAAGTGAGCCACGACCTTACATTGTCTGTATTCAGTCTGATAGAAGGCACTGATTTGGCTGATACCATAGACGGAACATCGGCGGATGATACGATTTACGGTTATCTTGGTGATGATTTCTTATACGGCAAAGGTGGGAATGATGAAGTTCTTGGTGGCGACGGGAATGACACGGTACGCGGTGACGATGGCGACGATATTCTCCACGGCGGTAATGATGACGACGATGTCCGTGGCGGCAATGACAATGACACATTATTTGGAGGTGCTGGTATAGACCGTCTGGAAGGTGACGACGGTAATGATGAGCTTCATGGCGGCGCGGGGAACGATACGTTGCGCGGCGAACTGGGCCAGGATGTGCTGTATGGTGATGATGGTGATGACGACATGCGCGGGGCCGAAGGTGATGATGTTCTTTATGGTGGCATGGGGGATGATACGGTCACCGGCGGTTATAACAGTTCCGACATTTTTGCCAGCAACGATAAGCTCTATGGTGAAGGTGGCAATGATACATTGCGTGGTTATCTGGGCGATGACCTGCTCGACGGTGGCAGCGGGGATGATAATCTTTATGGTGGCCTGGGCGATGACACATACATCGTGTCCTCTGGGCTGGATTATATCAAGGATGATGGCGGCAATGATACGCTGGTCTTTGGCGCGGGTATTGATGCCGGTGACTTGTCCTTTACTACCAATCCGGCAGATACGAATGATTTGACCGTTGTCCTTAACCCCGGCATTGACGAAATTGAGATCGAAAACCAGCAAGATACAGGTGGTGTACGCCAGATTGAAACCATGCTTTTTGATGACGGGTTTACGCTGACCTTTGGCCGATACAATGACTGGGTTTTAGGGAGTGCTGCCGGAGAAACCATTCACGGCAGTTACAGCCTTGACGATACCATTCTCGGCTATGCCGGGGATGACTTCCTGTATGGCAAGGACGGTGCCGATGAAATCCATGGCGGCGACGGCATTGATAAAGTGCGCGGCGATAATGGAGATGATTTGCTGCATGGCGGCAATGACGATGATGATGTCCGTGGCGGCAATGGCAACGACATTCTTTATGGCGGAGCCGGTATGGACCGTGTTGAAGGCGATGACGGAGATGACATTCTCTACGGTGGCGCTGGGAATGATACGTTGCGTGGGGAACTGGGCGTTGACATCCTCTATGGTGAGGCCGGGGATGACGATATGCGCGGAGGGGACGGTGATGATGTTCTTTATGGCGGAGCCGGAAACGATACAGTGATCGGCGGCTATAATAGCTCCGATATCTTCGCCAGTAACGATGTTATGGATGGTGGGGCCGGGAATGATAGTCTCAAAGGCTATAGAGGCGATGACACCTATATTGTTTCCAGTGGTCTTGATTACATTTATGATACGGAAGGGCTGGCTGATGTTCTCCGGTTCGATGAGATCAGTGATGTTAACGACCTGTCTTTTGCATTTAAAGTGGGCGATACCACCACGTTAGTGATTACAAAGAATGCCGGGGTCGATGAAATTGAAATTGATAACCAGCTCAGTAGCAATACGACCTTCCAGATTGAAACTCTGCTGTTCGCCGACGGTTCTTCGGCCAGTCTTGATCGGTATGATGATTGGGTGTTCGGTACATCTGTCGGGGATACCATTCATGGCAGTTATACCCTGGATGACACGATTCTAGGCGGGGCCGGGGACGACTTTCTGCACGGCAAGGACGGTATGGATGAGTTGTTTGGCGGCCTTGGCAATGATACCTTGCGCGGTGATGCCGGGGATGACCTGATCCATGGTGGGGCCGGGGACGATAGCCTGAAAGGCTATGACGATAATGACACGCTATTTGCCGGGGCCGGAACCGATCGGATGGAAGGGCATGGCGGTGCTGATACTTTCGTTCTTGCCGGGGCCGATTCTATGGATGGCAACCTCAATCGGGTTGTGGACTTTAGCACGGTTGAGGGCGACATGATCCGACTAGAAGATGTGCTTGAGGGCTATGATGCCACTACATCAACCCTGTCTGACTTTGTCACGTTGTCGGAGACCGGCAGCCATACCTATATCAACGTGGATCGTGATGGAACTGGAATGGATTACACCAGCCAGCAGGTCGTGCGCGTTGAGAACATCACCGGCCAATGGACCGATGTTCAGGACATGATCACCCAGGGTGATCTGGTGGTAGTTTAAAAAGTGGGAACTTGCCTATCCAAGGAGGCTTCCTTGGTCGAAATCCAATAGTCGAAATATTGGCCATGATCCAACAAGAGGAACTGTTGGCGCGCATCCAACCTGCGGAAGGTTGGACGATGGGATTGCACAAGGGAGAGCGGAAGTCTCCCTTTGCTCATGGAGGTGCAGGAGGAGCAGGAACGCTCCTCTTGCGAGTGATGAAACGGCGAAACGTTTTACTGGTGCTGGGAGGGGTTCAATACCCCGAAAGCACCACAGCCTAGAGGGATGCAACGGGAGAGCGCAGCGTCTCCCTTGCCAAGATCAGTGTTGTAGTACAACACACATCTTGCAGTAATCCTTATTCGATATTATTAACGAAAAGTTAAGGAAACTGGTTGTCTGGGTGTTTGGGATTGAAGTAACTATAAATTGATACAATCACCAATGGTTTTTTTCGTACAGACTTTGTTTTTCTCTACTCAGTGGCTGAGAAGAACATCCGACCCTTACAAAGAAATCTTCTCCATCTTCGAATTTAGTGAAAACAGGGCAACTACTTTTAGATATTTTAACCAGACAAATTTTATTGTCCTCAATTTCGGGGAAAGAAATTTTTATATAAGAGCTAAATTCGGCTCCTATGAATTTTTTTATTATTTCAATAAGCTTGAGTTCAAATCCGTCGATATTTTGTTTGCTCAGCGTATTAATATCAGCATCTAAACCAAGAATATTTTGGTTATCGTCAACACCAATGACTAAATGGCCTCCCTCGGCATTCAAGAAAGCAGCTATAGTTTTGGCAATAACATATTCAAGCTTCTTATTGACTTCGCCTTTATGAATATCGAAACGGATGGTTGATTTAAATTCAACAAGGTCTGTTTCACCATTTAAGATCATTTCATGAATTTCAGAGCCTGGTTTTTCGGGCCGAGACAGATTTAGCCTGTCCTTCAATTCTCCAAATATTTTATCGGCCCGTTTCTTCAGGAAGATATCGTAATCATCGCTTTCAATTCCAAACCCTTCCATTTCGATGAAATGAGATGATAAGGAATGAGAAATATTGTCATTTTCGCTGGCAAATTCGTCGATATAAACTGAAGGAGCTTTTGAGCCTATTTTGCGCTTATTTAAATGATCGCTGACAAAAGTGACGTTCATAAGGCTATTGGCATTAGCTATTTTTTGCTCCCTCAAATACGCTTTTGGAAAAAAGTGATGATAATTCTTACTATTGGCCACCTTAAGCCATGAATTGTCTAGAATAACCTTTCCATTATCTTGGAAATCTTTTGGGTCTTGATAGGCCAACAAGCATAATATGGCCTTACAAAAGCTATTCCCCGCACTGAAGTTGGTATTTATTAGGTCTTCTGAGGAAGACAAGTTTATTTTAATTTCTTCGTAGCTAGGTCGTTTGCTATCTAATATCAGATCGATCCGCTTAATGTCTTGAGCCAATTTAGACTCGGTTGCACTGGAGTATCTAGATGATAACGAAACGCGCCAGAAAATTTCTTCTAAATATTTGCGTTGTTCAGAATTAGGTTTATTTTTATTGTAGAAGAAAAAGTAAGCGAAAGGCACTAGAAGGGCATCATAAGGTAATAATTGTGAAACGGGGATACCATATGATGTACGAAAATAATCAATACTATGTTCCAGGGCCGAAATTGCTTCATCCCATGTATCAACGATTTCCTGCTTGTCCAGTTTAAGAATTATTTTGCGTTTGCACTCTTTTGTTTTGCTTAAAATGAGAGAAAGTAAGCTCAGAATAATCGAACTAGATACCCCTTCATATTTTTTATCCTGTAGCTTTTTAATAAATTCAGACCACTTAACCTGCATATCAAACTCTTGAGATTCATCGTATGTTTTTGCCGACATGATCTCGAAGAGTGTTAGCGTTTGCCCTCCTGTATTGATACGTGTAAACACCTCAATGGCTGAATCTATTTCCTCTTTTCTCAGTAAAACCGTAGAAAAATCATATGTGTCAAATGCTCTAGAGTAGGAATGTATTTTAGTAAAATGTTCTTCGGAATAATCTTTTTGAATATCTGTCATTTTCTCCATAAAATTAAGAACATCGCTCAGAGAAATATGTTTGCCCTCTGGTTTTTCAGAGGTAATAACTTGCTCATCATCGTCATTAACGGATTTTTCTAAATCTACATAAATCTGGCTATAATCCGTGATCTTTTTTTCGCCAAGTTTTTGGATTTCAGCTCCCAAAAAAGCCGCATAAAGTGAAGTTAGGCGTTGTTGCCCATCTAAAACATATTGAACCTTGGTTCCATCAGGAGTATCGGGAATTATTAAGTTACCAATATTTTTTATATCATTAATTCTTTCATTCGTTTGCCATAGGATAAATGTACCTATTGGGTAGCCTTTGAGAATGCTGTCTAAAAGATGGGCAGTTTTATCTATGCTCCAGACAAATTCTCTTTGAAATTTAGGAATTTTTATAACGCCGTTCTGTATTTCGGAAATTAGATCAGAATATCGTTTTGAGTCCGGTTTTGGTTGTTGATTGTTCATGAATATTCCTAATTCAATTAGTTACATTAAATACCCTTAACTTCCTTCAGGAAAGTTAGCACATCAAACGCTAAAATTGAAAAGGAAATGCCCCTCGAATGAGGGGCATAGATAGGCCTAGGCGGCCTTTTCTTCCGGCTCTTTGCAGTTGTGAAGAAAGTCCACCGCGCGTTGTGCATGAGAGGCGGCGTGGAAGATGGCCCGCTTGTCATCTTTAAGAGCCTTGAGCCAGGAGGCAATATAGGACGCATGATCATCGCGGGCCTCTAATGTGAGTTCAAGGTCGGCGCAAAGGAAAGCTGCTCCGAGTTCAGCCACAAGCTCCTCTTTCGCGTAGCCTTCATCGCCATATTTTTTTCGACCGAATTCTCGGTCGAGGCGAGAAGGGTGACGCGTCCAGTGGGTGACCTCGTGAGCGAGGGTGGCATAGTAGCTTTCGGCATCGCAGAACGCCTCAAACGGAGGCATCTGTACATAGTTAGGATGGATCGCGTAGAAAGCGCGGTTGCCACCATGCCGGATATCTGCGCCGGTATCCTTGAAGAACTCTTCCGCGTGCTCAATCCGTTGTACAGGATCGAAGCGCGGTTCCGGTTTCTCGTAGAAACGTTCAGGCAGACCCTCTATCTGCTCAACGTTGAAGACGGTGTAGGCTTTCAGGAAGGGGATAGCACGTTCAACTTCATCTCCGTTCTCGTTTTCCTCGGTGCGGGTGATTTTGTTGGCATAGACCACCAGAGAACCCTTTTCGCCTTTACGAACCTTGGCCTTCAACTCCTTAGACTGTTTAAAGGTCATCCAGGTCGGGGATGCAAATCCCTGAACGGTTGCGGATGACCAGAGGCTCAGGATGTTGATGCCGGAATAAGGTTCGCCGTTATGGCGAAGGGGGCGGGTGATTCTGCCTGCGGCATGGTCGCTATGCCATGGTTTCACCCACGGGCGCACCCCGGTTTCCAGGTCGGTAATAATCTGATTTGTGATGCGGGTATAAATGTCGGCTTTTGGTGTCGTGTTTTTCATGGCCTTGCTCCTTTGGTTTATGGTTTTTCTCAACATGCGAAGGAGGTTTGCCGGTCGATGAAGCCGAAGTGTCATGGGCCACACGGATATGGAGCGGGCCAGCCCATTGACGCGGCGGCGCGACCGGCTAAAAGAAGCATGAGATTTGAGAAAAACCGTTAAGGAGCAGTCATGATCGATACCAAAGTGATGTCGACATACCCGTAATAAGAATTTACCGGACTGGAAGGGTTGATCCGGGAAAGAGGAAAATATAAGAGGACAGGTTTTTAAGGATGAAGTGCGCTATCTATACTGCTGAGAGATTTTGATCTGGAAAATTTAATTCGAGGCTTTCCAGTTCATAATACTCTGGGTCCAATGCAGAGCCCCATGCATCAAAGTAGGCGTCTATGGTTTCTTCTTTGGTTAAAATTTCGACGGTTCCATATTGTTCAGTCAGACCGTCATCCCAATATTCCTTGACGTAGCCGTATAAATTTTCCTGAGCTTGTTCAAGTGTTAAGTGGGCGGAATAATTGTTCCCGTATTTTGTGGAAATATTTAAAATCCAGATTTTCATCATTTTCACTCCTTTTAAATTTAATCAACCGGCACCGACCCGAAGGCCGATGCCGGAGATTGATTAGGAATTGTTTTCCGGTTTTTCTTTAATAGGACGGATGGTCAGGCGACCATTAACCGGAAAGGATTCCAATTGAACGCTGTACCCCTTCCCATCGCTGTGTTCCCAGGCAGAGCCGATTTGGGTCCAGTAGCTTTTTTTGTTATCGTCCCCAAAATTGCGGACGCTGTATGCCCGATGAGTCGGGGCCTTGTTTTCTGTTTTTGTTTTAGTATCTTCGTTAGACATGATGTTTCTCCTTAAGTTTTGTTTGAGGCCAACCCTCTGTCAGCCTTTGAACGGTCAAGACCATGCCGTGAATGTGGGTCAACTGGCTTCTTCGGAAGATCGCGTAGCGACGGTCACGCGGTTTACCCCAAATAGGCACGGTGTGGTTCAGTCAAAGGTAAAGCTGATATGAGGGAGGCATTGAAATCTAAGGAAACACCTAATGAAGATACGCCTGAAAACAAAACCAGAAGGCCCGGTCCGATTTTCGGGTTGCGTTCGGAATGAAAATTTTGAGGATGTCTTATAACAAAAGGCTGGATTTGGTTTACCAGGACAACAGGAAAGGGTTGTGCGATTGGAAACAGGGAATGGAATTAACCACGGCTAGAATTATTAGGGGAAGAAAACGAGACCAATTAAAATGATCTGGTCTTCGGATCAGAGCTGGAATCTTGATGGGATAAGAATGTAAGAATTTAGTATTGGCCGTTGGAGAAAACTTTAAAGCGATGAAAAAATGCTAGCAGCATCAATATTCGATTCTGAGGTGCAGAAGGGTGAAATAAATTTTTGTTTTTTTGAGCAGTACTATCAGATAAGTTTTCATACGGGATATTATCACATTCCCTTTAGCCATTCCTCTAGCTTACGCGTGGCAAGTACGTCATCGCGGTTATAGCCTAGAATGGCCTTCTTAAGTTTTTCTCGTTTCACAGGATCTCTTTCTTCCAGAAAACGAGCGAATTGAACCACAGACCATTGCGAACCTGACTCCTCGTCTTCCCACTGGAAATTGACCAAATTCTTATGCTTGCAGATATCTTTCAGACCATAGCCTTGCAAAGGTAGAACAAGATTATCCAAAACTGGTTTTTTCAGATCATAGAGGGGCGTAGAATCGCCAAGCAACCATTCAACAATAGGATGATCAAACATGTCATACCGCTTTGCGTACTCTTTGATGGTTGTCACTTCATGGGGGCTGTAATGGGCGATCACTAAATCCTGATATTCATCTCTGTATTTTGCAACCAGGCTCAAAAATTCTTTCCATCCTGCCCGGTCTTCGTCCATTGTATCCGTCCAGGAATACTCAAACGCATCCGATCCGTAATCAGGTTTTAAAAAACCCCATAAATACACATGCTTTTGCCCCGAGATTTCCAGCGGGTTATCTTCAACATCAAAATGAATCCATGTGCCACTTGGTAGTTCAAAGTCTTTGAGTTTAAAAACCTTACCTGTAAGCCATGATTGGGTCTGTAGAACTATTTTTTGTTTTTTTTCGTAGCCCTTAAGATAAGGCACGTCCGGTATAGTTTCGGGGGCGGTATCAGCTAGCTGTTTTACTGTCGTTATGCCTGCTTTTTCGAGGTGAGGAGCAGCGCGACTATCAACACCATAGACAAGAGTAATTTCACCGCGCTCTTCAAAATCTGGCTTGCAGATTTGGTTGTAGGGACAGATTTTACATTTGCTATGGCTATAGCGGACTAGCGGTGGTTCATCATTACCCAGCACATTGCGCATCTCTGTTATAAATTGATTGACCAAGGGGTTGGCTTCGTCACCAATTTCTGTTTGTTCTCCATTGCCAAGAAAAACAATTCCTGAAAGAGTACTTCCAAGCATGCGGCGATAAAAACCTAGCTGGACTTGGATTTCTTTCTTCTCATCACTACGGGACAGTTTCGCATCAGCAGGCTGGTATTCACCTGTCTCATGGCGAATAAGAAAATCTGGATAACCTATTAATCTTTCTTCAGGGCTTTCAAGGTGCGCCTGATAAATGATTTCAGCGCCTTCCACCATTAGCTGTTTGGTATGATCTACAGATTGCGCTTCGTGTACTGTGTAGTTTTCTGACAGTTGACCTAGAACTGCTTTTTCATGCGTCAGGCCTTGGTCAATAATCAGCTGATCAAATGCCGCGATATCAGCTACAGGTCCATCAGGAGGGAAATTATCAAACCAGACACGTCTCGCACAGCTCGCCCACGATTTAGCATCACTTGGTTTAATATAATGATTTTTTACCATCGTATTTTATGCTCGTGTGTACGCTCAAAGTTTTAATCTATCAGTTCATTAGCAATTAGTTTGGCCTGCTCCAAAACAGTTTCTGTCGCCAGTTTCTCCATATCTGGCGGGTAGCCAAATTTGCGCAGTGTTCTTTTCACGATGACCTTAAGTTTGGCGCGCACATTCTCTTTGATAGTCCAATCAATCGAGGCGTTCTGCTTAACCTTTTCTGTTAAAACAATAGCAAGCTCGCGCAGCTTGTCTTTCTGCATCACTTCGCGTGCGCTGTCATTATTGGCAATGGCTGTATAAAAAGCATATTCAAAATCCGTTAACCCAAGCTCTTCCGGCTCCTTATCCTTTTCCTGGATATGCTTGCCCAGCTTAATAAGTTCATCTATAACCTCAGCCGCCGTAATAATCTTGTTATGATATCTCTTGATAGATTCCTCTAACATTTCCATTAGGGATTTACTTTGAACAAGGTTCTTCTTTGTACGCGCCTTGATTTCATCATTCAGAAGTTTCTTCAATGTCTCTATGGCAACGTTTTTATGTTCCATTCCTTTGATTTCAAGCAAGAAATCCTCAGAAAGAATAGAGATGTCAGGCTTTTTAATTCCTGCTGCATCAAAAATATCTACAACTTTGCTTGAAACTAAAGCTTCATCAATAACCTGGCGAATGGCTGTTTCCATTTCCTCATCTGACTGCCCTGATCCCGTAACATCAAACTTTGACAGACGCGCCTTGATAGCTTGGAAGAAGGCAACTTCATCCTTAACGTCCATTGCTTTATCATGTGGAACGGCAATAGAAAATGCCTGCGATAGTAACGTTACCTCGTCTATATATCGCTTCTTTCCATTCTCAAGACCTAAAATATGATCTTCCGCCTCCAGTATAAGCGAGAGCTTCCTTGACGTGTCGGCGTTGAAATACTCTTCATATTCAAAGCCATGAAACATCTGTGATACGACTTCTAGCTTCTCCAACATAAAAGCCACAGCCTGCTCTTGCGTTTCTGCTGGATCGCCTTTACCCCCGCTATCTGAATAAAAGGAGAGTGCTTTTTTAAGATCGGAGGCAACCCCTAGATAATCAACCACCAAACCGCCTTGCTTATCCTTATAAACGCGGTTCACCCGTGCAATTGCCTGCATGAGGTTATGCCCCTGCATCGGCTTGTCTATGTACAGCGTATGCAATGCAGGCGCATCAAAACCCGTAAGCCACATATCGCGCACAATAACTAGCTTCAGCTCATCATCAGGGTTCTTCATGCGTTCTGCCAAGGAGCGGCGCTGGTCTTTGGATGTGTGGTGCTTCATCATCTCCGGGCCATCACTGGAGGCGGCAGTCATAACAACCTTGAGCACGCCCTTATTCAAATCATCGCTATGCCAATCAGGGCGTAACTTAATGATCTCGGCATAAAGCTTCACGGCAATCCGGCGGGACATAGAAACAACCATTCCCTTTCCGTCAAATACGGATTGGCGCAGCTCAAAATGTTTCACAATATCCTGCGCAATATTCTTTACGCGGTTTTCACTGCCAATGAGTGCCTCAAGCTGCGTCCACTTGGCCTTGATCTTTTGCGTGTCGGAGAGCTCTTCCTGCTTTAAACCTTCATCCAGTTCTTCAACAAGCTTTTTTCCTTCTTCGCTCAAATTAATTTTGGCGAGGCGGCTTTCATAGAAAATACGAACCGTTGAACCATCTTTCACAGCCTGCGCGATATCATAAATATCAACATAATTACCAAACACAGCTGCCGTGTTTATATCCTTACCTTCAATTGGCGTGCCGGTAAAACCGAGATAAGTTGCATTTGGCAAAGCATCGCGTATATATTTTGCAAAGCCATAAACAACCTTCTTGCCAATGACATTGCCGTCCTTATCTTTCTCATCGATTGTTTTGGCTTTAAAGCCGTATTGTGTGCGGTGCGCTTCATCGGCAATTACGACTATATTCTTACGGGCTGAAAGCTCTTCATAGACATTACCTTCATCAGGCTGGAATTTCTGCACAGTCGCAAAGACCACACCGCCAGATGCCACCTTTAGCAACTCCTTTAAATGCTGGCGATTATCCGCCTGCACAGGTTCCTGCCGCAAAAGCTGTTTGGAGGCAGCAAATGTATCAAAGAGCTGATCATCAAGATCATTCCGGTCTGTAATAACAAGGATTGTCGGGTTATTCAAAACCCTGACAACCTTTCCACTGGTAAAGACCATAGACAGAGACTTGCCCGATCCTTGCGTATGCCAGATCACGCCGCCCTTACGATTCCCGCCTTCGGAAGCGGCTCCGATTACAGACTCAACTGCCTTATTCACCGCGTAATATTGATGGTAAGCGGCAAGTTTTTTTACAGTTTCAATGATGGCAATACCAGTTTTGGCATCTTCCATTTTGGATTTTTCAAAGACAATGAAGTTCTGCACAAGATCAAGCAGCGTTTCCCGCCCCAGCATCCCGTTAATCAGCGTTTCCATCTGACTGACAAGCTTTGATGCTTCTTCTACACCATCGTTGGACTTCCACGCCATAAAGCGCGTTAAACCTGCTGAGAGAGATCCAGCTTTCGCCTCCAACCCGTCAGAGATAACCAGAATAGAGTTATAGGTGAACAGGGAAGGGATTGTTGATTTATAGGTCTGTAACTGCTTATAGGCCGATTTCACAGTCGCATTTTCATCAACCGGATTTTTAAGTTCGATCACCACTAATGGAAGGCCGTTCACAAACAAAATTACATCGGGGCGTTTGTTGTTGTGGTTCTCAATAATAGTAAACTGGTTCACTACATGGAATTCGTTATTCTCGACATTCTCAAAATCAACCAGCCACACCAGATCACCGCGCTCACCGCCGTCTTTTTGATAGGTAACGGTCACCCCTTCGGTCAGCATTCGGTGAAAATCTTCGTTGCCGGTGATGAGCTCCGGCGAATGAACACGTAGAACTTGCTTTAACGCATCTTCCCGCGCTTCCGGCGGTACAGTTGGGTTGATCCGGTCAATAGCAGAGCGTAACTTTTTAGTTAGTAAAACATCCTCAAAGCCCGAGCGCATAGGCGTTTCAGAATCCGCCGCAATATCAGGGCCATAAAGATATTGATAGCCCTGCTTTTCTAAAAGCCCAATGGCGAATTCTTCAATTTCCGATTCTGTAATTTTGCCCATCGTAACTATCGCCCCAAGTCTGTAATTGCTATAATTTCTTTGGACGCAAAATCGACAAGAATTTCAAATGTGCCAATATTAGGAATTCTTATTAATATTTTCCAGTCATCATCCTCTGTTAAATTAATGCTCATAATATTTTCTACTGATAGAGTTATTTCTTCTTCAATTTCATCCATATCTGAGAAGCTCTGTTGCAGAACACCTAAAAAATAGTCGCTTTTGAAATATGCCTCCCTGTATGAAAAATATTCTTCAGGTTCTAAAAGCACCTTCACACGCTTATTATTTTTAAATGCTTCCTTTAAACGCCCATCTTCCGTAAATAAAAAAACATCGGAATTCGCGTTATTTTCAAGAAATTGTTGGATAATTAAAAATATATAAGCGTCTTTAAATCCCTTGTCGGTCTTTCGATCAAAGGGGGGATGTTTCTTTAATGCTAGCTCCTTAACAAAATCCATATGATCTTGATCTTTTTGCAGGCCGAGCTCGATATGATCTATTTCTTGGGGAGCATTTTGGTAAAGCTCTTCTATTCTTGCTTGCATATGCTGTTCAAGTCCGCTTAGATCGCAACCTAAATGCGCAGTGAAATAGTTGCACTTAAATGAAGCTAAACTACTTTCAAGCTCTCTTAGCTTTTGAAATTTAATTTCATCCATAACAATTGACGGTATATGGACTTGAGCCAGATTTGCGAGGCGTGCATATTTATCGATTTCCCCGAAAAAAGTATTTGTATCTTTATTCGCTATTCGGTTTGTATCAAGGAATATAGCATCCATCAAGCGGCCCCATCATATTGGACGCGTACTTCACCGCTCATAAGTTTGGGAAGCAATGTATCGCGGAGGTTTTCGAGGGTTTGGATTTGTTCAATACAGTTCAATTTTTTATTAAAGTAAGTGGCAACTGTTTGTTCAAATTCTTTGATCTGGCTATCTTTAGGAACTTTGACAGTTACATCTTTAAACGTTGCCGTCGTGATTGTATCAAAGACACTGCCATAGGCGGCGGATTGTAATTCCGAAACGGCATGATTTATCAGTAAGTACGTAAAGAAAAAACAATTTTCAATCCTTGGTAGGATACCGTAGTTAGACTGGCTGTAAGACATCGGCTGAGATAGTAATGCGTATTTTCCAACGGTTCCTCTGGCTGAAATTACCGTTGACAGCCGGGGTAAAAGTTTTGCTGAACTACTCTCCAATCCCTCTTCCGTGATTAGTTTATCGGACTTTGTAAGAATTGATTTGTGACTTGATGCAATATCACCACCGGATAGCCATGGTATTTCTCCCATAAACCAATATTTATCAACGGATGTTTTAGGGGTGCCTCCTCCCACCAGATCGATAAGATCCAATAGGCTTTTCTCTTCCCAATCATCTTGTGCGTTTTCGATGAAGGTTTGGCGGAAGAGGGTTTCGACGAGGGATTCTAGGGTTTTATTCTGCCGGTGCAGCAAATCAATCTTATCATCCAAACACGACAACACTCCCGCAATCGCTTTTTGTTCAGGTAGAGGTGGCAGGGATAATCTGACGTTTTTTAAGGATGTTAGAGGGCTGCTTATAGAAGGGACGCCGACTTGTGATTCATTTTGAAGTAATTCGTGCTGTCCAATATTTGACTTAAAAAAATAAAAGAGAAAGTCAGGGATCAAAAACTCTTTGTTTGTAGCCACTTTCATTCCAGATTGAGAAATGACATATCGAGGATATTTGCCTTTAGGTATTAATCCAACTTGTCCAATTGTCCCCCTATGGGTGAATACTAAATCATCTGGGTAACAGTTACTCTTAACAAGCTCATCAGCTTTTTCTTCTATAAGGCAGTCAAAGTCACCGCCCACATATTTAAAAAAATTTAAGTTTTTGCCTTTAATAACAGGAACGCCAGTCGGGCCAAAATTTTCAGCTTTGATATTTGAGCCAAATGGGCCCATAGCAAAATCTTTTCCCACCTCATATAGGCTAACTTCTCTCCACTCATCCATTGATCCGCACCTTTGCCAGATTTTCGATGATCTGTGCATTAAGGGCTTGTTCTTCCGCGATCTGGCTTTCTAATTCTACTTGAAGGCTTGTGAAGCGTTCGGCGAAGTTGAAGTCGTCTTCGGTGTCTTCTAAGCCCACATAACGCCCCGGCGTGAGGACGTAGTCTTTGGCGGCGATGTCTGCGAGAGTTGCCGTGCTACAAAAGCCCTTGATGTCTTCATATTCCACACCTTCTGTACGCCAGTTATGATAGGTCTGGGCAACCTTGCCGATGTCATCATTGGTCAGCTCCTTTGTCCGACGGTTGATCAGATGCCCCAAATGCCGCGCATCAATGAACAAGACCTCATTCTGGCGGTAAGTTTTACCCCGGCGCAGGAACCACAGGGAAGCCGGAATTTGCGTATTGAGGAACAGCTTGGCGGGCAGATTGACAACGCAATCCACCAGTCCGGCCTCGATCAGGCTTTTGCGGATATCACCTTCGCCGGAAGATTTAGATGTCAGTGCACCCTTGGCCAGAACAAAGCCTGCCACACCATTTGGCGCGAGGTGATTAAGGAAGTGCTGTATCCACGCATAGTTGGCGTTACCCTCCGGCGGCGTGCCGAATTTCCAGCGGGCATCATTGCGCATAAGATCGCCGCTCCAATCGCTGACGTTAAAGGGCGGGTTGGCGATGACGTAATCGGCCTTTAAGTCTTTATGCACGTTATTAAGGAAGGAGCCTTCGTTATTCCATTTGACCTGCGAGGCATCAATTCCGCGAATAGCCAGATTCATCTTTGCCAATCGCCATGTAGTCTGGTTGCTTTCCTGTCCAAATATGGAGATATTGTTGATGTTGCCTTGATGCTCTGCCACGAATTTTTCGGATTGTACAAACATTCCACCAGAACCACAGCATGGATCAAGCACGCGGCCTTTATAAGGTTCTAACATTTCCACGAGGAGCTGCACGACGGAGCGTGGAGTATAGAACTGTCCGCCCTTTTTACCTTCGGCCAAGGCAAACTCACCAAGGAAATATTCAAACACATGGCCAAGGATATCGGCACTGCGTTCTTTGGTTTGCCCAAGGTCAATTTTGCTCATCTCATCAAGAAGCTGGCCAAGGCTGGCGGGGTCAAGGTTGCCACGGGCAAAAACCTTTGGCAAAACACCTTTTAGCTCTGGATTTTCCTTTTCGATGGCATCCATCGCCGCATCAATATCTTTACCAATTTCAGGCAGCTTGGCGCGGGATCGTAGATAAGACCAGCGCGAAGATGGAGGCACGAAGAAAATGTTCTCCGCCTTATACTCATCCCGGTCCTCAGGATCTGCTCCATCATCTTCATCAGCAACAAGCTTGGCGTGCATGATTTCAAAGGCATCGGAAATATATTTTAAGAAGATAAGACCAAGGACGATATGCTTGTATTCCGCCGCGTCTATGTTCTTCCGAAGCTTATCTGCCACCGTCCAAAGCTGCTTTTCAATCGGTTCTAGGTTATCGGTTTTGGCCATGTTTCTATTAGCTCCGTTACTAGTAATTAAATACGGTTTCATTATTAAACTTTAGGCTAATAAACATCAATTAACCATTTGATAAATACGGAAACAAGATAAAAGAAAAAACGCTTAAAAGCGACTAACCAATTCAACTTCAGGGGCGTTGCGGGGTATCCCCGCAGAAGGGGGTGTGGAGCAAACCGCCGATAATCAGCATTGTAGATACAAAGACGGGTTGTGACCAGGGGGAAGGCTTTCCAAAATTATGAATTTACCGAAAACAACCGTATGCTAAGACATTGCCATTTTAACATATTAAAATTTACATAATTTTACTAGGGAGATTGATTGATTAAAGTCGTTTGGAATAACGAAGCTTCGCGTTAAATCTATCCATGGGTAATTTACCCATCGCTCGGGGATAAATGTGCGTGTTCAAATAGATCATTTCATTTTCGAGTCCATCTTCGGGTAAATCCAAATACCATGCTTTACGTTTGCCATCTTCGCCCGGACTCCAACGATAACCCCTTTTTCTTAATGTATCTTTCTGATCGAATGGAGCCCCTTCTGCCCATAAACGAATTTCTGTACGCCGTGCATTCTCTAGTAATCTTTTTAATGCAGGCTCTCCAGATTTAGGAAGAGGACGAGAAAGAATTTCAATCCCAGCCTGACAATCAATAGTGGCACGATGCCCTTCGAAGAAGAAGCCATACTTATAGGCGAGGTACTCAAGTTTCACTCCTTCCATTCCCTCTTCTTGCCAATTAATATCTGCGATAGAACAACCCCAGGAAATATCTTTGAACTCATCAAGTAAATTTTCACAAAAAGGTCGGTCAAAGCTTGCATTATGCGCAATAACAATCACTGCGTCAGATAATAGATTTCTAACCGTATCAAGGTTAATTGATTGGCCTTTTACCACCTCATCTGTAATACCCGTGATTTTCGTGATTATCGCAGGAATTGATATACCTGGATCGTTGAGCTCATTGTATGCAGGGAGTAAACGATAGATGTGCCCATCTGCATCGAACTCGAATGGCACCATAGCAAGCTCGATGACGTTATCCGAATCCGAGTCCATACCCGTGGTTTCAGTATCAAGGAAGATACCTATTTTTTTATTGGTATCGTTATCTTTGAAGTAATGTGAGACAGGTTTAAAGCGTTTAATAATGCGATAGTCGCCGGTGGCTTCGAGCTGTCGAATACAATCATCCATTTACGTGGCCTTTAACGTGCATATGTCGTTGCCGATAATCTTCCTCGCTGTAGCCTCATCATTTATGCTCATATAATTCCTCTAATATTTTATTAGTCAGCAGCCAACAAATTACTATAATCAAATCTAAGTTCCGACAACTCCTTTGTTGGATGCGCCTGATTCCTGCCTTGTTCTGAAATTAAATGAAGGTTCTTTCTAGCTCTTGAGCCAATAACATAGAGGAGTTTTTTTGCACTATCACGAGGATCAGGATCACTGAAATGAGGCACTATATCTTCCAACATTGCAAATGCTATAACCGCATCAAATTCGGCGCCTTTAACACCATGAATAGAGGATACAGTCACACCTTTACGGCCTTCAAAGGCTCGATGAAAAGTCTCAATATCACCCGCAAAATCAACGCCTTCACTTCTTATCCTATTAATTCTGGCCTGCGAGCTTTGAAAAAAGGCATCCCTATGCTCTTGTAATACCTGAAAGTCATCGTAAACAATGCTTAATTTTTCAAATAGCTCATCAAAAAAAAGCTGAAGATATACAAGCCCATCCTGCTCCTCAATTTTAATCTGATTGGCTTCTCTCAAAAACTCTTTAGTAGATAACTTTGAAACATCAATGCCAGCATCAGATAGATAAGAGATAACTTCTTTTGACCATCGAAGCCTTCTCACGTACATCTGAGGAGATGGCTTTGTTAGGACTATTCGTGCAAGTTTGTACCAAAAATTTTCAGTATCTCGAACAAAAGGAGTTAACCCTGGCCCATCAAAACTATACTCAGGCAAAGCGCCCACTAGCCCTCGCGTTAAAGTTGCTAAATGAATCCACCATGGGCCTACGACACAAACCTCATTTGGAGAAAACCCATAATCTTCAATATTTAGACGAATTAATCGAGCAATCTCATCAATTAAATCATCCCTAGACGTTTGCACATCATGACTAATTAGGCTGGAATATAATTTATGGTTAGCATGAGATTGGATTCGTGAATCGTTTACTTTGAAGTGACTAAAATAATTGATAATTCTTTGAGAACTGCGATAATTTGAAGACAGTTCCATTGATCGTAATTCGATCTCAGTTAATCTGGAGAGTTCTTCAACTGTTATGGCGTAGCCACCTAAAGAAGTAAATATCGCTTGATTTGGGTCACCAACAACAAAAGCTTTGACTTTCCCCCGTCCTGCTTTCATTACTGCGGCAAGAATATGATACTGGATTTCTTTTGTATCTTGATACTCATCAACTAAAACATAACTGAAAATCTTACTCAACAGTTTGCTAATTGAGGGTTTCTGAATAATAAGCTCGTAGGAGTACCATAAAATATGCTCAAAATCGACCTGCCTATTTTGCTTAATTAGCGAATGGTATTCGCGCAGCACACTCTCTACATTTCCTCGGCGATAGTCAGCACATGAAATTTGTAATCCTGTTGAATCAAAAAAGTGGTTACAATCAAAGTGCGTTACCCTTGGTGGTGGGCAGCTTGCACATAAGTTTGTTTGGATCAACTCCGTATCATGAGAATTTATAATCCTGTATCCGAACTTCAGTTGCTCATGATAGATTCCATATGGTTTTATTATCCATTCCAAACAAAACGAATGGATCGTTCCAATCCAAAGTTGGTCCGTATTTACCCCCATTGCCTCAATACGGTCTTGAATCTCATTTGCAGCCCTATTTGTGTAGGTAATAGCCAGAACCCATTTTTTTTCTGTTTCTAGCTTTGATAGCTCACGCGCAATTTTATAAGTCAGGGTTCTCGTTTTTCCGCTGCCGGGGCATGCTACCAAAAAAACGCTTTTTTCCTCTTCAATAGCTGCTACTTGTTCATCATTAAGATCACCGTCGTTCCACATAAACATCAATCAGATTCTTTCTAAAATAGGATTGATGACATCGTTTTGGAAGTTCGTCCGCATTGCATCTTTGAGGAGATTAATATCCAAAAGACCCTCTTGGAATGCCTGCAAACTCAACTTAAAAGCTGAAATAGAGCCTCTCCGAGATTCTAAGTAGATATTCCAATCGGTATACCATTGTTCCTCTTGCAAAAGGGTGTCATTAACTATGGTTTGTTGCTTGTCTGAATCCTCAATTATTTTTAGTAAGCGATAACTTAGGATTTTAAAAACAACCTCATCACTAAATGAACCATGAGCAAAAATAATTGCGTCAAGAATATATTCTGGTATTACCGTATTATGATCGACAATCTTAGCCAAAATAATTGCAAACCAGCCTTTACCTGAATGCGTCGCCATCGTAAGCGCACGTTTTCCAAAGACACTAATATCGCCGGATTTTAATTCTGTTGTTGAAGTCGCTATAGTTGCAATATCGGTGTAGACATCCTTCAAAACACTAACAAACTTATCCTGATTACCAACAGCAATTAAATCGACCTCAAATGTGTGAGGGGCATAAAATGGATTGAGCCAAGAGTTATCATTACAGAAAATATCAAGTGCTGTTTTTCTAGCTAGCCCTGAAGCTTCTGAACCCAGAGCCTTTTTCTTAGCGTTCTTAACAGCATCAGTGTCGCCAACAACATCGGCGGTATCAAAAAATGTGGTATCCAAGTCGGTAATAATACTGCACTTTTTCCTAATTCGTTCTTCATGGAATAATAAAGCGACATTTTCAAAACCAGTACTACGGATATTAACAAGACTTATGCCCAACTCATCAAGGCTGATACCTAGTACTTTTTTAATTAAAGTAGGAATCAGTATTTCTTCTGCATCCCCCTCCACAAGCACCACGCTTTTGGCAAAAAGTAAGTTGCTTCGAACAGCATCGAGATATCGTTGAACGCACCCAATTTGAGAGGGTGTTAACCCTGTTGTAGGTTGGAATGCTTGATATTTCCCTCCAACTTTTCCTAAAATATTTATACTTTCAACATTACTGGCTTCTGAGATATGGGAGGAGTGAGTGGAGTAAATCACTTGAGTATTTGAATAGTTAATCTTATCGAACAATGATTTTTGGATGTGCGTATGTATATGAGCTTCGGGCTCCTCAATAAGCAAAAAATTTGCGATAGACTGGTTATTCCGTTGATATTTGAACTCAAGTAACTTGAGTGTTAGATAAATTAAATTCGCCCCACCTAAACTCATCTCATGGATCGCACCTTCGTAACCATCGTCCGCTTCAGCAATAAATAGTTTCAAAGATTGAAACAGTTGCTCAGCCTCGTCAGGAAGATCAGATTTAATTGATAAAGATTGGGGAGAATAAGCATCACCTACGGCATCGTTGATTGTATCTTTGATATCATCCCTAACAGTCGTCACATCAGATAACTCATCAATGGCAGTATTTAAATCAGTTACCTGATCCACTATCGGGCTAAACTCAGCTTGATTGATTTCACCGCTTTTACTTTTCAGTAGAGTGAGTAATGGGTTGGTTCTATTGTTATGAAATTCTGAGACAACATCTCTTAACGCCTGAACAAACGTAAATGAAACTTCTCTGGGCATGGATAGAATTAGAGGAACTCTCGCCCCGATTTCAGACTCGTCTATCTCACTGGGAAATAAGACGGTTTCAAAGTCACCAACAAGAGCATTGTAGACTAGAGGATTGTTGAAATCAGCACTACTCTTTCCAGTTATTACAGTCTCATAATCATCTATGGAGAGACTATCGAGTATATGGTTAAGGCCTGTAGTATCACCTAGCGTAAGTTGCGACAAATCATTTCGAACCGACATCTTTGGTCGGAAGATTAAATTGTAAGTGGCTCTATTAACCGTTCCTGTCTCTATATTTCCTGCACCATGAAGGAATAATGCTTGAATGGCTTCATCTTGTGAGACCTCATCAAACTCAAGGCTAATAATAATCCAATGGCCTCGCCAATCACTTAACCCGCGAAAAAAATCCTTTTCTTCAAGTCGCATCGCTGAGCGGCGTATTGAGTCATCAAGCAGCAGTCGGATTGCTCTAAAAAGATTAGTTTTCCCTGAGCCGTTCTCTCCAATTATAGTGTTGATGCCTTTGGAGAATAAAAATTTAGCGTTAGAAAAGTTACGGTAATTTACAATACTAACTTTGGATAGATGCATTTTGGACTCATTCTAAATAATTTAGGGGAGGAGTGAAAAAGTGTTTTGGATCGACAATCAACATTCTCCCTAATTGTATACAAGATTGTCTTAATGTCCGCTTTTACACAGTAACCGCTATAACCATTTCATAGACCGTATTCGTCAGCAGCGGACTTATATTCCGGCTCCTTTGACGGTATAGTCCCCTTTTTACTTTTTGGGAACAAGTAAAATTTTCCCCGGATTTGCTGGCCAGGATAGACTTCCAAAGCATATCCTGTGCCATTCTTGGTGGGTTTCCCTTCTCCAATCGGGTAGGGACCACCGCCCTTCCTTTTATATTTCACCAGCATAACTTCGGTATCCATTGTATCAGTCATTAAAACGTCCTTTCGTTCGGGCTATTAATTTTCACTACATCTCCGGCTCATAGCCCTGATCTCTATCCTTACGAAGCGTTCTGCTTTTTTGGCGTTGAGCCTGATCGAGTTTTTCTTGAATGATTTTTTGGGACTCCTCGCCCATCTCCATATAACGGCCAATGTCCTGTCTTAAATTCAGAATTTCTAATTTGTGTTCCTGAAGAGAATGACGGATTTCCTTTTGCAGGTTTTGGTGTTCTTTGAGTTGACGATCTATGAGAGTCTGTTTTTCATCTCTATCTCGTCTGAAACAATGTTTCGTCTCCAATTCATTCTGACTGCGGGTTTTCTGGTATTTGCCTGTGATTCGATACCAGATTCCCTTGAGACCTTTGGGGAGTCGTTTTGAACGTTCAATCGTTTCTTCCTGCCAGCGTTTTTCCTGTTTTGCTTTAAGGATCATCCGTTGTTCAAGATGATGCTTTTTGAGAGCCTGTTTTCTCTGGATTAACGGTTCTTTCTTTTTCTCAATCTGACTTTTTACTTCTTGAATATAATTCTTTAGAACCGCTGTCATTTTCTTTGAAATTTGGGCTTTGGCTTCATCAATGCCGGGAAGAGACTTAGGGTCACCAAGGCGGTTTTTTAACTGTTTGGTTTTAACGTCGGCCCATTTGCTTAAGGAAAAAACTTCTCCCTGATAATCGACGGCGACATAGCCTCTCCGATCACCCCTTGCGAGATAGAACCCATTTTCTTCCAGGGCCTGGGAAAAAGCCTTCTTCCCATCTGATACTGCCCAGCATTCCTGAAGGAGTTTTTTGAGAACTTTGGGGTCTTCCTTTATACGTTTGGCCTGCTGCCACTCAGCCAAGGTGAAATTAGTTCGATTCCGAAAGGCGGAATCCAACAGACCTTTTGGCATTTGCCAGCCATATTGGAAGTAAAGCTGCTTCGAAATATCCCTTAGTTTCAGTTTGTAGTAGGGAAGATTGATGGCTTTCATCTCATCTGTTTTAATGCGGGACCACACACAATGGGCATGTCTCCGCCCTTCTTTTTCATGGAAGACGACGGCACGGGGCTGGCCTTTCAAACCAAGGTCTCTTTCAATATCTGCAAGAGCTTTTTCAAAATATTCTACCGGCACCGATTCAGTTTGCGGGGGATTAAGGCTGACAGAAAACATGAACTGTTTGCACCGGGTTCCCTGGCTAATCGCGTAGATTTCTTTTAAGGCACCATGAAGATCATCCGACATGAAGCCTCTAATATCATGAATTTCAACATGTTCATTTTCTTCTACCTTGAGCAGGTGATGGGCCAGTTGTTTTGCGCCGCCGCGCTGACTTCCTTTAAGAATCATAGTCATTCTCCGGGGGCATACCTAAAGCAGAGATCAAGGTACGGCGCATCCAATGAATGTCACTGCAACCATCCTGAATGGCCTGTTCAGTATCGGGAGATACTTCCAGGGAACCGCTATTAGCCGCTTTGGCAAGCTGGTTAAGATTATTGGCAATGCGTGACCGGCCCAGCTCGCCGAGCAGTTTCCCCAACTCCTGATGGTCTTTTACGGGGTGTTTGCCGCGTGTCCGTCTTTTGGGGAGGTTTTTATCGAAGATTCGGGAGCGAATATAGGCACCCAGAGACATTCCAGCCGCATCATGCTCCAATTGCGCCCGTTCCTCAAAGGTCAGGCGCAGGGAGAACGGAGGGTGCTGTTTTTTGGGCTGATCTACCATTTTTCCCTTTTCTAAGCAAAATACCGTCATTCCCGAATTCTCGGGAAACGGGGAAATCCCCGTAATTTTTTTAAATTTATGGGTATTTGCGAAGAAGAAGGGCCGGAAGGAGATCATATAGCGCAAGCTATTGATTCGGCTTTTTCTTTAGGTCTGCTACTACGCGAAAGAGGGTGAAATATCCAATGAAGTACCCTTGAGGATTATGTTCCAGTCCTCTAGAATAGCGAATAATTGGTTCGAACTTTTTCGTTCCGCCTCCACCAATTTAGCATCCAGTAAAATCCAAAGAAGTCCAGAACCCCATGGAAACATGGGGTTTTTCTTGTTTTAGGGTCCAGAGCGGGGTAGTACGGTTTTATGAAATCCGATCATTATTTGGGGTACCCTGCGGGGTATCCAAATCAATGGAATTAGGATACCCCGAAAATGCCTCTGACCAATACCACAATCAGCAAAGCCAAACCCGAGGCAAAGCCACGCAAATTATTCGATGAACGCGGACTCTTCCTATTGGTAAATCCAAATGGGGGTAAATTGTGGCGTTTTAAATATCGGTTTGGAGGAAAGGAAAAACAATTATCCCTCGGTATCTACCCGGACGTAAGCTTGAAAGATGCGAGGGAAAGGCGAGACGATGCTCGCAAGCTGGTCGCCAAGGGTATTGATCCGAGTGAACACCGTAAAGCCCAAAAAGAATCCAGCGGTGGGAAAAATTGTTTTGAAGTGGTCGCACGGGAATGGTTTGCCAAATACTCCCGTGATTGGTCAAAGGATCATGCCAATAGAATCATCCGCCGTCTGGAACGTGACGTTTTTCCCTGGATTGGTGATAAGCCAGTTGGTGGAATAAAGGCACCGGAACTGCTTTCCGTTATCCAACGAATTGAAGATCGGGGAGCGTTGGAAACTGCCCACCGTGCATTGGGGAACTGTGGGCAGGTTTTTCGCTATGCCATCACTACAGGACGGGCGGAGCGGGACCCGTCGCCTGATCTGCGTGGGGCATTGATCCCCGCCAAGGGCGAACACTTTGTGCGGCGGTAACGGAACCCAAGCAGGTGGCGGAACTATTACGGGCACTGGATGGCTATGAAGGCACAATAACCGTAGCCTGTGCGTTGCGTCTGGCTCCGCTGGTGTTTGCTCGACCGGGGGACTACGCAAAGCGGAATGGAAAGATATCGATTTTGATACCAGTGAATGGCGTTATCTGGTGGGGAAGGGGTCAAGGGGAAGGGGTCAAATCCTTTATTGACTATAGGTTGAGAATCACCCTGCTCTCTGCTGGCTGTGCGCCAGCACCCACATTGCGGTGAGCTAGGGGGCTGAAGCTTTTCTAGGCACATATATTTTTTGAGCGCATCGCAAAATGCTTTCCGTTTGCTGACCGCAAGGTCCGCGTCCCTCTTCCCTTCGGTCTCGCTCAGGACAGGCTCCGAAGAAGGAATATTGTATTACCCCAAAGAAAAATCAAAATTCAGGGCGAGATTCTTCTTCACCCTTCGGGTTCATCAGAATAACATGTGGTGGTTTTTTGTGGCACCCTGCGCTTAAAGCCTGTCCTGAGCTATATCGAAACGGATTAGTGAATTTCTTGTGTCACTGTCGCCCTTCGACGTAGCTCAGGGTGACAGTGAAAAATCTAAAA
>JAJDBF010000036.1 GCA_029261535.1 Nitrospinaceae bacterium | reverse complement strand
CTCACCACCGCTGACCCAACCGGGACGGCGATTGTTTCAATCCTCGCCCACCTCGAAAGGTGGGCGCTACGGTGTAGGCGCAGGCCCTGTTATTTATAATTGCGTGTTTCAATCCTCGCCCACCTCGAAAGGTGGGCGCTCCATGATGGCGGTGTGTGCAGATTGCCAACGCGAGCGGTTTCAATCCTCGCCCACCTCGAAAGGTGGGCGCTACTCTGACTATCACATTGATCTAGCGGCTCCCACCGGGTTTCAATCCTCGCCCACCTCGAAAGGTGGGCGCTACCCCTCACCACCGCTGACCCAACCGGGACGGCGATTGTTTCAATCCTCGCCCACCTCGAAAGGTGGGCGCTACGCGGTGTGGACCGTGGTATTAGTGGCACGCCGAGCGTTTCAATCCTCGCCCACCTCGAAAGGTGGGCGCTACCCTTGTGCCCCAAGATAGTTTGATGCCCCTTTATGTTTCAATCCTCGCCCACCTCGAAAGGTGGGCGCTACGAGTGGGATGGATGGGTATGATTTAGTCGTGCAGGTTTCAATCCTCGCCCACCTCGAAAGGTGGGCGCTACATCAATCTCCCTAACCAGACGATGGACATTACCGGTTTCAATCCTCGCCCACCTCGAAAGGTGGGCGCTACGCGCGGGCGGGCGCGCGAGTCCCCCGTTCTTTCTTAAGTTTCAATCCTCGCCCACCTCGAAAGGTGGGCGCTACAGTGCCCCTCGAATCCATAAAGAAATCAAGAGGTTAATGCGCTTGTTGCGCGAATCTTTGCAAAACACTCTAAGAGAAGTCGTTCTCTTCACCTCCTTTCCTCCTGAACATATTGAAATTTCATGAGTTTCCCCCTGTTGCGAACCCCCCGGCATTTTGGCGAGAGCTTGGGGTTCGCGTTCACAATATTAACGGTTCTTCAAAATCAACGAAGGTGTCAATTCCATACACCTGGAGAAACTGGCCTTTGGGTTGAGCCAGACGGTACAGGCGCAAATTATCCTCCTTTTCATTCATGGCTTTGAGAAGTTGCCGCGTTAATTCTTCATATTCCATCTCATTGACGGTACATTCAAACACCGATTTTTGAACACGCTGACCGAAGTTTTGACAGGCTTGAGCAATTTTGCGCAATCGCCTCCGGCCAGCCGGTGAATCGGTGGCCACATCATACGCGACTAACACTTGCATCATTCACCACCTATCGATAGAGAAACGGCACATACTCTTCCATATCACCTCGTAACACACGGGCCAGCAAACGGGCCTGAATATGCGGCACCAATCCCATTGGCATTTTTTGATCCAGGGTCGGATGGGTGATTTCCTCTTGCTTGCGTTTTTGATACGCCGTAATAACTTCTTTTCTTCCGTCATCGCCCAGGTGAACCGCTCCACCAGGCCGATCCACAAAATCCTTTGCTGAGACCTGGCGTCGGTTGATCAACGTCAACGCCAACCGGTCGGCGAGCACACTTCGCAGTTCTTCCATCAGATCCAAGGCCAATGCTGCCCGACCGGGACGAAGCGCATGGAGAAATCCCATTTGCGGATCAAGGCCAACCCCTTCTGCCGCCGCCACACAATCAGTCATGAGCATGGCATAGAGAAAGGATAACAGGGCATTGATGGGATCACGAGGCGGTCGCCGATTTCTTCCATTGAGGGCAAACGTCTCTCGATCTCCCCGAACCATGTGATTAAAGGTTGAAAAATAGTTTCGTGCGGATTCGCCTTCTATGCCCCGCAACGCATCCAGATTGTCACATGTCGGTAACCGCATGACAGCTCTTCCCAATACATCAGCGGTTTCACGCAACGCGGTACCATCTGAATCGGTCTTCGCCTCCCTTGACCCTCGTAGCACGACTTGCCGAGCATTTTGAATTTTACCGGCAACAAAGTTTCGAGCAATGGATAACGTTTTGCCTTCATCCGCCATTGCCTCATGCTGCGCACAACGGAGCAATACATTTCCAGAAACCGGGCCTTCGACTCTAGCCTTAAACCGGCCATTTCGAGAAAGAAACACCAGAAAACGCCCATCTTCGGCACAGCGATGGATTGCCGCCGGGCTGACCATCACATTTCCAAAACAGACAACGCCTCCAATATGATGGATGGGAACTTGTAGCTTGGTCTCCCGCTCCACATCAATCTTCAGTGTCTCGTGATCAATATGGAGATACGCCCCTTCCGTCGTGATATACAAAGTGTTAAGAAGTTGATGCATCGGCAGGGTTACTTTTCCGAAATAGAAAACAGGTCTTGTAAGAGCGCCTTTGTCCTTTGTTGTTCACTCACCAACTCAGGCATGCAGGACTCCTGCAACGAACATTTCTCACATCGCTTGTCATGCACTGGAGGAGGAAGTGTTTTTTTGAGAAGCATTTCGCGAATGTCCTGCACAGCCTGTGCTACGGCTTCGCGCAACTCTTGCGTAAATACCACCTCCCGCCTCCGCCGGGACTTGAAGTGATAGATGGCACCTTGTGGAACATCCTGGCCGGTCATTTCTTCAAGGCAGAGCGCTTGTGCGCAGACCTGGAGATCATCATGTTCCTTGGTTCGTTTGGAACCATGCTTATATTCCACGGGATATGGAACTTCTCCATAAAACTCAACAACATCTGCTTTTCCTACCAACCCCAGACGTTTGGACCACAGCGGTAATGCCCGCTCAATGCGCACCCCATCCTGGATTTCCATTTCCGGTTCATCCACCCGCTCATGTACCGCATTCCCACGCAGCGTATAGAGATTCTCGTCAAACGTCTGCTCGACATGAATCAACGCACATTGTCGCGGACAGTAGCTCCAATGCTCCAGAGCGGAGATCATGACGGGGTCGTCTGGCTCGTTATCCAAAGTAGGGTAGCCCACCGTTTCAATTAAAACCCATTAATGATCTCGGGCGTGAGCCCATCAAGGTCGTGAAGTTCAATACTGCCATCGGGTTTAACCGTCAACGTACGATGAACCTTCGCGGATGAATACTGACCAGCTTTACAGTTGTGCTTCCACCAAAGCACTTTCAGCACCTCCATGCTTCCTTCAGGTCTGGCTGACGACGCATCATTTTCGAACATTTTCGGTAGAATTGCTTTAATTACCTCGGCATCAGCATCGCTAAAACTAGTTCTTACCGCCAACTGTGGATTCATACCTCCAAAAAAAACGTAAACTCCTTGATCCACGCGATGTTTAGTGCCCATTGTGTCAGAACTTTTCTTGCCATCTTTGGTGTCTTCGCCGCTTACACTTTTGGTGATCTGGGTACTAGTGACTTCGACAGGTTGTACGCTAAAAGCAGACTGCACGGTAACCGGGCCGCGAATACCAATAGAGATGCCCGTATCGCCCTCATTTTCGTCGCCTTTCTTGACCTTTTTGCCCCCTTTCAGCGCAAATAACTGACCAAAAGTACGAACATCTAGCCATTTCTTGCACGCTAATTCGACAGTTTCAGCTGAGCCAAGCTTGCTGCCTAAGCCAGCTTCTGCACGCGCCCTGAGACTTGTATATTCATCCGCTTTGCGGTCATCTGACTGGACAAAGATCATGTTCCCATCATCCTCTTTCTTGCCATCGGCAACCCATCTTTCCAAGAGCCGATCCCTTATTTTCCGCTTATTACACACATCAGTCATTTCGCCATAATTGTCGTAGTCGGTGCGAGGGCGATTTCCGTTAAGTGGGTCACCATTTGGGTTGGCCCGCTTGACTTGCAATACAACAGCAAAATCGATTTTGTTTTCCAGAGTGGGCATCTTCATTCTCCTTGATTGGTTTGGTTTTCGGTGGTGTCTTCCGTTGTATTCGATTCATCCTTTGGTCGTAGGGCTTGCCTTTGACAGTGGTACCCCAGGAGGAACTCGCCGGAAAGTCTTGTCTCGCTCATGAAATCCTGACCGTTAAAAGCACTGACAATTTCATCGGTTAGCTTTTCCATCGCGGCCAAAAAGGCTGGGCGCTTGGAACGGAGGCGGGTCTTGTAGGGGCTTAGCGAAAGTTCGATGGTTCGCCACGTCGAACAGGGATGATCGGAAAAACGCTGCATGAGCTTGGCTGCCGTGGTGTCCCGTTTCTCTCCGGCCACAAACAAGGCTCTGTTTTCAAGATGATCGGCCACTGATAAGAGTCGACCGAAGAGATAATCACGCGAGGTTCTGTCATGCTCTAATGCCATGTGGTAACTCCTTTGTTTGTGATGCCCCCGAAACAAGGCGCAGGCAATTCCCAGGTTCTTTTCCCATTCCCATTTTTCGAGACCCGAACGATTGGTCGTTCTGTGTACTGTGGATTCCACGAGGTCTCGTGGTATAGGTCGGCCATCCACGATACAGGGGAGCAGCCGTTCCACCGTGGCCTTGCGGAGTTTCTCGCCAGACTTGCCTTCCACATGCCGACCATAGGCGGCCTCGGCAATGTCTCTGGGCGAGGGAACGCCTACGAACTTTAAGTTTTTGCTAAAGTTCTGATGCCAGGCACAGGACTCATGCCATAGTTGAATACGTTCAAGGAATTTTGAGCCAGTCAGTTCCCGGTAATAGGTGATGGCCATGCGTCCGGGCGTGGCCGAGTCCAGCGCCATGACTACGATTTCATCCGTCGAACCTAGTCTGGCTCGATAACCGGCAATGCACTTGTTCAGCCTTCCAGCAAAGGCTTGGCCCGCATCACCTTGATATGTAGCCGCTACATCTTTCTGCTCAGTTTCCAGACCAAACATCTCAGCGGAGTTGACAAATGGATCGGGCAATGACATGCCTGATACGGCCCATGCCACGACAACCTGATCACCAGAGCGAAAGGCTTGCTTTCGTTCAGAAGTAAGCAACCAGCGCAAGGCATTATGTGCTTTCTGTGTGACCTCGAAACCAACGCCTAAAGCCTGATCCGCGTCGGTGAAGCGTCCAAGAAACGTAAATCCGCTAAGATCATTGGATGAAATCAATTTAGCACCGTCGCCCCCATGCCGAAGCCGCTTTGGATGACTTTGAGCCAACACCATTGACTGACCTGTCACCATGCAAAACCCCTCTGCTTGGTTCTGACTGGCATCGAAACCTATCCATGCCTCCATTAAGCTTTGGTCTTCCCAGGTTTCTGGAATGAGGTCCCCCGGCTTTTCCACGCGCCAGCGGATAAACGCATCCCCTTGATCACGTTTTCCTTCCTTCGCGGTCAGGTACTTGAATATTTCTGGTGTTGGCTGATCTGGTTTCGTGGCACTCAGAAGAACACCGTCATCATCAACACAAAGGACTTTCTCCCTGACGAGATCGGCCACGATCGTTCCTTTGCGGACATAATCAAGAACGGCTTTGGCTTTAGGGTGAGAGAAGCTGGATTTGGTCCAATTTGTAAGCTGCTCGATATAGCTGAGGTAGTAAGACTTTTTCTTGCCGCCATGTTTCGGATAATCTGAGGCACAATATTGAACCTTATCGCATAGTGGATGCGGTGATTCACCGCTTGTTCTTGCTGCAGATTTCTCCGTGGCGGGAAGCGTTATTTCAATTTTTGGAATAACCTGGGCGCGCCGAAAATTTCCATTTCCATCTAAAGTGATCTCAACATGGGCCTGCTGGATCGTATGACTGATGGGCAGCAGAGGATGGTTGGCAAACTGTGGCAACCCAGCACATTGTTCGTAGGTGTCATAGAGTTTCTGAATCCAGCTCATCTCAGCACCCTATCCCTATGGCTTCGCCCTCAACGTTGACGAGATTACGCCCAGGGTGGAACTGTTTGGGATTCATTGGCCTGATGAACTTTCGGATATCACACTGTTCCGGGAGGTCAAATCTTATAACTCCATTAACCATCTTGGGACGGCAGAACCGTGCCTCAAGTTTGTCTTCCCCGGTTTCGTCAGGGTAGTCGAAGCCGTGAAACATAAGACCATAAGCAAGTTCTGGGTCATCGTCGTAGACGCCGGCACCCGAACCGAATTCGCACGGCTCGACATAGCCCTGACAATCGCGAGTACCCAGAAAAATATCTTGGCGTCCTCCTCGCTCCAACATCCGCTTGGCGATAATGTGGTGTTTGGATTCATTCCTGTCATCGGCCAGCTCCGGGCGATGTTCGTTCCACTCAAAATGGGCACGTACTTGATATTCCACGTCAGCTAGAAAAGTGTAGATGGCCAAGGTGTTGCCACCTCCGAATTCCAATGGTTTTGTGCCTTTCGTCTGTGTGCGAATGCGCTTCATTACCCGTACCTCGTCAATCACCCAGATGAACGTTGGTTTCCAATAGATGGATTTTGCGATGCCTTTTAGGGCTTCGTAGGTCGGGATGTGATAGGAACACTTTTCACCGCCGATTCTAGTCAGTGGGTCTGTAAACAGTGCGAAGCGTCCCCATACTTTAAATTCAATGTTACTGTTGCGGGCGTCATGCATTAAGTACCTCCATGGTTCCTTCAGGGGTTTGGCTAAGACCGAAGTCTGGACCGTAATATCGGGAATCAGATAGATAGAAAATGTTCACATCGGGTTGGATTTCATGTATGGCACCATCTTTCTGAAGCTGCTCCAAGACGTAAGGGACAACATTGACCGTATATTGTTGTGCCTGACGCAATAGCTTGAACTGTTTTTCCACCTCGGAGACTGAACAAAGCTTCTTGATTAAATCACGCCCACCTTCGCTATAGGGCACGATGATGCCTCGCGTCGGCGCGTCGATAACTTTGAAGGCCCGGGCTGCGGACATGAAGGATTGCCGAAGGTAGATGTTGAGAGCCGCCCTGTTGTGGTCGCGTCTAAATTCTTCCACAGCCAGCGAGTTGATGGAGAGAAGATTCAACAGTGTATCATCACGCCCGACAGTCTGGGCGGATACGGGGTAATCCATTTCCTGGTGGCGTGCAAAGAAGAAGTATTCGAAATACCGTTCTATGGCTTTCGGCCCGATCAGGTTACCGCCGAAGTCCTCACTGCCTGCCTCGACATCGTTAAGCAATCGTTCTGTAATGTCTTTGCCACAATGAATATCCTTGAGTCTGTCTATGTTTTCCATCGCCGGATTGACCACGTGAACCCGCCCGGCCTTGGGGTTTCCATCGGCATCCTTTTGTTTTCCATTGCGATTGCAGCGGCCAGCAGCTTGGGCGATGGAATCCAGACCCGCCGTGTAGCGAACGACCGCACCGAAATCGACATCCACGCCAGCCTCGATTAACTGGGTGCTGACGCAGAGCACGGGAGACTCTTCGTCCAGCAGCTTTCGAATTGTGTCGAGTCTCTCCTTACGGTGTGCTGGGCACATACTGGTACTCAGATGAAAGTGCTGCATTCCCTCTGTTTCCCGGCATAGCTGATAAAGTATCTGTGCGGACTTCTTGGTATTGACGATCACGAGACAGCTTCCACTTTGCACGACCTCATCCAGGGCGAGTCGAGCGACGTCCTCGTCGGTCCACCCACCTGGTTTGCGCCCATTGAGCACCTCCACACGTTTCAGGTCGTCAAATAGCCTTTTTACGTTAGGCATCAGGTCATCGTTCTTCGTGAACTTCAGCGCACCTTTGTTTTGGTCTACAAGGTTCAGCAAGGGTTGTGTGGCCGTGCATAGCACCACAGTACTGCCGCAATGCTCTATGAGGAAATTCATGGCATTGCAGAAGAGATGCACGCAATTGACAGGTAAGGTCTGAATTTCGTCAAAGATTAGGACCGCATTGGCCAACTGGTGCATCCGCCGTGCGCCGCGCGTGCCTCCACCAAATAGCGATTCTAAAAGTTGCACGGTGGTGGTGAAAACGACAGGGGCGTCCCAGTTCTCCGTCAGCATCTTTTCCTTCCACCCCTGTTGTTCCGGCGTGAGGTTGGAGTGATGTTCAAGCACCACACGGCCACGGTCGGCCTTCGTTGGCTCTAGAATGTCGCGAACCACCTTGGCGTTCTGGTCAATGATGGAGGTGAAGGGAATGACGTAAATCACCCGATCCATTTTGTGACGGTCCGCATGATGGAGGGCAAAGCGCAAGCTGGCAAGAGTTTTACCGCCCCCCGTGGGTACGGTGAGGGTGTAGATGCTTTTGTTACGGATGGCCCCCGCACGGCAGTGGTTGGAAATACCCCGTCTGATTTCATCAACAGGATTCCGGATTGGGAATTCTTGCAGGTGCTTTTCAAGCCGCTCGATCAGGAGGGGCCATTCCGTGTATTGCCCGTTGAGCCGATGGTTTGCTGCCTTTGGGTATTCAAAATCAGCCGTATCGACACGGTCTGCGTCGATCAGGCAACTGAACAGAAAACGCACAAGAAGCCCCAACTTGAACTGGATAATCTTGTTTTTGATAGGGTCCAGCTCTTTGATATGGTCGCGGAGCATTATTTGGCGAATGGATTCTTTAAGACCATCGATCAGCTCCTGAGTATCCACTAGCTCTCGGAAGCGTTTGTCGATGTTTGTGTCAATCTTGTCCAAGGCTTCTCGGAGATGGGAGCGATCATCCCGCTTACCTGTCCGCCTCGTGAAAATATCTTCAACGGGTTTATTGGGGTCCGAAGATAGGCAATCAATCAAACCGGAATGGTGCGAGGCGATACATAAGCCAAGAATCTGGCCAGCAATTTGACCCATCTCGCCGTGTTTGCACAATTCCTCCCAAATAACCTGCGCGCCTGCGGTGGAATGGTCTACTTTGCCTTTAAGCCCCAGCGCATCAACAAATTCAAGTCCGTCTTGGTTAATCAGACCTACCGCAGACCTGAGATACACCTGAAACTCATTGCTGTATTTTCCCAGATCATGAAGGAGACCGATTAATTCGCCTTGCGATTCAAGGCCTATCTTCGCGGCAAAACCTTTGGCTAGCTTGGCAACTCCCAAAAGGTGGCATTCAAGGCTTTGAACGTCACCATCCCCTTCCCGTTTATGGGCAATATACCGGGGCATATCCATACTAAGTTACTCCGTTGATTCCTTATGCGAGACTTTCTAAAAATTTGTACCACGGCCCCATGACAAATCAGGTCACGCGAGTAAAACTTTTTTCTTTTCCTGAATTTCCTTGATTTCCCAATGCGTTGCATGGCGCCATCTGCTTTAACCCCTTTCTCCCCTGTGACATCTAAGGTCCCTCCCCTTTACCTAGACTCGGTTTCGGCGCAGCATTTTTTGTATTTTTTCCCGCTGCCGCAGGGGCAGGGTTCGTTGCGTCCGATTTTCGGAAGGGGGCGGATATAAGGTTCAGGGTAGTCACTGAGGTCGTCCTCTTCCGCAAAAAGATCAATGGGTGTGTCGTCTTGGGGTGGAGGATACCTCGGCGCTCCCCCTGGCATGTTGTCAGACACACTGCCTTTGCCCTGCAGCCGATTCCATTCACGTTGGTTCTCTACGGCCAAAAGCGCTTCGCTTTCTTCCCATCTGCCAGCCTCGTCAAGGATGGGCACCAAACGCTCCACGGCGCCAGCGCGGGCATAGTCATCGTCTCCGGCTAACTCTAAGCCTTGTCGATAGAGGCGTTCCGCCTGTTCGGGCTGTTTAAGCACGTCATGCACGTCTCCTCCCTTGATGACGACCCAAGGGTCATCGGGAAAACGAAGGAAATTTTCCGTGAGTTGGGCGAGGGCCTCTTCCCGCCGTCCGGCCTCGGCCAAAATAATGGCGCGGTCACCCAGGAAATTTTCTGCCTCGATCATTTCGGCATAGCGGGTGCCTATGGTGATTGCCTCATCGATGAAGCCATGTCGTGCCAATGCAAACGGGAGATCTACAAGCCAGCCCTGCACATCCATGTCGATTTCTTGTTCGAGGGCGGCCAATGGCTCTGGGATAGGTTTCAGGCATTCACGAAGTTCCATGGCCAGTGCGCCATGGGCTTGGGCCTGTTCCGGTGAGAGGGGGGACAGGTGATAATATTGCTCGACGGCGTCCGCGACTCGTGCTGCCACGTCTTGTGGAATCATTTTCGTCGTGTGCTCCTCATGGTTATCTCGGGGTTCTGCCATGCCCGACGGCTTTAGAGAAAAACATTTTTCTTTTTCCGATTTTACCAAATTTGGCAATGCATATTCTCACTTTTTCAAATTCTTATGGATCATACAGAATTCATGGTGCTACCCATATTGCTATCTCATTCTGAATACATGGGACTCCTTG
>JAJDBF010000035.1 GCA_029261535.1 Nitrospinaceae bacterium | reverse complement strand
TCGATGCCTTGCCCAACTACAACGAAGCCGTCCGTTTTGGCAAAGCCTTTCCGGGCCGCGTCTTTCTCTCGTACTACCACGACAATGATCACATGGTGCGGTGGTCGGATCGTGATCCAGATCTGAAGGCCCTCGTTCGAGCCAGCAAAGACTCCAAGTTTGAATGGCATGTCATGCTCGATCGCTATAAGAGCATTGAATGGTCGTTGATGCACTGGGTCAGACGGCAGATCGCCTGTCCGAATCCGGACGCGCTCACGCAAGAGGTGAGTGTGAAGGGTCTCAAGACCACGGTGCCGATTTGTTTAGGGAACGCCGAACGGATGGAACCGGGGCTCTTCTGGCATTTGACCTGTATCTCTCGACGCCGGGTCGAAATTCAACGTCGCGATACCGTGAAAGCCGACATCTTGCGGACAGGCGAATTCAAAATGGTCTGGGAGAACATCGGCATCGATCCCCACTTTGTCCATGCCATGAATTATATGTTGGTCGCGGGATCCCGGCGGCAAGTGCTCGATCAATTGTTGTTGATGGGTGATCTGACTGCACCAAAGACGCCCATTCCGGCCATTGAAGTTCAAGAAGTTCGTCCGGAGCTCCCGGTCACGCAAGCCGGGGATCAAGCGCAATTTGAAACCTTGGTCGTGCCTGCGCTCACGCGAACCGTGAAACTGGGGACGTGTGGCGCGTGTCAGAATTTTCAAGGGGACGATCAACCCTGTCAGGCTCGCGATTTCACCGTGCAAGGCCATCTACCGGTGGGTAACTGTTTTGAATTTATCGAAGTTGCCAGCTATTAAATGTGTGATTTCAAACTTTAATGCTGGGCACATCATGGGCACATCACGATCTAAACTCCCTTTGAATATTGATAATAAATATAGCCCTCAGGCTCAGCAGGCCATGGCTCCCATCCCGCCACGCCTCTTGGATTTGGCTGGTGCTGCTTCCTATTTGTGTGTTTCCAAATGGACGGTTCGAGATTTGGAGGCGGCTGGGATTTTACCAAGGATTCGGATTCCTCTTCCCCGTCAGGGGGAATTACGAAAGTTGTTATTCGATCGAGTCGACTTAGATCATTTGATTGATGCGTGGAAAGACCCTCTTTCATCTACGCCATGAACATAAGGAAGAACCTCCATGAAAGCCAACGAATTTCTTCCACGCTTCAATAACGTGCAATCGGTCAAGCCAGAGCAATGGAAAGCCCGCTGTCCCGAGCATGATGATAGACATCCTAGTCTCGTGATAACCGTTTCAAACAACCGATTGCTCATTCACTGTCGGGCTGGGTGTCGAACAAGCGATGTCTTGGAAGTCGTCGGTTTGGATTATCCCGACCTTTTTCTGGATAGCGGAAAAACAAAAGGAACAAAGTGTCGTATAGGCTCACGTCAACCGGAATTGGTGCCTTGGTGGGATTGGAACTGGCGCAGTCAATGTGCAGAACTCGAACGGCTCATCCAGGCCAAACGGGAAAACGCCCAAGCGTTATTGGCGGGAATGCAAGGGCTTGATCTCGACGCTCTATCGGCTAATGAATTTGATGAAGTCATGTCGCTTGTTGCCCGCGCTTACGACTGGCGATATAGGTGCGACAGACTTGACGAAACCCTCTACTTACTTCAACAAGATTTTCGAGCTGAAGAACGCCGAGTGCAAAAACACACCAAGACACGAAAGACGGTGATGGCATGAAAACTCCAACGATTGAAGACGTGCGGGAAGCAGCAAAAAAGAATGGATATGCAGCGGAGCCTGAAGAGGTTGCAGATGTGAAGGAACAACGGACCGTGTCCGCGCCCGATTGGCCGCAACTTGATGAGAAGGCGCTCTCAGGTCTTCCAGGCGATATCGTCAACGCCATCGCACCATATACGGAGGCCGATAAGGTTACGCTTCTCGTTCATATTCTCAGTGAATTTTCCTGCATCGTTGGGCGAGTGCCCCACATTCGTCTGGATGGTGATTTCGTCCCGCTTCTCTTTTGGCCCGTTGTTGTCGGGGATACATCGAAATCTCGGAAGGGCAGCGGAGCTAAAAGAATTAAACGGCTCTTCAGTGCCGCTGATCCCAACTGGACTCGTGGGAAGCATTCAGGAAGCCTAAGCAGCGGTGAGGGGTTGATTTACGCGGTGAGAGACGAGGAATGGGGAGTAAATGGCAAAGGCCAAGAAGTGCTAAAGGACGAGGGCATTTCTGATAAGCGGCTCTACCTTGTGCAATCGGAGTTTGGGGCCATGCTGCAAATTATGGCCCGTCCAGGCAACAGTCTATCAGGGCACTTACGAAATGCCTGGGACGGTGAAACTCTCAAACCAATGACAAAAGGGGACCGTATCCAAGCGACGCATCCGCATATTGGCGTGGTGGGCCATGTCACACAATCTGAACTTCAGCGGAATTTTGACCTGCCCCCAGTGATTAGGCCACCCGTTCAGTGAGATGCCATGCTTCTGGAGTCGGTGGCCGATACCCCAGGGCACTATGTGGGCGATGCGTATTGTACTGTCGCCGCCATCGTTCGATGATGATTTGAGCTTCTTG
>JAJDBF010000034.1 GCA_029261535.1 Nitrospinaceae bacterium | reverse complement strand
CAATGCCGTCAGTACACGACCAAGCCGTTCAAACCGAAGGAAGCCGCCACTCAGCACCACGCTACCGCACGCGATCAGAAACTTTCGTTTTGTCACCCGTCACGCCCCCCAAGAGCATTAGCGGGCATTGCTGCGCCGCTGGTGATCGTAGACATACAGCCGGCATTGAGCAGATGCAAAAAGGGCCAAAACCATTTATTCTCCACTGATTGTCTAAAGACCTTAATCTGATCTAGGGGAGATGCAAAATGGAATGGCTCAGTGTCGAGCGCTTGGACCATTTAGGGATTCTGTCTGAAGTCATCAAAGACCTGGGCTTGATTCGCATGATCGATGCCCGCCTCGAGCCCGATGAGCTTGAGGTGATCACACCTGGCGAAGCCGTGGCCGGTATGATTCTCAACAGTTTAGGATTTTCCAATCGCCCCATGACCTTGACCCCCCAGTTTTTTGCCAACAAGCCCCTGGACCTGTTGTTTCGGGAGGGCGTCCAGGCCAACATGTTCAATCGATTCAAACTCGGGCGCACCCTCGAAGAGATTCACACCTATGGCTGTGATGGGTTGTTTAGCGAGCTCGCCCTGTCGGTTTGGCGTCAAGAAGGCATTGATGGGCGCTTCAATCACCTTGACACGACCAGTTTTTCCGTGAGCGGCGACTACGCGCCCGAGCCTGGCGTGGAGGCCATTGACATCACGCGTGGCTACTCCAAGGATCACCGACCGGATTTGAAGCAGGCGATCTTAGAACTGATGGTGTCCCAGGATGGCGGGGTACCGTTGGTGAGCAAAAGCTGGGACGGCAATGCATCGGACACGAAGATTTTCCAGGAGCGGGCTCAGGCGTTGATCACGACCTTGAAAAACTCGCCCACGCCCCGCTACCTGGTGGCCGACTCGAAACTCTACACTGAGGACAACACGGCTTATCTCAAGGCTATCGGTTTCATCACGCGTATCCCCAATACCCTCAAGGTAGTCAAGCAGCTGATCCGTCAAGCGCTCGAGTGGGACCAGTGGCGCGACTTTGATGCGGCGACGCGCTATCAATGCGTGGAGTTAGGCCACTATGGCATGGATCAGCGCTGGCTCGTGGTGTATTCCGATGCCGCGTTTGAACGGGCCCAGGCAACGGTGAGCAAAGCCCAGAAGCGCGAAGCTGAGGTGATCGACAAGCAACTCGTTCACTTGCAAGCCCAGCGCTTTGAGACACCCGATCAGGCCCACGCCGCTCTGGCTGCCTTGACGAAGCGCTGGCGCTATCACCAGCTTGACGCCGCCCCCCTAAGCGAGCACAAGCGCTATGCCAGCAAAGGCCGTCCGACGGCCAAAACGCCGGTCAAGTCGGTCGAGTGGCAGATTCGAGCCCAGGCGCGTCCGGATGTCGAACAAATTGAGTTCGCCAAGCGCTATCATGCCTGCTTTGTGCTCGGCACCAACATCAGCCCGCTGGAGTTAAGTAACCTCGACGTGATCCAGGGATACAAAGGGCAAGCTCAGGTCGAAGGGGGGTTTCGGTTTCTCAAAGACCCGCTGTTCTTTGTGTCGTCGTTGTTTGTGACGAAACCGTGTCGGATTCAAGGTCTGCTGATGGTGATGACGTTAGCCCTGCTGGTCTATTCGGTGGCCCAACGTCGGATGCGCCAGCAATTAGCCCGCCAAAACGACACGCTCCCCAATCAAATCCACCAACCGACTCAGCGGCCGACCTTGCGTTGGCTCTTCCAACTCTTAGAAGGGATTCACCGCGTCCGGGTGCGAGTTGCAGGTCAGGTTCATGACGTCATTGACGGTTTGAGCGAGGTGAAGATCAAAGTGCTTCGCTTGTTTGGCGAGGGGGTCTGTCGTCTGTATCAACTCCCATCGGGCTAAGAGAGTCGGCTCCGACTGCTCACCTGTCTCCGCACACCTCCCGTTTTACCCCTGCCTAATCGGACTGCGTCTTCTTGCCGTTCTCAACTCAGTTCTCGACCGCTTTGTCTTGATCTAACAAGGCTCAAGGAGCACCGAAAAGCGCCTCAACCTGTCCGCTTGGGCTTCAGTATGAGCTGGCGAGGCAAGAAATGAGACAGGCAAAATCCATGCCAAAAAAGGCTCAACCTACCTGCTCAATGTCGGCTCAAGTGGGTCTGGCCAACTTTTAAACTGGTGATATTGGTAAGGTTTCTGGCCAATGCCAATACTAAAGTCAAAGAAATAAAATTGATTAACTTTTCACAAGGAAATTATATAAATTATCATGATCTATTTGACAGGTATTTTCCTTTGGGGCCTCCCGCAAATTATTTAATGCTCCCACTATATAATGCCCATAGATAGATGCCATCTACTTTAGCGGCAAAAAAAACTGGAGGCTCGACAGGCACTCCCAGAGGGCACTTAAGTGTTTGAATTTAAATGAGTTGTATTCTTAGCTCTCGAAAAGATAAAACCGTATTTTTCAATGACTTAGGTTGAGATTGACCCTGCTCGAGGCACCCTAAAATCATATGTTATTGATTTTATTATATTTATGTTTTCGAAAGCATGAAAAATAAGTCCTTTTTTTCAATGATTTAAGGGTCTTCCGGAAACCGCTGGAGGCT
>JAJDBF010000033.1 GCA_029261535.1 Nitrospinaceae bacterium | reverse complement strand
CTGTCAGGGCATCAATACCTGCTCGGTGGGTCCAAAAGCGGAAGCCTGAAAATTTTCGACATTTTTTTTCGGGAAGAGGTATTCAAAAAAAAACTAATACAATAATTGAACTTCCGGAATCATTCGTTGCCATAGACTTCTTTCAGAATTTCACCGGCACCCATTTCCAGCACTTCTCCAGCAAGGTCGTACCCTATCCGCCCCGGATCATCGACCCTGCCGGATCGCTCGGACTTGATAATGCGTTTGCCATCAAGACTGCCCACCATGCCACGGATGTGAAGCTGGTCGCCATCGATGGTTGCAAAAGCCCCGATGGGCACCTGACAGCCACCTTCCAGTCTACGAAGAAATGCGCGCTCTGCCTCAACGGCCTGATTGGTTGCCTCATGATCGAGCGGCATCAGGGCACTCATTATCGGCAGGTCCTGTAGACGAGTTTCGATTCCAACCGCTCCCTGCGCGACTCCGGGAATCATAATATCTTCCGAAATCGCCTCGGTAATCATTTCTTCATAACCGAGGCGCTTCAATCCTGCTGCCGCCAGAATGACAGCATCCAAGTTTTCCGTCTCCATCTTTTTTATACGGGTCTGAACATTGCCGCGTAATGAAACGATATTCAGGTCCGGACGATAAGCCAGAAGCTGAGTCGTGCGTCGCAAACTGCCTGTTCCAATCCGCGCCCCTTCCTTCAAGTCAGCCAATTTGGTGGCCCCGTCACGAGACACCAGGGCATCGCGCGGATCTTCCCTTTCCAAAATGACGGAGATGCCGAGTCCGGCAGGCAAGCCCACCGGCACATCTTTCATACTATGCACCGCGATGTCGCTCCCGTATTGCAAAAGGGATTCTTCAATTTCTTTGGTAAAAAGTCCCTTGCCGCCAATCTTGGCGAGAGCCACGTCCTGAATTTTATCTCCGGAAGTTGCAATCCGGACAAGCTCCATCGTCAGGTGAGGATGCTCCTCTTCCAGGCAGGACTTGACCCAGTTGGCCTGCCAGAGCGCAAGAGGACTGCCCCGCGTCCCGATGCGGATGGTCTTGAGAGATTTTGAATTCATTAATCGTCCAGGTGAAATAATTCGCGGATTGCTTTCAAATAGGTGTGACCATCGTGGGCCTGAGTTTTCTTTTTCAGTTTGACGGTGGGCTTGTGCAAAATTTTATTGACGATCGACTGAGACATATTATGAATTGTCTGCCGGTCTTCCTCGCTGAGGTGAGGCATTTTACCCAAAGTTTTTTCAGCTTCAGTCAGGGCCGAAGATTCCGCCTGTTTGCGAATTTCAACAATCGTCGGGACCGCATCCAGAGACACTATCCAGTTGTTGAACTTGTCCACTTCTGACTGAATGATTTCAATTGCCAGTTCCGCCTCGCGCTCCCTTTCCTTGACGTTGGCATTCACCACCCCCTGCAAGTCATCTATATCATACAGATACACGTTCTCGAGTTCGTTGACTTCCGGCGCGATATCGCGCGGAACCGCGATGTCGATGAAAAACATCGGTCGGTTCCGCCGTTGGCGAATAGCCGCATCCACCATGTCCCGCTCAATAATAAATTTTGGTGCGGCAGTGGAACTGATGACGATGTCGGCCTTGTGCAGGTCCTCCCGAAAATGCTGGAAGTCGAGTGCGGAGCCGTTCAATGTCTGCGCCAGAGCGGCGGCGCGTTCGTAAGTTCGACTGGTGATATAAATAGTTTTTGCGCCGTAGCTGATGAGGTGCTTCGCCGCAAGCTCGGCCATTTCCCCGGTGCCTACCAGCATGACCGTATGATTTTCGAGATCATCGAAAATCTTGCGAGCAAGTTCTACCGCCGCCGAACTGATCGACACGGCACTTTCGGCAATGCCGGTTTCTTCCCGCACTCGCTTGGCGACGTTAAACGCTTTTTCAAATAGTTGATTGAGTATTTGTCCGGTGGCTCTTAAGGAGCGCGCCAGCGTGTAGGCATCTTTTACCTGCCCCAAAACCTGCGCTTCACCGAGAACCATGGAATCGAGACTGGAAGAAACCTTGAACAGGTGCTCGACCGTTTCGTTGTCTTTGTAACTGTAAAAATACTGTTCCAGTTCCTCAAGCTCAATGCGATGATACTCACTCAGGAATTTTTTCAGGCAATCGATCCCGGCACTGACATCGTCTACACGAGCATAAATTTCCACCCGGTTGCAGGTGGAGATGATAATGTTTTCGTGAATCTCCGAATGCTGTAGCAGGATTTCGGTCGACTCTTCAATTTTGTCCTGGTTGAAGGCCAGTTTTTCGCGCACCTCCACCGGCGTGGTCTTATGGTTCACACCCACCAGAATAAGATTCGGAGCCGCCATCGTCACACGTGTAAGAAGTAGGTCAACATCACGGTTGCAAAACCCGCCATGGAAAATTGGGCCGCCCGTTTACCGCGCAACCCGACAAATAGTCTGCCAAAAAAGACCAGACCGTAAATCAGCCATCCTGCTATTAAAGGCCATACTTTTATCATGTTCCAACTGAAAAGGGAATGCTGGGTCATTTCCATATTCCAGATAGTGCCGGTGATGAATCCCAAAGTGAACAGCGGGAATCCGATAGAAATCACCCGTGAATTGAGGTTGTCCAGAGTCTCCAGCGACGGCATGCGGAAAAACATCATCCCCAGTTTTTTGGATTTGACCTGCCTCTCCTGAATCAGATACATGCACCCGACGGCAAACGCCATCGCCAGGGCCGCATAACCCAGTATTGACAAGGTTCGGTGGAGAGTCAGCAGGGCCTGAAACTCAGTGTCCGGAAACGCCACCACTTCGCGCGACAAAAAGGTCGCATACAAAAACACCAGAAACACCACTGGCAGGACGAAAGCCCCAAGATCCTTGATCTGGTATTTCCAGTTGGCGAACAGAAAAATCCCCGCCAGCACCCAGGCAAAAAATACCGCCACCTCAAAAGATGTTGTGTACGGCCCATGCCCGGTGGCCTGCGACCGTAGCCCAAGCACCAGCGTATGGGAGACAAATCCGGCAATGACGGTAGCCACCGCTATATTTGAAATCACCTGGCGACGGTAGACCAACTGCACGAAGTAAATAATCGAGGCCAGCAGGTACCCGACCAGGGAGATATTAAAAAATACGATCATGGTGAAATCGGTTCAGGGCTGTATGTGAGCAGGATCAATTTTGTATCGTATCATTTTACCCTAAACCCTTCAATGGCTTAGAGTTATTTAGTCTAACCCGGGGGACGATCGGAGAGAAGGGTCAGGAATCCTTGTTTTTCAGAATATCCTTAAGCTCGGACATGAACTCATTAACATCTTTGAATTCGCGGTACACGGAAGCAAACCGGACATAGGCGACACCATCAAGTTGAGCCAGTTCCCGGACAACACTTTCGCCAACATTCATCGCAGATATCTCTTTATTGCCGGAATCCTGTAGGTTTTTTTCGATACGGTCGACCAGCTCTTCAATCGCTTCCAGGCTGACCGGGCGTTTCTGGCAGGCTTTTCGAATACCGTCAAGGATTTTATTGCGGTCGAACTCCTCCCGCCTGCCATCTTTTTTGACCACAAAAATCTGTGTCCGCTCCAACCGTTCGTACGTAGTGAAACGCTCGGTGCAGGACAAACATTCGCGCCTTCGCCTTATGACTTCGCCATTGGTGTTCATACGGGAGTCGATGACTTTGTTTTCGACGTTAGCGCATTTTGGACAACGCATTCAGGCTTTCTGAGGGCTTAAGGTCTCTTGATATAAGGGAAACTGATCACACAGGTCGCGCACCCTGGTACGCAGGGAATCAAGATGAGCAGTATCGTCTTTGCGCTCCACCACGCTTAGAATCATTTCTCCGATCTGCTTCATCTCCGTCTCTTTCATGCCACGAGTCGTCAGAGCGGCGGACCCAAAGCGAATGCCGGAAGTGACAAATGGACTGCGTGTTTCAAAAGGAACGGTATTTTTATTGACCGTAATGCCGGCGTGCTCCAGAGCTTCTTCGGTTTCCTTGCCGGTGAGACCTTTTTCAGTGAGGTCCACTAAAAATACGTGAGTGTCGGTGCCATTACTGACAATGCTCAGCCCACCGTCCATAAGACATTGAGCCAGACACTGGGCATTTTTGACCACCTGTTTTTGATACTCGACAAAATCCTCGCTCAGTGCTTCCTTAAAAGCCACCGCTTTTGCCGCGATCACATGCATCAGCGGACCGCCCTGGATACCGGGAAAAATACGCTTGTTGACTATTTTTGCGAATTCTTCCTTACACAAGATTAACCCGCCGCGTGGGCCTCTCAGGGTTTTGTGGGTGGTACTTGTTACAAATTCGGAGTACGGCACCGGCGAAGGATAAATCCCGGCGGCTACCAATCCTGCCGGATGGGCGATGTCGGTCATAATTTTTGCGCCAACTTCATCTGCAATGGCGCGGAACCGTTTGGCATCAATCACTCTGGAATAAGCACTCGCACCCACAACGATCATTTTGGGTCGATGCTCTTTCGCCAGTTTTTCAACTTCTTCGTAGTCGATCAACCCGGTATCCCGCGACACGCCATACGGAAAAACCTTATAGGTGTATCCAGAAAAATTTACCGGAGAACCGTGGGTGAGGTGCCCGCCATGCGACAGGTTCATGCCCAGAATGGTATCGCCAGGCTCCAGTACGCTGTGAAAAACCGCCATATTGGCTTGCGAACCGGAATGAGGCTGGACGTTGACATGCTCCGCACCAAAAATTTGTTTAGCGCGATCGATGGCCAATTGTTCTGCTATATCGACAAATTCGCAACCGCCGTAATAGCGTTTCTTGGGATACCCCTCGGCATACTTGTTGGTCATCACGGAACCCTGAGCTTCCATTACCGCCGGACTGACAAAATTCTCGGATGCGATCATTTCAAGCGTGTTATTTTCCCGATCCAGTTCCTTTTCAATAGCCCCGGCTATTTCCGGGTCAAATTCCGATAAGAGGGACAATTTAACCTTCTCCTTTTTTTAACGAGATTTCACTCACATCAATTTTATCGACCCGGCGTTGGTGCCGACCGCCTTCAAATGCGGTGCTGAGCCAAGTATTGACAATTTCTTCAGCCAATCCCTTGCCAATGACCCGACCTCCCAGAATAAGCACGTTGGCATCGTTATGCGCCCGACTCATTTGAGCCGTGTACAGATCGTGACACAAAGCCCCCCGGATACGCGGGAACCGGTTGACCACCATGGACATGCCAACTCCAGTACCGCACACGAGAATCCCGGCACTTTCAGGATGATCCGTGAGCTTCAAGGCCAGCTTGATTCCATAGTCCGGATAGTCCACAGACTGGGTATCCGCAGGACCCAGATCCTCAATCGGAGCCCCTTTCGCCTCCAGAAACAACCTCAGGTATTCCTTTAACTCATACCCGGCATGGTCCGATGATATAAAAATTTTTTTTGAACTAAATTGAATATTCATTGGCTCTCGGGGGTACAATCAGAAGGTGGTTCCATTCCCAGGATGGGAACAAATGACCCAATCAAATCTGCTGAGCTGAATAGTGTTTTCCAATTCCTGACAGCAAAACCGGGATGGAAGGACCGCCATGCGATAGTAAGAAAATCCCTCAACCTTGTCAACAGCAACAGGGTGGTTTCCGGGAATTAGATTCAAGCCGACCTTGTTGAATTGCAGTTCTAAAGAACATACAATAATACTTTATTGTGGAGGAAAGCTCGTCTATGTGGAGAAACATTTTTATAGAATCCTGCATTTTGTCTCTTCTGGTATTTGGCGGATTTTACATCAACGCCAATTTCCTGAAGGCAAAGATCACCGAATCCGGAGAACGCATCCGCAAGCAGGCTGATGAAAGCCAGCCCCGGATTCATCTTAGTGGTACAGGATATGAGATTCCGTTGACCCGAGACAAGGTGCCTCACATCAGTGGCTCCCGGACACCTACCCTGCCGCCGACTTCCCGCAAACAGCCGATCGGCATCGGCAGTCCGGACAATCGCTGACCCGGCTTCAGGCTTTCTCCTTTATTTCAAATTCCTTTTTTGATTTCCAAATGACTTCAAAGTTCTTTGGAAGAGTCGTTTTCTGATCAATCTTCGCACCCTGCAATTGTTCCACCGTGAGGTTGTGCGCTCCCTCCATTTTAGCTCCTTTTAAATTTGCTCCAGTAAAAATCGCGCCTTCACAATCGCTGTCTTCAAAATCTGCTTTCTCAAGCTGGGCCCCTTTGAAATTGACCCGCACCAGATCGGCACTGACCAAAACCACACGCTCCATTAGTGCATTGCTGAGGTTGGCATCCGTCAATTCAGCGACTCCCAGGTTGGACTGATTCAAATTAGCTCCGGACAAATTGGTCCCGATCAATTCCGCTTCTCCGAGATCGACCTGAACCAGCCGGGCGTTGGAAAAATTTGCACCGCTCAAGGCGGCAACCCGTAGCGAGCTATGCATCAGATTGGCACTCACGCAACTGGCCTTTTCAAGGGTAATACTATCAAGCCGGGCTTTGGTTATTTGACATTTATTCAACTGGGCTCCAGTGAAATCAGCTCCGGACAAGTTGGACTCAATTAGCCTGGCACCACTGAAATCGGCCTGACTGGCTTTCGCCTCCCTCAAGGTCACCTGACTTAAGACCGCACCGCGAAACATGGCCCCAGTCAGTTTAGTAGCCGTCAATTGAGCTCCCATCAGGTCGGCCCCCTGAAAGTTGGCTTTTTTCAGGCTGGACTCGGTAAAATCGGCACGCATCAGGTTGCCATCATCGAGTTTTATCTCGTCCAGTTCGAGCCGCGCCAGGTCTTCGCCCACCAGGTCGTGCTTTAAGTTTTCTATACGCTTGCAAAGTTCCTTACTCGGAAGCTTCTGTTTTCTGAGATCGGGTATGGAATCCCTCATTTAAAAACCTTTCAAAAAATCCAGCAAATGTCTTGATTGGGGTGTCCGTTAATGCGGACTCAATAGCCTTTGTTATAATCTGCTTAACTCAGGAGGCGGTTATTCTAGCATGAACCCACACCATCCGGTGGGGGTAACTGGTTGCGCGGTTAAATGCGAATTAGATATACAGAGCGTATATTGGATTATCAGAAGTTCCCTAAACAACCCCTGCCCTAACGTGAGTCAAAGAGCTATGCTGTTTCCTCGAATTCCAACTCAACCTGTAGGCACGTCTTTGTGGGGCCTGATTTTAATTGCCGCTTACAGTTTCTTTCTGCGCCCAACACTTTTTTTTTTCTGGCCGGACTTACGGCCCGGAGCCATGTTGGTGTTAGCAAGTGCAGTGGCTCTTTGCTTGTCAGGCATTTTTATCTGGAAAAAAAAGATTGCACTGGGGAGTGCGCTCAAGCGTAGCCACCTGGGTCCGCATATTCTGCTGGGACTATCAGTCGGCTGTCTGGTGGTTCTGTCTCCCCTCTTTCTGGATTACCTGATTGAAAAATCGTCCCTGGCGAAGGAACCCTTGTTCATCGGGGCAGAGACCCGGTCTTTGGAGCAACCGCCGCTCACCTGGCTTACTTTTCTCGAACTGCTGGTACTTAGACCTTTGCTCGGGCAAATTTTATTGATCGGTGTATGCATGCAGACCCTTGCGGGGCGCGTGAGTCAAATGAGTTTTATCCTCATGACCGCCTGCCTGTTTCCTGTTTTTTTCTGGGAGTTCAGTCTAGGGTCTGCCTTGGTTGGAGCCGTCTCTGCCGGGATGTTTTGTCTAACAGGAACCCTGTATGCGGGACTCGGATTCCATGCCTTGTGTGGGCTTGGAGGGTGTCTTACGGTCTACGTCGTTCCGAGGACTCTTACCCTGTTTGGGATCTTACTTTAAAAAAGCAAGAAGGGTCAGCCATCTGGCCTCACCGCCAGGTGGATGCTCGGCGCACTGCCAACTGGAAACATTCTGCGATGCGCCCAGGAAACAGTTCTGCTCATCCCAATGGTCAGCCCGTCCGCCGTCCGCGGAGGACCGCCAGGTGGTGGTCAGCCTGCCTTTTTATTTTCTTTATCTTTATTCTTCTTTATTATTTTCTTGATCCTGGCTTTGCCTGCTTTGGCCTTGGTTTTAGCGGCCTGCTTGGCATCCTTTTTGGCTTTTCTCATGTCGCGGTGAAGCTGAAGCTGTTTGATAGCCAAGTCCCGCTGTTTCGGGTCTTCAAAAAATGCAGAGGCGACAACACCAAATTCATAGAGCCCGTAAAGAGGGAAACCGAGCATCACCTGGGTGACGATATCCGGCGGCGTGAGAACTGAGGCTAAGACAAAGGAGCCCAAAAATGCCCACTTGCGATAGAACCTCATTTTAACGGTATTGATAACGCCAAATTTGGTCAGAAGCACCATGATGAGCGGTGTCTGAAAAGCGAAGGCAAACGAAAGAATCAACTTGGTCGCAAACGAAAAGTAAAAACCAATCGTAACCTGATACTCCCAAAACTGGGTCCCGTAATTCATCAGGAATTTGAGAGCAATCGGCATGACCAGGAAATAACAAAAGGTACCGCCGAACACGAAAAACAAGGTGCCGAAGGTCACGAACATCATCGTGATTTTCTTTTCCTTAACCTTCAACCCAGGAGCAACAAACTGCCACAGGTGATACAGGATAAAAGGCATGGAAATAAACAACGAGCACATGAAGGAAACCTTCATGTTGGTAAAAAATGGTTCCGTTGGAGTAATGAAAGATAATTTGCCAAATTTTTCTGGGAGCGGGTCTTCCAGCCAGGCCAGAGGTATATCAATGAAATAAAAGCTGACACCAAAAAAGATCAGGACCACGATGGTCACCTGGATCATTCGATCCTTGGCTTCCCTCAAATGCGAGGAAATCCCGATCTTTTCAGTAAAATTCAAATCCTTGATTCCGTATCCCATTCAAATCCCCATAGCCAGACACTCCGGCTCAATCCGCCAAAAGAATTGACTTTAAATCCGTTACCAGTTTTATAATGTGTTTTATCTTACTCAATGGACAGGTCAAAAACAATCCCATTTCCTGGGCTTGACGCTGGTTTTCTCTGCAATACCCGGCTCCTTATTGATTCCAGCCATTAAATGTTAGATAATGCGACTCAGTGGTACTTGAATCAGACTAGGTTTCAGTCCAGCGAAACCCATCAAATCCTTATTTAACAATGGCTCATAGACCAGTACCTTCTCAATGGACCTGAATGGTGTCGAAATAACCGGTGTCAAAGTAGTCAACATTATTGAGGAAAATGCTCAGGCCATCGAATCAATGGTCAACCAGGCGATTCAAGAGATCAAGGAGCAAAACCTGATTCTGGTTGATATTCAAACGACAGAAGACAATATTTTTCTTATTTTTGGGAAAAAGCACACTTAAAAGCATCTCTAAAATTTCCTCTGACCGCGAGCTTCCTTTAGACAAAAGGGAGTGAGTTGCCGGAACAGAAATTTACAATTACTAGAGGTCCTTTAAAAAACAGGCGGGGGTAACTCAGCTGGTAGAGTGTCAGCTTCCCAAGCTGAAGGTCGCGGGTTCGAATCCCGTCCTCCGCTCCAAAACTTAAAAGAATTGAAACCATGCGTCTAACAAATGAAATGATTGAGCAGATGTCTCGTAAAGCCACCAAGGCTCTGCTCGACAGTGGTCAGATAATCTGGGAAGATACACCGGAGAAACTTGAAAGCATCATCAACCATGTCATCACCCAGGATTTAATGGTCGAAGACCAGTTAAATGATGAGGTGAAAACATTACTGGAATCCCGCACCAAAGATTATGAGCGCGACATGATGGATTTCAGCCGGGTTTTCCAGATGGTGAAGAAAAAACTGGTGCGCGAAAGGGGTCTTATTTTATAAGCCATGAAAATCAGCCGGGAAAAAGTAAATCATATCAGTAGTCTGGTGGTCAAAGAACTCGCCAGTCGCGAAGAATTCGATTACAAAATTGAACTCAATCGCGTTCGGTTGGAAATCGCCCGCGTCATGCTGGAAGAATTAAAAATGGATGAGCTGTGCGATCAGGAAGCGAGGAAGACCGTCAGTTCCTACGCCAACAGTCCGCGCGAGGGATCTCCTGAATGGGACGTTCTCTACCACAAGCATTACGAAGAACAGCTCACCAAACACGGAATGTAAAAAGCAACTAGCTCTACTGTCCTCTTGCCAGTTCCTGCGCCCTTCGGTAAACCTCCTTCAGCGGAATCTTAAGTTTCACCGCCGCTTTTTTGCAGTCTTCATACTCCGGCGAAACTTGCACCACCTGCCCTTCCAAAGATCCCATCTTTATTTTAATTGAGCAGTTCTTGATTTTCACAGTGATCCAATGGCGGTCAAGAGTTTCCCTTGCAACCTCCCACCATCGAAGCCCAAAACTGGTGGTCTCCGTCAGGACAATCTTCACCAGCACTTTTCTTTTTTCAGGATCACACAGGACGGTCAATTTAATTCCGGGTCGCCCCTTCTTCATAATGACCGGCGTGAAATAAACATCACGCGCACCCTGCCTCAGCAATAACTGCATCACCTGTTCATAGAGTTCAGGATTCATATCGTCGATGTTGGTTTCGACAACGCACAAGGTCTCCGTTTCATCTTCGTTATTTTCTCCAGTCAGGATGCGAAGAAAGTTTGGAATCTCTTCGAGGACTTTTGAACCGGCACCGTAACCGTTTGCTCCGAGAGTCATGGCGGGTATCGGACCAAACGATGTTGCATAAAATTTCAATATTGCCGAACCGGTCGGCGTGACCAGTTCCGTCTTCACCCCACTACTGAAGCAGGGAACCCCTCGCAAAATTTCAAGAGTCGCCGGTGCCGGTACGGGCAAGATTCCATGCTCGCAGTGCACCGTCCCTTCCCCCGTGTTCAGAGGGGAAGTCGCCACGCGGTCGAATTGCAAGGACTCCATCGCAATCACACTGCCGACAATATCGACGATCGAATCGACCGCTCCCACTTCGTGAAAATGAATTTTATCAAGACGGGTCCGATGGACTTTGGCCTCGGCCTTCCCAAGAATTCCGAAAATACCGATGGCATTCTTTTTAACTACAGGTGCCAGAGCAGAATCCTCGATCATCTTTTTTATATCGACAAACGTACGATGCAGGTGCTTGTGATTTTCCTTTTGATCAACGATCACCTGCGTTGCACCGAAGCCTCCCCGCTTGACTTTTTTCGAGGAAATTTCGTAGCCCTTCAGTTTGAGCTTCTTCAACTCTTTCTGAATAGTGGTAAGAGGCACACCCAAATCCACCAGTGCACCAAGAATCATGTCGCCACTAATGCCCGAATGACAATCAAAGTAAGCCAGTTTCATAAAGGGAAAGGATCAATTAAAGTTGGGGGGTATTGTAACGAGAACTTTGCATAAGTGCTTTTATAATTCCAAAACAGGGAGGTCGCACTTCGACAGAGTTCAAGAACCGCTACTCGCGCTCTTGAATGTGACATATAAAATCAACGAATGTCATTCTGAGCGAAGCGAAGAATCTCGCCTTGGATTTCAATTTTTGAGTTGTGCAAAAAGATCTATTATAACAGGGGATGCGAGGAAAAAAATCTAAACAGAAATCACCGGAGTGGCTTTGGGGCTGGCCTGTGTTTTATGCGCCGTTTGCGGCACCACGGTCTGAAAGATCGGAATGTCCTTGTTATGCAGATTGGGTTTTAAATACACAAACAGGCAGATGATATCCTGCTGGCCGGGACTATAACCCGTCCGATACACCATGCCTTTGCCCAGCGACACCGAAAAATTGACAAACACCTTCATGTCCTCGCCGGAGTCGAGTTGACTCAGATGAGACTGCATGGAAAACGTGTTGAGTGCCGTCTCGAGGCCGGATGCGACCAGAGCAGAGTCGAGTGTTGAATGCATGGAAACCTCCGGCGCAGGCATGGGGTGTTTTTTCTGCTGACCCTTACTCGCGCCAGCGTAGGCGATATTTGATTCCTTGTGCTTGTCATCATGAATTAGCGCATTGACCCGTGCTTGCTGAAACATGGGGTTGGAGGCCAGCTCGCCTTCGGTGGCGTGTTTTTTGGAATGAGCATCGGGACCGGATTCGGAGCTTACCGGATTTTGCAATGCGCGATGAATTTCCTGGAAGGTCCAGTTTTTACGGGCATAGGGCATGGCTCCTCCTCGATCAGGCGCGGGAAAAGAGTTTACTGAAAAAACCCTTTTTCTTTTCTACCTTTGGTTTCACAGCGGCGAAAACGCCTCGCTTATGATGCTCATCCAGAAATAATTCCAACAGCATATGGCAGGACTGACAGCCGCCGCCTGCGCCACAGGCTTCGGTTATTCCCTCGATGTTGTCCAAGTTTTTTGCACGGATGTGTTGCTTGATGGTCGTGTCTGTCACCTGAAAACACTGGCAGATATAATCTCCGTCTACCGGGTCTTCGTTATTTTTCTCAGGCGGTTTCGTTTCTGCCATTTTTATTTAATTATTATGAAAGCGGGATTGCCTGATTGTCAATTGCAAGAAGAGGAAAGGAGTGGCGGTGCAGGGACTTGAACCCCGGACAACACGGATATGAACCGTGTGCTCTAAACCAGCTGAGCTACACCGCCCTACTTTGTAGATTTTAAAACAGGCAATTGGCAATGGGTTAGATCAGACCTTGAATCCATTAATTTAACCTAAACCGGATTCCAGTGCAATACCGAATTCTATCAAACAGTTACTGCTGGTAATGACTTTTCCAGCGGGCGGCATCCTGCATGAATTTTCGCCGATCCATTTCCGCCCCGGCAGGAAAAATCTGCATGAGCGGCGCAGGGAATTTCTTTTCCGCCGGGAAGCATTCAAACTGACCGTCCGCCAGCCGGTAAATATTGTGAAAATACCGGTACTGGGCCGAGATGCCAATGAAATCCCAATTCGCTTTTTCCGTCAGTAATCCTTGGAGCTCCGAACAGCCTATGCCTTCGTACAAATTTATCTGGCCCACTCGTCCTTCTATCATTTCAGGAGATTCCTCTCGAAAATCCAGACTCCAGATAACCGACTCCATTGCCCCGAAGACTTCAAGTTGATAGACAATCTGCCACTCCCGAAAAATGGAGAATAACTTGCAATTCTCAAGAGCTCCGATCAACTCGTCCTCGACAAAATTCCGAATGGCCGTCCATTCCTCCTCTTGCTCAGCCGGGTCCTCGGTGAGTGTTTTGATGCGAGGAACTTCCGCTACCGGCTTGAACTCGACCCGGTACTCGTCGTTCTCTTTCATCTTCACAAAGGATGCGTGCTGGCGATGAATTTTCACACCGCTGGAAGTCACTTCCGCCATATCCCCTGGGAAAAAGGTACTGGCTTTGATCTCCGGTGCATAGGCTGACATATCGTTGACGAACTGACCCTGCGTCGTCGGAAAAGAATATTGATTCAGAAAGTCGTATTCATCCCGATAACGAAAACCAGCGGAACCGGGGACGCTCCACAGCGGTTGCACCGCCTTCACCACTCTCAAAAATGAACTGTACTCCTCAAAGGGCAGACTGAGTGACTGGTGAAATGAAAAGTTTCCTTCCAGTAACGGCAAAAACCGATTGTGCGCAAAATCAATCCGTGGATACAACTTCTTAATGTAGTCCACAATATCCGGAGTGACGATGGTATCGACCTGATTCCAGACGGTCACCTCACCATCGTGAACCAGCAAGCCGTGTTCAGGAAAATAATCCTGCTTGTTCAAAGATGGAGTCGGCGTTAGGGTTAAGTCTCCCACCGTGATCGGTTCAAAATCCTGAACCGGCCTGATATTTTTCAGCCCGACCTCCTCCAGGATTTCGAGAAGAATTTCATCCTGAGGTGCCAGCACCAGCGTGTCCGGTGTGCAAAAAGCCTTGTAGGTGGCAAGATAAGCCAGCGACCGGATATCGAAATGATCCTGATGCCGATGCGAAATGTTGAGCACATCAACCTTGGGGATCCCTTCGATATTCAGGTCGATTGACGGGCAATGGACATTGATCTCCTCCCACAGGTAACCAAACAGGATCGGATCGGTAATGACTTTGGTGGTTTTGGATTCAAATAAAATACAGGCGTGGGCAACGAGGGTCACATTCATATAAACAGGTTCCGGATGTTTGAGTTTTGAAAGTGCGCAGGATACATTAAAGAACACATCCTCTCAACATTTGCTTTTTAGCCATGCTTATTGAAGTTGACATTCCTCGCAGGCTTGATGAAAATACCGGGATCATTAAACCTCACTTGGAAATACTACATGGATTCGACCACAGCCCGTTTTGAAGAAGGCCAGCCCTGCCCCATAAAAGTCGAAGGCTCCGGCGGAGGACTTTCCTTTTCCCCGGCAGGCGACATGTTACTGCTCGGTGCTGTCCCCAGCCCATCCCAGGCGCAGATCGAATCATGGGGTGGAAAATGGCGCGCCAAACTGGTAGACGAGTCGGAGTTCCCTTCAATTCCAATTTTTGCTGTGGGAGGTGAAGAATGGATTCTGGAAGCACCTTGCAATCCCTCCGCTCTGGAAAAAGAAGCACCGGGATTCTGCGAAGCCCTGTTTTCCAGGGAGGAAGCGACCATGGTGGCCATTCTTGTTGATTCGGATACCAACGTGATAAAAAAAATCAGCCATGTCCCTTTGGATGAATTATTTATTGAGCGGATGGTGATGTCGTGGAATCCGTTCCGCCATGAATCCAACGACTATAATAAATCATTCGGTGCAGAAGAGTTTTCCGGTCGGGTTCAGGAAATTTTCAAGATGAAAAGTTCAAAAGAATTGTGGACCACCTCCTGGTAAGAGTCCCACACCTCAGGCAAAATCATCCTTGTCGTCGATGACTTCCTCTTCATCCTCTTCATCCTCTTCTTCAATATCTTCAAATTCCTCTTCTTCCTCTTCCTCGATATCCTCTTCCTCTTCCTCGCGTTCAAGCACCGGGTATTCCAGCTTTTCCAGATGCTCCGACTCGGCTAACAGCTCCAGCCCCTCATCGTCATAATCATTACCCTCAAGATACAGTCGTGTCAGATTTGACATATTTTCAGACTCGGCAATCAATTTGAGGGATTCGTTGCTGAGCCCATTATTCTCGACCATCAGGATTTCCAGGTTCTTGAAATTTTCAGAATTAACTATATAAGCGATGCCTTCATCTCCAATAGAATTGCGGTCAAGAGAAAGTAAGGTCACATTCTTTAACTGGTCAGACTTTGCCAGTGCCTCGATTCCTTTGGCGGTGACGTCGTTAAGCTCCAGATACAATTTTTGAATATCTTTTAATTCTTCCCGGTTAGCGATGGTAATAATTTCAAAATCATTCAGGTCGAGTTTGCTGAGGTCAAGCTCCCTGCCTTCATCGGTAACCCGGTTGAGCACCCGATTGAGGATAAGAAACTCCTGGATAGCTTGCTTACCCTTTTCTGTTAATTGATTGTCCGACAAGATCAAACTTTGCAATTTGGGAAAGTGCCTGGATTTTGCGAAATCAATGATTCCGGCATCAGTGATTCCGGCTTTTTTAATTTCAAGACTCTCAAGGTTCGATAGCCGGTGCGCCTCACCAAGATAACGCAACCCTTCATCGCCAATTTTATTGTCAGACAATATCAGGCTGGTCAATTCAGTCAGGTTCTCGGACTGTGCGATATGGCGTGCACCTTCGGGGCCGATTCCATTCATTCCCAGTCGCAGGGATTTAAGCTGCGTCAGAATGGTCGAGTTGGAAATATGACCCACACCCTTATCCCCAAGTTTGTTGCGATAGAGCTTCAGGTAATGCAAATTGCCCAGAGTGGGTGAGTTGGCCAGAAATTCGGCGGATACTTCCGTCAACTTCTGACCCGTTAAAATCAATCGGCGGAGTTGACGCACCGACTTGGACCCGGCAAGGGCCGCAACCCCTGGGTCTCCCAGTTTGGTGAAGGTGAAATCAAGAATTTCATAATCCCGGCTGAGCTTGAAACCGTTCCTGATGATCCCCTCAATATTGTAAAACTTTGTAGCCGCCATGGTGCCAATTCCTTAGTCTGGTACTCAGTTATCGTAAACACTACCTAGAAATTCTTTAAGTGTGCGAAAGTAATGGTTCCCCTGAGCAAACATGATGTCGTTATGCCCTACTCCTCGCAAAATTTCCAACTGCTTGATTGCCGATCCCGCATTCTTGAAATTCAATTCGGCCTCCTGTGGTTGAATCAAAAAATCCTCCGCTCCGTGCATGATTAAAAGCGGACACTCTACCTTTTTAATTTTTTGGGAATTATTGAACAGACTGTCTTCTTCCGGCGTGGTCGAGTCGATGGTCAAGCCGCGCCTTTGCACCAACGGAATGGGATCGGCGTATCCACTTTCAACAACACAGGAATTGATTTCAGGATAACGCGAACACAATTCGATAACCGAGGCACTTCCTAAAGACCGCCCCATCACTGCTACCTTTTGCTTCAGGCAATTCTCCTTAAGCAAATGTTCGTATATTTTCCGTGAATCCTCCATAGCGGAACGCAACGTCGGGAACCCCCCGCTCTTTCCATAGCCTCGATATTCGCAAACTAAAAAATCGCAACCCATATCCCAAAATGCTGGAGCAAGATCGTCATAGTCCGACACCACTTCACCATTGCCGTGGAAGTAAAGAAGACTGAAAGAAGCTTCGGCTGTGGGGTGCTTGCGAACGTGAACCGTCACCGCATCTTCCACTGGCACAAAAATATCTTCGGCGGACCCGGATGCGGGTCGGAAATCCGGCCTTGGGAAAAATAAATTCTGGTTGAACACCGCAGAATCAAAAATTGAATCCGTCATAAAATTATTTGCAAGAATTATTTCCCCCGGAATAGGAGTCAGGTCTTTGTTTTAATTATACCAAAGCCAAATTGGGGATTCACAGGGCGACTCAAAAAGTTTGAGTTTTAGCGTCTTTCGTGGCAAAATCCTCAACCGTTGCTTCTGAAGGGAGCAACATCCCCCATAACTTATTATTTGACCTTTTGTCGAGCAACTTTGGCAAGAGGGCACTATAACATCTTTTAAAGTTTAAAGGAGAGGTCAATGTTACTGGAGTCGGCACCTATCGAACAGCTTTACAAGTCCATGGGCCAGCGAATTGAGGCGGCTCGAAAAAATATGGGACGCGGATTGACCGTGGTTGAAAAAATCCTTTTCAGTCACATGGACACAGACACCGATTTTTCAAAACTGGAACGAGGCGTTTCCAACATTTATTTAAACGCGGACCGTGTGGCCATGCAGGATGCCACCGCGCAAATGGCCATTCTCCAATTCATGTCGGCCAATATTTCCGAAGTGCAAGTCCCCTCAACTGTTCACTGTGACCACCTTATTCAGGCCTACTCCGGCTCTGCCGAAGACCTGGTAAATGCGATCAAGGTTAATAAGGAAGTTTACGATTTTCTTGAATCTGCGGCGATGAAATACAACATGGGTTTTTGGAAACCAGGCTCCGGCATTATTCATCAAGTGGTATTCGAAAACTACGCCTGCCCTGGGACCGTCATCATCGGAACCGATTCCCACACGCCAAACGCAGGTGGCATGGGCTGTATCGCCATTGGTGTCGGTGGCGCGGACGCGGTGGACGTGATGACCGGTCAACCCTTCATGACACGTATGCCCAAGATGATCGGCATTCGTTTGAAAGGCAAGCTCAGTGGCTGGACTGCCGCCAAGGACATCATCCTGAAAGTCGCCACCATGCTGACCGCCAAAGGCGGAACCGGATGTGTTGTTGAGTATTTTGGCGAAGGAGCACGCTCCCTCAGTGCAACAGGTAAAGGCACCGTCACCAACATGGGTGCAGAAATCGGCGCAACCACTTCAACTTTTGGCTACGATGAAAGCATGGATGAGTACCTGCGCAAAACGGAACGCGATGCTATTGCCGATCTTTCGAAAAAGTACGCGGAGCATCTGGTGTCCGATCCTGAAGTGGAAAAAAACCCGGAGAAATATTACGACGAGGTTCACGAAATCGACCTGTCTACTTTGATCCCGCACATCGTTGGGCCGCACACACCGGACCTCGGTCGCACGGTAGCTGAAATCGGTGCCGAAGCGGATGAAAAAGGTTATCCGGAAAAAATCACAGCGGCCCTCATCGGTTCCTGCACCAACTCCAGCTATGAGGATCTCACCCGTGCCGCAAGTCTGGTACGTCAGGCCAAAGCGGCTGGTTTGAAAGCCAAGTCCAATCTGCTGGTCACGCCGGGCTCGGAACGCATTTTTGAAACCATCACCCGTGACGGGATCATGCAAGATTTCCAGGATGTCGGAGCAACCGTTCTGGCCAATGCCTGCGGTCCCTGCATTGGGCAATGGAAACGCGATGACATTCAAAAAGGGGACAAGAACAGCATCATCAGCTCTTACAACCGCAACTTTGCCAAAAGAAATGATGGCAATCCGGAAACACTCAGTTTCATCAGTTCTCCGGAAGTAGTTGTCGCCTACGCCTTTGCCGGCACTCTTAAATTCAACCCGCTGACCGACAGTCTTAAAACGGAAGACGGTAAGGATTTCAAATTCGAAGCTCCCGCCGGTGAGGTTTATCCGGAACAAGGCTACGCTTCAAAGGATAGCGGCTACATGCAACCCACAAAAACCGGCGAAGTGGTGATTGATCCTGCCAGTGAGCGCCTGTCGTTTCTGGATGCTTTTCCAAAACAGGACCCGGTCAGTGATTATCAGGATCTGTTCGTGTTGTTTAAAGCCGACGGAAAATGTACTACCGACCATATTTCCCAAGCTGGTCCCTGGCTTAAATTTCGCGGACATCTCGACAACATCAGTAACAACATGTTTCTTGGTGCCACCAACGCTTATGGCGGCGGCACCGGAACCGGCAAGAACCTGATGACCGGGGAAGATGACGTTGAACTGAACAAGATTGCACGCCACTACAAAGACAACGGAAAAGGCTGGGTCTCGTTTGCCGATGAAAATATTGGGGAAGGCTCGAGCCGGGAGCACGCGGCAATGGAACCACGTCACATGGGCTGTCTCGCCATGGTGGCTAATTCCTATGCCCGGATTTTTGAAGCCAACCTGAAAAAGCAGGGTGTACTTCCCTTTACGTTTTCAGACAAGGGTGACTACGATAAAATCCAGCAGACGGACAAAATTTCGTTTAAGAACCTCGACAAGTTATCCGAAGGACAACCTGTCACTATGGTGGTAACTCACGAAGGCGGTTCTACCGAGGAACTCACGGTAAATCACACCATGAATGTGAAAGAGATTCAGTGGTTCACTGCGGGGTCTGCCTTGAACTTTGTTGGCAGTCAAAACGCCTGATCGAGCTTAAGCGTTCAATTTAAAAACCCGGGAGGTTCGCCTTCCGGGTTTTTTTTATTCTATATTTTGCAGACTGAGATTGATCCAGCCCTTTTTCTTTCCGTTACGCCAGGTGATTTTTCCCCAGTTTTCTTTCCGCTGAATTAAATGGACCTGTCGGCCCTGCTGAAGACGGTTGCATCTTTCACCTTCAGGCTTGAGGTGAACGGTGCAGGCTTTTTCAAGAATAAGTGTGTTGGTGGAGTTGCCCATCAGGCAGGAATCAAGAGAGAGGATTTACTTTGAAGAATTGAAACGAAGTTCTCGTTTTCTTTTTTTTATATGGTTCCTCGCCAAGTCAGGTTTGAGATCGAGGATTTGATGATGCTCCGGCTTGCCATCCCGGATTAGTTTCAACAGGGTACCCGGCTCCAGTTTGTTCTGGATGCGCATGCCATTCAGAATGGCAATATCGAGGTCCATCTGCGCATCGTCAAGCTCGCTAATGGCGATGCTGTTAAAGGTATCACCCGCCTTGACTTCATAGATATCGATATATTGTGGTTTGTATTGTTTGCGATCCCTGGCGTGACGTTTTCCCCCATAGTTAAGGCCATCAATAGTTCTTAGAAATTGTTCCCGATTTTTTCTCGTTACTTTATTGCCACGGTTGACGATGGTGTCGGCAAGAGAATCGCCTTTGACGATCCTGATTTTGGTGTCAGGATGCGTCGCCTGAAAACTATGGTAAGACTGACCCGACATGATTTCCTGCTGGCGCAGGGTCCGAAAAAAATTAATCGCGCTCTTGGGATCGTACCCGGCTTCATAGGAATTCATCAGGCCATGAGCATCGGATTCCAGTTCAGCCTCCCGACCGTAACCCATATTGATAGTGGTGAATAACTGCGTGCTGATCGCAAGCCAGGGGCCCGCGTTTTTTGGACTGGCGATAGCTCCGCCAATGGCCAGAATCTGCGCTCCAATCATGCGCACCATCTGCTCGGCCCCGTGATGGTTGACCACATGTCCTATTTCATGCCCCAGAACTCCGGCCAATTCGGCTTCATTATTCATCACCGCAAGAATACCGCGAGTGACATAAATGTACCCGCCGGGAAGCGCGAAAGCGTTGATCTGAGGGCTGTCGACCACCTTGAAAAAGTAGTCGCTGAATTCTGGATTGTTCAGGGAAGACACCAGATCCTGACCGATCTGGTTCACATATAACTGGAGATCTTTATCGGGATACAACCCGAATTGGGCGATGACCTGGGGGTCAGCATTCTGCCCCATTTCAAGTTCGGTTTGTTTGCTGATAAAAGGAACGGCCCCGACGGCTGTCGGAAATATAAGGAGGATGAGGGCAAGTAACAGGCCGGGTGCTAAATTTTTTCTGCCATGAGGGATGCGATTCACCCGGTATACCCTTTCTTAAAGTGACCGGAGGTTCATCCCTCCAGTTTCTTTAATAGAAGTTTGGCCTTTTGGAGATCAGCATGCTCAGGAAATTTAGCTTCCATGTCCCGCAATACCAATTTCGCATTTTCCATATCCCCATTCAATTCGTGGGCTCTGGAAAGACCTAGATAGATATAGAATACCGGCAAGGGCCCCGGATTGTCTATAATCGATTTATAGACCTCGATGGCCTTGGAATAATTCTTTTTTCCTTCAAAAACATGGGCCAAACCTCGCCGTGCCAGGTCTGAGATCAGCACATCCGACCCGGCAGTGCTTTTCAACTCAGAGTAAATCTTTTCTGCATCATCATATTTTTCGTACTGGAAATAGGAGTCAGCGAGCAAAAGGTTTGCCCGGCTTTTTTGTTTTCCCTCTGAGATCGATTCAAATTTGGATTTCAATTCCCCAAGGACGGCATCACCCGATTTATCCTTGGTGTCTGTCCGGATTGTTTCCATCTCAAACAGCAGACCTTCCATTTTAAGCACATCTTTAGCCTGTTGGTTTTGATAAACTCCGAGCCCTGCCGCCGTCAATACGATCATAGCCAGAAGAGTTAACAAGGGGGTCTTATTAACCACCAGCCGCTCCATCAGCTTATTACCAGCCTGATATACCGGGTCGACATCTTTTAACAATTGTTTTCTTGTGACATGGGGCTCTGTAGCCATGGACTGTACGGGTTTCAGGTTGGAGGGATAACAGGATCAGAAGAGATCAATCGGCAACTGTCGGCCTGTTTGGAAGAAACAATTTAAGCATAAAGCACAACCCCGCACAAGCCTCTTTTTATCAGAGATTTCCTGCCCTTTTCTTTTGCACCAGGGGATACTATAGTAACTGCCGGTCTCCTGTTGAGGGACCAACCATAAATTTCACACTGTTGCCAGTTTATGAAATCCGAAATTGCCATTATTGGTGCGGGAAGTTGGGGCACGGCCCTTTCCATCCACCTTGGAAATAAAGGCCTGCCGCTGGACCTGTGGGTCTACGAGAAGGATCTTGCGGAATCCATGCAGACCTCTCGTGAGAACACACAGTTTTTACCCGGCTTCATTCTGCCGGATACGGTAGCCCCGGTTGATGATTTGAAATCTGCCGTCAAGGGAAAACGGGTGTTGGTGCTAGTCACACCTTCCCATATTCTGGGCTCTCTTGCGCGTCAGTTGAGCCCTCACCTCGATGCCAACACACTCATCGTGAATGCGAGCAAGGGTCTGGAAGAAGAAATCCTTCTACCCCCATCACAGGTCATCAAAAGGGAACTGGGCGATAAGGCCATACTGGCGACCCTCTCAGGACCCACCTTCGCCAAAGAGGTCGCCCGACAAGTACCGTCGACCATTGTGGTTGCCTCCGAAAACTCAAAAGCGGCACAGCAGGCACAGGATTTATTTGCAACAGAAACCCTTAGAGTGTTTACCAGCGATGATGTGATCGGTGTCGAGGTCGGCGGAGCCTTGAAAAATGTAATCGCGATCGCCGCTGGAATTTGCGACGGTCTTGGCCTCGGGCACAATACCCGAGCCGGACTCATCACCCGCGGGCTGGTTGAAATCAGCCGTATTGGCACCGCCATGGGTGCACGCCCGGAAACTTTTTACGGATTATCCGGGCTGGGCGATCTTGTCCTGACCTGCACCGGAGACCTCAGCCGCAATCGAAGCGTGGGGATCAAACTCGGCCAGGGAGACAAACTAGAAGACATCATCAAAAATATGCAGATGGTGGCGGAGGGAATCAAAACAGTGAAATCAGCTTTCGCCTTGAAAGAAAAATTTGGTATCCAGGCATCGATCATTGAACAAACCTACCGCGTCCTCTACGAAAACAAGGAACCCCGGCAAGCCCTGGCTGACTTGATGAAAGTTGAGATCAGCAGTGAATTTTCCGGTGTGAGAGGCCTTGATGAATCCTGACAACATAAAAAAATTACTGAACCAGGTCTCCAAAAATAAACTATCGCCCGAACAGGCATTGCAAAAACTCAAACAGCTTCCTTATGAAGATTTGGAGTTCGCCAGACTGGACCACCACCGCCAGCTTCGGTCAGGAATCCCGGAAGTGGTTTTTTGTCCGGGAAAATCCCTGCCTCAATTAAAATCAATTTTAAAAAAGCTCTGCTCCACAGGGCAGGATGTGCTTGCCACGCGGATGAGCGAAGACGTTTTCAAAAAACTCAAATCGTCGCTTCCGGGCAAAGTTCGCTATCACCAACAGGCGCACATGCTGGTCTTTCAGAAAAAGCCCCCCACCTGCCGGGGAAAAGTCGCGGTGGTCACGGCAGGCACATCCGACATCCCGGTGGCTTTAGAGGCGACGGTGACTCTCGAGACTCTGGGGAGCGGTGTTGAACAAATTTTTGATGTCGGGGTCGCCGGTCTGCATCGACTGCTGGACAAACTCGAAACGTTGAGGTCCTCAAGAGTCATCATCGCCGTTGCCGGAATGGAAGGTGCGCTGGTCAGCGTGATCGGCGGACTGGTCGACCAACCGGTGATCGGTGTTCCGACCAGTGTGGGCTACGGCGCGTCCTTTGAGGGTGTGACACCCTTGCTCGCCATGCTCAACAGTTGCTCCCCCGGAATTGGTGTGGTGAATATCGACAACGGATTTGGCGCGGCCTGCCTCGCCCACAAGATCAATCTACTGGGTGAGTCTTAAACCAGTTGATCATTTTTTGCCAGCCTGCTTCGGGAGAAACAATGGGTCGGTAATTCAAATCTCTTTTTGCGGCTGAAATATCGAAGTAGTGCGATTTGGCCAATTGACCAGCAATGAAACGCGTCATGCGCGGCTCCGTTTTTATTCCAAGCCCCCGGTAAACAACCTCCATCACATAGCCAATATTTTTTGCCATCGCGAATGAAATAGAACGCTTCACCGGCGGAAGATTCATAGCCTCCAGCAGGCGGGCAATCCAGTCCCACAATAAAACCGGTTCATCATCGCTCAAAAAATAAACGTTACCCGCGCAATCAGCCCCCGGTGCAAGCGATTCCAACGCCCGGATATGTCCCTCCACCGCGTTGTCGATATAGATAATATCCACCTTGTTATTACCATCTCCCACCCGCACCAGTTGATTGTTACTGGCACGCTTTAAAATTCTTGGAATCAGATGCGGGTCTTCCGGTCCCCATATTAAATGAGGCCGCAGGGAAATCGTCAGCAAATCCGAACTCCCATTAGCGGCCATGACGCGCCGCTCGGCTTCCGCTTTGGTTTGCGGGTAATACGATAAGTATTTTTTGGGGTAGGCTGTGCTCTCATCGACATTCTCAAGATGGGACGTACCTGAAATCACACTGGGCGAGCTGGTAAAAATGAGTTTTTTGACTCCGGATTCCTGGCAGGCATCTATTACATTCTGCGTTCCAAGGATATTGGTTTTCTCAAAAGTTTCTTTGGAACCCCAGATACCCGTGAGTGCGCCGGAATGGAAAATGGCTTCCTGTCCTTTACAGGCAAGGGCCACCTGCCCCGCGTCACTCAAGTCTCCCTGAATCTGCCTGATCGATTCCGGCAGGTGTAGGTAATGCCTTCGTCCGAAAACCGTGACCTCATGCCCCAGTGCAATCAGCCGACAAGCAATATGACCTCCAAGAAATCCGCCGCCGCCTGTGACCATTATGCGCATATCAACTCTCTAAAAAGATAAGTTGGATTTTGCATCCAGTTGCATCAGGGGAGTTCCATTCAACTGCGCCGAGTGTCGCAGGTAAGCCGCCGACGCGATCATGGCGGCGTTGTCGGTACAAAAAACTGGGTCGGGTGCGAAAGCTGTGAACCCCTGCTTTTGCGCTTCGGAAAACATTCTGTCCCGCAAACAACCATTGGCGGCGACACCACCGGTTAAAACGAGTCGTTCCAGTCCTTCTCTCTCCGCCGCGTGCAAACATTTTTTTATCAGGACATCCACCACTGCTTCTTGAAAAGATGCGGCGATATCCGCCTGTAATTTTTCGCAAGTATTCCAATCGCTGTTTTTCTCGAGGTGACGTCGCACCGCCGATTTGATCCCGCTGAAACTGAAATCAAAATTGCCATTGACCAGCATACTCCGTGGAAAAGCATGGGCTGTGGGGTTTCCGCCCTGCCCCAATTTTTCAATGAGCGGGCCACCGGGATAGCCAAGCCCTAGCATTTTGGCGACCTTGTCAAACGACTCCCCCGCGGCATCGTCACGCGTGCGTCCAATCACCCGATATTGGCCCACCGCATCAGCACGCACAAGATCAGTATGCCCGCCGGAGACAATCAGGGCAAGAAATGGAAAAGCTACTTTCTCCTGTAAAAAAATGGCTAGAAGGTGACCTTCCAGATGATTGATCCCGAGGACCGGAATACTGGAAGCATAGCCGATTGCTTTTGCCGCATTGATACCAACGATAAGAGAGACCACCAGTCCCGGCCCTTCGGTCACACCAATCAAATCGATGTCGGCGAGGCGCACTCCCGCTTCCTCTAACGCCTGCCTGACAACATGGTGAATGGATTCAATATGACAACGTCCCGCGATCTCAGGAACGATCCCCCCATATTTATTGTGGATGTCGACTTGGGAAAAAATAACATTCGACAGCAGAGTTTCGCCATCCCGCAGGACAGCGACCGCAGTTTCATCGCATGAAGTTTCAATGCCAAGTACCAGCATAAAAAAAGAAGACCGGAGAGCGCAAAACGCCTCCGGTCAAAAAAAGGGTGAAAATTAATATGGGCTTTATTTGGCTTCTTCGACAGCACTCGTCTTGAAAACCTTATTCATCACGGACCAACCAGAGAGCAGGGCAATGGCCTCACGAAGTTGAGGATCTTTTTCCATCTCTTCAGCGATTTCGGCGAGACGTTCAGTTTCTTTTTCACTAACCTCTTTGTCATCTCCAGGTTCCATCACCTCACCACCGGAACTTTTGCCCTTAAGATGTTTTTTCAAATCTTTCTCGCGAAGAAATTTGCGCACACGCTCTTTTTCTTTTTCTGCCTTGGTCAGTTCCTTTTCTTCCTGAGGTTTTTTCAACGGCATTTCCACAATGATGTCTGGCGTGATGCCATTGGACTGAATCACCCGCCCACTCGGTGTGTAATACCGGGCGGTGGTCAGTCGCAAGGCAGAGCCGTCACTTAAGGGAATGATCGTCTGCACAGAACCTTTACCAAAAGTCTGGGTTCCGACGATAACTGCCCGATTGAGGTCCTGCAAAGCACCCGCCACGATTTCCGAGGCACTGGCACTGCCTCCGTTGACCAGAATGATCATCGGGTAATCCACATGTTGACCGCGGCTTTGCGTGGTGAAGCGCATGTTCTGATCTTCCGTTTTTCCCTGCGTATAAACAATCAGGTTTTCCTGCGGTAAAAATCGATCAGACACTTCGACGGCCTGATTGAGGAGCCCGCCAGGATTATTGCGCAAATCCAGAATCAATTTTTCCATGTTGCCTTTTTCCAATTCCAGAATGGCATTGTCCAGATCGCGGCTGGTGGATTTACTGAAGCTCCGGATTCTAACGTAGCCAATATTGCCTTCGTAACTTTTGAATTTGACGCTTTTTACTTTAATGACATCGCGGACAATGGAAACCTCAAACGGTTTGTCCACCCCTTCGCGAAAAACCGTGATGGTGACTGCTGTGCCGCGCTCACCTCGTAAAAGGTTTACCGCCTCGGTGAGAGTCATGTCCAGGGTCGATTCATCCTCGATCTTGATAATTTTATCTTTGGCCTGCATTCCGGCCTTATCCGCCGGGGTGTCTTCGATGGGTGACACCACAGTCAGGATGCCACTCCGCATGGAAATTTCAATGCCGAGTCCGCCAAACTTGCCGGACGTTTCGACCTGCATTTGCTTGAAAGATTCCGGCGGAAGATACGAGGTGTGAGGATCCAGAACTTTGAGAAGTCCGCGGATCGCGCCGTCAATCAACTCGTTGTTATCCAGATCTTCAACGTAATTAGCTTCAAGCAGAGACAAAATTTCGGAAAATACGCGCAGTTTGTCGTAGGTATTGACCGGAGGTTTTTCCTCTGACGTATCCGATTTGGCCCAAAGCGGCGTCTGGAGGCTAAAGACTAAACACAGGGTAAGGAAAATCCTCGCACACGGGGACACAATCCCTAGTTTATTGGATGGGGAAACGTCGAGAAGGTTCAACTTTCTACTCCGCAAATGGTTCATATTTTTTTTATTTTAATTTTGATCACGTTAAATTATAACCCAATTGGCACCCCCCTCCTACCGGGAACTTAGCGTTTGGCCACTTTGAACCAGCGGGTGGGTTCGATGGGTTTACCCTGATGCCGCATTTCAAGGTAGAGGGTGGCCCCGATAAGCGACCCGGTATCCCCGGATGTGCCAAGAATACTGCCCTCCCCCACGATTTCGCCGGTCTTCACACGGATTTTTTGCATGTGACCGTAGAGGGAGTGATATTTTTCTCCATGCCCTAGGATCACCAGATTGCCATAGCCTTCGAGCTTGCCCGTGAAGAGCACCTTGCCATCGAATACAGCACGCACCGGCGTTCCTGCCGGGACTTTCAGATCAATCCCGTTGTTGACGATATACGTGCCGTACTTGCGGTCACGATGCCTGCCAAATTTATTCAGTAGCTTTCCACGAACCGGATATCTCAGCTTGCCTTTCTTGTCAGCAATGCTGAGTCCTTTGCCGAGAACCAGTTTTTCCTGCAAGCGGGCAATCAGCTTGTTTAATTCTCCGCTGGATACGACCAACTCTTTCCTGGCTTTAAGCGCATAGTTTTTTTGTCCGGAGATTTTTTTAAGGAAACTGGATTTCCCTTTTTTCTCTGTATTCAGGTCATCCTTTTTAAATAGAGCGGCCTTTTCGAGAGTCAACAAATTAGCCTTCACTTTGAGTAGCGTCTGTCTCTCCCCCTGTAATTGTTTCAGCCGGGTCTCATAAGTGCGAAAGACTGCCGTATCATAGGCCATGATGGAATCCATATATTTGAAACGTTGTAACAGTTCCGCCATGCCCTCGGCTGAAAACAAAATTTTTACGGGGACCATCCCGCCCTCCTTGTACAAAGCCCTTAGCCTCATACCGAGAACATATTGCTGGCGTCGTAACTGTTCCTCCATTTTATTAATTTTGGTTTCCAAGCCACCCATTTGCTTTTTGTTGATTTTTATATTCCAGTGATAGATGCGAAGCTCCCGCTCTCTTAGCTTTAACCGGTCTTCCAACTGTCCCAGTGTTTTTAATACTGAGGTTTCTTTTTTCCCGATAGCCTTTAACTGTTGTTCCCTCTTCGAGATTTTCTTCTTGAGCTTTTCAAGCTGAACCTGCTCATCCTTAAGGAGGTTGTTTATTTCCTTTACCGAGTTGGGTTTAGCGAACAACGCTGAACAGGGAACGAGCAACAGAACGATCATGCTTAAAAGAAAAATATTCTTATTTCGGAAGTGGCTCTTCATTTCTGGTAGGACTTTAAAAATTGATTGACCGAAAGAGAACTGCCAAGCCAACCCACGAGCATACTGGCACCAATGATCATGGCGATATAGAAAATGCCTATGAACTGAAATTCTATCCCCTGGGTCATCGAACCAAAGGTCCCCTCAAAATTAAACTGAAAATAAAGATGCAGGAGTTTCAACAATCCAATGGAAATGATGGCACCGACCGTACCGTGGAAAATGCCTTCAAGAAAAAAAGGGGTTTTGATGAAGCGCGGATTGGCCCCGATCAGGAGCATCAGTTCTATTTCTTCGCGCCGGGAATAGACTGACAACTTGATGGTGTTGGATATGATCAGAAGCACTCCCATAGCCAGAATCCCACCCAGGGCCACTAAAAATATTTTCAAAAAAATCAAAAATGTTTCAAAGCTTGCAATCCATTGCTCTCCGTAGTCAATGGATTCAATTCCGGGAACACCTTTCGTGCTATCAGCCGCGCCCCGAATCGTGTCCACCCGGTCCGGCCCTTCCTTAAAATGAACCCGGAATGATGCGGGGAGCGGATTGAAATCCAGTTCCTCCAACAGACCGGATTTATCAGCAAACAAGGTTTGAAAATCTGTCCAGGCATCTTCCCGCGAAATAAAAGTGACCATCTCTGCGTTTGGACTCTGCTGTAACAAAGCTTCAATATCCACCTGCTGTTGTTGGGTGATATCGTCCTTGAGGTAGACCATCAACTGAACTTCACGGTTCCAGTTGGAAAGGAAAGAGTTCAAATTAACAAAAATGAACAGGAATAATCCTGGAAAAGAAAGTGCCACGGCAATAGAACCGATGGAAGCCAGACACACTTGCCGGTTGGATCGGATATTGGCGATGGCGTAATGGAGTGCGTTTCGGAACATGGTCAGCCGGTGAATTGTGTTTCGAGGATTCTTCCCTGATTCAGCGTGACAATAGGGTGATCGCTTTGCCTGAGTAAATCCTGGCTGTGCGTTGCTAGAACAATGGTAGTGCCTGCCTTGTTGGCGGCCTCGAACAAACTTAAAATTTCGGAGGCGATGTCGGGGTCCAGATTGCCCGTAGGCTCATCCGCCAACAGAATTTTAGGCCGGTTGACCAGGGCTCTGGCGATAGCCGTGCGTTGCTGTTCACCGCCGGAGAGTTGCAGGGGGTAGGCATCTTTCTTGTGAGTGAGGCCGACGTTTTTCAAGGCCTCCCAGGTTTGGTAGCGGATGGCCTTGCGATCCGCCCCCATGATTTCGAGAGCAAAGGCGACATTCTCAAAAATGGTTTTATTGGGAAGTAATTTGTAGTCCTGAAAGACCACACCAATTTTTCGCCTGAGTAAATAGAGCCGATCTTCGGGTATCTTGCCGATGTTCATGCGATTGACCAGCACCTGACCGCGATCAAACTTTTCCCACCGGAACAAAATTTTAAGCAGTGTGCTTTTACCGGCACCACTCGGCCCTGTGATAAAAACAAACGCTCCTTCCCGGATGACCATCGAAATATCGATCAGGACAGGGTGACTGCTTTGGTAGGCTTTGTAGACGTTATATAGCTGGATCATGTTGTCCGGCACGTGGGAGGGGCTAAAGGGGGACTTTTATTAATTCAACTTTTCTATTCCGGCAACTCGCAGACCTCTAAAATCAAGAGAGCCTTCGTTAGCCGTGTGCCAGCACCTCGCGGCAAAAGTAATTTTCAGAGGTGCCCTAAAAAGATTACTCGGGGTTCAGCGACTACCGATCCCCGGTTGGTAAAAATTGAGGCGAGGGCTCGTCCTGAACCCTGAAGTCGGAATTGTCCATTTCCTTGGTGATGCAATCGGGACTGAAGTTGGCCACGACATCCCATCCGTAAAATTCACGGATTTGATCATCGGACAACAATTCGGAATTGATGAAGGTTTTAATAATCAGGCGATCCTGCTCAACGATGTAGGCAAACACGCCGGAGCGGCAGACGAGGTAACCGTCATGCAATCCAAACGTCAGCATGGCCTCCTCAAGGAATTCATCAAGAAGAAAAACACAATTATCGCGGGCACCCGTGCGCTCGCTGAAACGGTCAATGCAATGTCCGGTGTAAGCCACCTGGGGATGGACGAAGGAAAAATACAACTTTCCTTTTTGAGTCGATTCCTGATGCGTCGGCGATACGAGGGTGACAAAACCCTGCCGGGTAAAATCGACCAGACACAACACATCCTTGCCGAATTGTTTTCCTACTTTTTTGTTGATCCGACTCATGAATTTTTGCCGTTTGCGAATGGAAATTCGCCCGGTTCCCTTGAAGGTTTTTTCAAACTCCTTCTTGAGGAAATTTTCAATCTGGACCTTTTCAAATTTGAAATGACGTTTTTCAGGCATGGTATTTGGGGCGGGTGACTCTTAAGATTAACCTCATAAGTATACTTCAACCTGGTCACAAGCCCAAGCCCGAAAATCCATAACCTCTTTTTTCATCAATCGTTAACCTGCCCGACCCGGAATTTTTTTCGATTCAGAATGGCAGGCTTTGGTACAATGGTTTTATGAACAGCAATATGACCGTTATCGCCATTCTTATGGGGGCTTCCCTGTTTTTCAATGTTGCCATGAATTACATGGGAGATAATATTGAGGAGTTTGAAAACCGTCCTCTACCGCCGAAGAAACTAAAAAAAATTTCTACCCACAATCCCCTTATCAAAGTCGATGCCACGTCCCGCGATGCCTGGACTCTGGTCGATTTCTCCTCAAAAAAGACCCATCAGGTGGAGGATCTGGAAAATAACCTGAATAAACTGGTCCATATGGATTGGGACATCGGGTTTCAGCGGACCAAGGTGATCACCAACAGTGGTGCCACCCACGGAGGGGGCGGGGTGGGAGTGATGGACCTCGGGCCGGTAAAAATTAACGGCATTCAAAAGGTGACTCCCGGCCCCTTTATCGAGGACACCCGAAAGTGGGGTAGCCTCCGCAATGATGCTATTTCAGGCTGGTACAACTACAGAACACGGACCCATAATATCGAGTCCAAAAAATCGGTCTATATGGTACGAACGGCTGAGCAGGGCCACATGAAAATGCGGATTCTGAATTATTACTGCCACCAAAAGGAATCCGATTGCCTCACTGGAATGTGCACCCGCGATGAGGCTGCCTGCCTGACTCTGGAATATGTTTATATCCCCCCCGGCGAGACCGACTTTCCGCCTCCCAAAAAGAAATCTGCGGAGACAGACACCGCTGACAAGATGACAACAGTCGCTGTCAATTGAAACACACTCTCCTGTCGCTCTGCCTGCTTCTGTCTCTCGGCATCCCGGCCCTGGCCTTCTCTGGCGATAACGCCAAGTCCCCAACGGGCATGGTTCTGGTCCCTGCGGGAGATTTTATTTTTGGGTCCGATCCTTCATCCAACCTGTCTTCGTTTATGTCCGACTCCACCTCAAGCCAGAACGCCTACCCCAGCCAAACCGGTACGTCCCCTTCTTTTTACATAGATAAATATGAAGTGACTTATGGCGATTTTATCCATTTCAAACCCAAGGCAAAATATGCCGAGGGCCGGGCCGATCATCCGGTGCGAGGAGTTTCCTGGTTTGAGGCCGAGGCTTACTGCTTCTGGTTGAACAAACGACTTCCGACAGAATTTGAATGGGAAAAAGCGGCGCGGGGTCCTGATGGCTTGGCGTTCGTCTGGGGAAATGAATTTAGCAGAGAGAAAGGTAACTTTGGGAAATTGGTAAAACCGATCGGAAGTTTTCCTCAAGATAAAAGCGTGTTCGGTCTTTTTGATATGAATGGCAATGTTTCGGAGTGGACATCAAGTGCTTACACCGGTTATCCGGGGGCGACTTACAAGGACCCAAATTATAAGAAGAAACTCCGGGTAATCCGGGGCGGGGCTTACAATAAACGGGAACACGGTTTTTTGGAGGTGTTTGCCACTCTGGCTTTCCGCAACCCCGCGCCCCCTGGCATGCGGTCGTGGGACACAGGATTCCGCTGTGCTCTATCGGCAAGGGATTGAGCGTTTATTTACCCACTAACGCTTCCTCCTCGCGCAAAAAGCATTATCCCACCAAAAAACTGCTGACTCCAGGCACCCCCACTCAATCAAATTCCGGGGGGAGATTCCTCATTCATTTGCGGAGGATCATCTTCCCTGGGTGAGGGAGCAGGTGCTGGAGCCGGTCTCTCTTGAATGGTGTTCCCGTCCGGGAAATCCGGAGTGGGGGGAGTAAATGAGCGGGTATTGGAATCGGGCTGACTTTTCACATTCCCGTCGATATCACCAGCCAAGGGTAACGAAGGTGTGGCCATATCAGGAGCGGGGCCACCAATACCTGGGTCACCGGGGTTGGTCTCCAAGGGCTGATCCGTCGCGCCTGTTTCCGGATCCGCAGCACCTTTGACAGCCCGCTGACTGCGCCAACGCCGTCCTCTGGAAGAACTCGTTCTTTTGGCAGAAGAGCTGGTGGCCTTTCTTGGAGTTCGCCGGCTTTGTCCCGCGCTGGTAACCCGTCGACGCCCTCGCTGGGGCTTTTCCTCAACGCTTTCCGGGGTCTCAGCGGGAGTTTCTTCTGCCGAAACAGTGATTTCGCCTTCCTCTACTGGAGCCGATTTTTCGGCTGGTCGGGTATCCCGGCTGGAAGAGCGTCGTGGTCTGGAACCTCTTCGAGGCTTTTCCTCTTGAGTTTGCTTTTCGTCTGAACTGGCCTCTGACTTTGTATCCTGACTGGAAGGTCGCCTTCTCCTTGTTCTTTCGCGCGGCTGTTCTTCCTGCGATTGACCGTCTTCTGTTTTTTCATCTTTGCTGGAAGAACGACGGGTGCGAGGGGCCCGGCGAGGTTTCTCTTTAGTCACTTCACCGGATTTTTCATCCTGAGTTCCGTCTTTTTTCCTCTCCAGCACATCAAAAGAAAAATCCCTCTGCTCCAGGCCTGCTTTGGTATTGAACTGCAATTTGAATCCCTGGCTCTCCTGCAAGGAAACGAGATAACTCATTTTATTATTCAGCAAATAAGAGGCCACACTGTTAGACAATGTGATACTGAGAACTTTTACATTATCCGCCGATAACGCTTCCTGCATTTTCCGGATTAATTGAAGTGCCTGGTTGCTCGCCGTACGAACCATGCCGGAGCCATCACAGGTGTGGCAGGTATCGTAAACTCCCTCTTTCAGGGGAGGTGACATTCTTTGCCGGGACATTTCCAGCAGACCGAAACGGGAAATCCGCGAAAGGTTGATTCGGGCCTTGTCATTTTTACAGGCCAGCTTCATCTGTTTTTCAACCAGCGATTTGTTTTTCTTTTGAAACATGTCGATAAAATCAATCACGACCAACCCCCCGAGGTCTCTCAATCGCAATTGGCGGGCAATTTCGTCGGCGGCTTCCAGGTTGGTTCTTGAAGCGGTGTCTTCCAGCTCACTGGCGTTAGTGGTTTTGCCGGAGTTCACATCGACACACACCATGGCTTCACCCATATCGAACACAATAGAACCGCCAGAGGGTAAATTCACTTTCCGCTGGTAAATATTTTCTATTTGCTCTTCAACCTTGTAGGCGGAAAAAAGTGGCTGGGTTTCCTGATACAACTTGATGCGGCTCCCCATGCGCGGCATGACCATTTTTGTGAAATCTTTTAGAGCCTTGTAGGATTCTTTGCTATCAACGAGAATTTCAGAGGTGTCGGCAGTAAAATGGTCTCGTACCGTCCGCACGACCATATTAGGCCCTTCATACAGCAATACGGGGTCCTTTGGGGCCTTCTCCTCCAGCTTCTCTTGAATGGTCTCCCAGATTTTCAGGAGCATCTGCAGATCCTTCTGTAATTCGGTCTTGGTCCTGCCTACACCCGCTGTACGAATGATGACTCCCATATTTTCAGGGAGTTCAAGGTCAGCCAATATTTCTTTCAATTTCCGGCGTTCAACCTCGTCTTCAATTTTTCGAGATACACCAGTCGATGGACTGCCATACATCAGAACCAGGAAACGTCCGGGAATGGTGATCCCATTATTGAGGGAAGGGCCTTTGGCATCCCGACTTTCCTTCACCACCTGAACAAGAATTTTTTGACCACGGACCAACACATCCTGAATGCGGACCTTGGCTTTCTTTTCCCGAGTTTGTAGATAGGATTCCCTGAGCACATCCTTAAAAGGTAGAAACCCGAATTTTTTTCCGCCTATGTCAACAAAGGCGGCTTCAATGGCAGGTTCGACCCGGGTGATAACACCGAGATATATATTGCCTTTGATCAGTTCGCGGGAAGAATGCTCAATAATTATTTCGTCAAGTTTTCCATCCTCCAGGACGACAGCTCGGCATTCTTCAGGGTGATCTGCGTTGATGAGCAATTTTTTGGTGGAGGATATTTTCGGAGTGGATTTTCGAGGGGGCAAGTGTGCTTCTCCTTTAAGAGAAAAGAGATATTTGGAGTATCATAGACTAAAACTTAATATATTTCAAAATACAAGAAGTCATGCTATTTTATTTCCAGAGGGTCAAACGCTTTATTTTCACCAATCCTGGGTTTTTTCGGAAAGACGAAAGTAACTAGTTGAATTATATAGATTTATTGGTTAAATTGAAAGTATGAATACCCCCCCAATCCAAATTCCTAGTCTGGATACTCTAAGCTCCGAAGATTTACTCGGAAAAACCATCTTTATCCGTGTCGATTTCAACGTCCCAATGGTGGCCTCGGCAAAGGGGTACCGGGTGTTGGATGATACACGAATACGCCGTTTTCTGGACACTACTTTTCGTCGTATCCATCAACTGACCCAAGGGGATTGCCGGATCATTATAGGCTCACACTTGGGCCGTCCCCACAAAAGAAAAGACCATCAGGGCTGGGATGGCATTTTTAATATCCAATACGTGTGCAATCATTTCGACACACTTCTGCGCGGGATCTACCAGGACACCTACGCGTTGTTTCCTCCGGAAGTAACAGATGCCCACATGTCAGACTCTCTTGGCATCATCCATAAAAACCAGTTGCCGGTGGGAGGAATCAAATTTCTGCCAAATCTGCGTTATCTGCTGGACCCGGAAAACTCGGACAATTTCCGCGAAAAATTTATCCAGGATGTGGCTGAGACATCCGATGTTTTTATCAACTGTGCATTTGGTTGCAGTCACCGGGTTTCCAAAAGTATCAAACGACTTCCTCAAATAATGAGGCAACAGGGAAAAATTGCGGTGGCGGGTTCTCTACTGAAAGAGGAAATCAGCCACTTGGGCGAATTCGGACGACGTATCCTGGAAAAACCGGAGGCCACAGCGATCATTGCCGGCGGCACGAAAATTGCCGACAAAATCAGGATTTTAAAAACATTCGTGCAGGCCAAAGTGAAACTTATTTTCATCGGCGGCAGAATGGTCAATGCCTTTCTGCTTGCCAGCACTTTGAAAGATAAACTGGGAGACTTGGCAATAGACCACCTGCCACGCAAAATGTGGGAATCCAAAGATGCAAGCGACCGCGACGATTTAATTCGGGAAGTTCAGTTTGCAGGTGAAATCATCAGTTTGGCTAAAAAGAACAAGGTCAGCCTGATTTACCCGGATGATTACAAAATCACTAAAGATTTTATGGAAACTGAATTCACTCTGAAAAATGAACCCGATTTCAATGAAGATTTTCAATTAGACCTCGGGCCAGAAACAATCGAAAATTATTACCGGAATATTTTACAGGAAGGAGCCATCGAAAATGTTTTTTGGAATGGCCCTCTTGGAGCCTACGATCATCCCAAATGCAAACATTATGCAGAAGGTTCCAAACAACTGGCGCAAATCCTGTTCGCTGCAGCCATTTCTGATAAAAAACTTAGTGTGGTGGTGGGCGGTGGGGATTCAGCGGCTATCCTCAGCCAACTGGATTCCACGGAACTTGAAGGTTTGATCCGCAAACAATTACTCAATCAGTTGAATTACCAGATCAATACAGAAAAACTAACCATAAATTTTATTTCAGGTGATACGCATTCTATTTTCAACGATTTCACTTCCAACTTTTTTGTCTCAACCGGCGGCGGGGCTTCGCTGGAATTCCTCCAGAAATTTCTGGAAGACCAGGGCAATTCAGATATAGCAAGCTACCTCCCGGGGACTTCCATCCTGATGGAGCCCACTCCGGAATCTTCCCAAGCCGCCTGATTTTTCAAGCCGACTGTGAATTCCCCGGCGAGCCAGATCAAATGGCGGCACTCCATCATCATATTTTCGTAACACTCGAGCGTTGTTTGCGCCATTGATCTCACATCGTCGCCATCAATATTTTCTTTACGCTTGTTGAACATGTCAGTCACAGGTTTTATTTCAGGATGCGTGAGTCCCACAAGGTTGATGGCTTGGTCCAGTCTGGTGATTTCGGCCGCCGCATAAATCAGGACCTGGTGCTGGGGTTTTCTGCTCGAAATATTTTTCAACACGGCCAAAGATTTTTTGGCCCCCTCCCCCGCCAGACTTTCCAGCTTTTTAATTTCTATCAAGCTTGAATCCAACTCCTTCCACACATTGGAATCCCCTGAAATAATAAAACTGGATCGAACAAATCCAATCAACTCCTGACAATGTTCAATATTTTTAACCACTTTATTTTGACCTAGCGTATCGAGCCACAACCGCCGGTACATCCAGGAGAAAAGATCCGTTTGCGTCAACTCAATAGAATTCAACCGATGCATTCTAAGACAAGAGTCTGGCCCACGGTCTGTCACCAGGACTTTCAGTTCGTGTGGTTTTTCCTGGTCAGCGGGCAGAGTCCATCGATTTGTTTTCTGGTGCGTCCCCATCATTTCGGCGACAAGATCAGGCGATAATTTTTCGACACAAACAACTTGATTGCAATCCACTCCATAACTGCAAGGAGCGCAGGGGATATCGGCCTGAAACAAAAGTTGCCCTTCTGAATAGGGCCCGGTTTCTTCGGGATGGGCATGCGCAAAAAATAATCCGACGATAGGGACGTCGAGTGCGGCGGCAATATGCATGGTCCCCGTATCGTTGGTGACAAGATAGTTACACCGCCCCACAAGCCCGGTGAGTTCGGTGATATCTGTTTCGCCAATCAAATTGATCACACGATCTGCATTTTTCATGGCACCCATTATCGATTCGCCAATGACCAGTTCTGATTTAACTCCAAACAGCAAGATACGAGCGTTGAGATCGTTAACAAGACGATCACCAAGCCGGGCAAAATGGGATGCCGACCAACGTCTTCCTTCAAGGCTGGAACCCGCTTGAACGCCAATCAACAGTTCAGACTTGCCTACGAAATGTTTACCAAGGACCCGCTCTGCCCGAACCAAATCATCCGGATAATTTTGGATTTCCACGGAGGGTGCGTCCACAGCAATATCGCCCGCCTTGGAAAACAAATCGACCAGATTGAACGTGTTGTAGGGCCGGTTAAAGGGCTCGGTAAAAAAATACTGGAGCCAGGGATGCTCGGTCATTCGGTCCCCTTCACTATTGCATTTAAACCCTCGAACATTCTGGATTTTTAAATAAGAAATAATAAATGCACTCAGCTTTGAATGGCTGAGGTTAAACACCATGTCGAATTTTTTATCCCGGATTTGATTCAAGGTTTTTTCAAAATATTTATAAATATCAATCCAACTCACACCACTGTCTTGCGCCTTCTCTTTAAATTGCCTGATATCGAAAACAATCCATTCATCAACCACTGGAAGTCTTTTTGAAAATTCATAAAAATCGCTTCCCACCAGCAAGGTGATTTTGGCCTTTGGGTACATGGCCCGAAGTCCTTTGAGTAGCGGGGTTGACTGGATCAGATCACCCATCCGTGTCAAGTTCAGCATTAAAATATTTTCAGGATCAGAGCCCTTCATTTTTTCACCACCTGATCCACCATCAACACCAATAACTCCGTGTCAGAGAGGTCTCCCTCCCCCTCCTGAATATTGTCTCGGATTTTTTGAAGATCGAGTTCTGGAACCCCGTCATACTTTTGCAAAAATGTATGCAAGGGTGTATCTCTTCCCGCCTCATCCAACAGACATTCCCACTGCGACTGATTACGATTTAGATTACGAGTCACCTTTTCTTCATGGTCTATATAAATCTGAATCAATAATTCTTTCATCCTGTGGGAAAATGTATGTTCCTTTAAAACCCTCGCCCGAGATGCCGCCGCAATATTTTTTCTTTCTTTTGGAAATTTAAGATAGTGATCAATTTTACCCATTAAATCTTTGCTATCTTTAAATGTGATCAATTCCTTCTCAACATCAAACAGGCCAAATAATTCACTTCTCTCATCAACCAATTGAAAACCACCGCAGGAACCAATTTCAAAAGTCCGCGGATTCACAAAATCACCCTGAGGATTGACCCCCTCATGAAAAGTGGAGGAATGCAGATTCAGGTTAATTGAAGAGGCACTATAAACTTTAACAATGTCCTGTGTTTCCACCCTCCTACCATCATTTTGAAGACAACTTCCATAGACCGAGCCTGCGTCCCATCCCGTCCCCCAGATTTTTAATTCGTAATTTAATAACTGAGTAAAAAACTGGACCCGGTTGTAATAAGCCGCACCCATGAAAGACAACGGGGACCCGTATTTATTTTTTTCACTTTCATTCAATTGCAAGGGCCGATGAGTTTCAGGCTGACAGGCTTGCGGAAGATAATGAAAAGAAGAACACCCAATCGATTCAAGTTTTGAAAAAAACTCTCTTTTTTGGATAGTAAAAATAGAATCATACGCTGGCGCCATTTCCGGCCAATAAGTCAGCGTCCTGAAATCCTCCACAAACCAGAAGACAACAGGTGCACCAAGAGCCTTCAATCGTGTGACGGTTTCTATATCCAATGGAGCCTGCGCAAGTGCCAGAATAATATCGGGCCGCGCATCGGCGGCTTTGGCAACAATCATTTCACTTAAATACTCAAGAAATTTTCGAGACAATATTTCAGCATGCTCTTTATTGCCCGTGCATTCCTGCATATGAGCAAATCCGTCAGCGTATTTTTCACAATCGACCCAAAATGCTTGATGCCCCATGCTCTCCAACGCTTCAAAACAAAATTTTGCAGTTGGAAGAGAACCGCCGTATATGGGAGGTATCACTAATATGCGAAGGGAATTATTTTCAATACAGTTTGAACCTTCAAGTCCCTTTTTCAGTCTGGAAAAATAAACCTCATTTAAACGAATGGAGGGGGGATGCTCTACGATTATGAAATTTTTGGAAGGTATTATTGAAGCGACGTGAGCAGGGCTTTCATCAATGTAGAATTCCAGCTGTCCGCCGAAATCATCAAGCTCAATTTGTTCAAGAAATCGTTTAAACAAATCCATGGACGGTTCAATCACTAATAGTCTTCCAGATCGTTTTTTCAGCAATTCCTTTATGTGATAGCCAAAACCAAGGCCAAAAACCATACCAGGCCCTTTTTTCAGAATGTCTATTTTTTGGACAAATTTATGGGCTTCATTGACAGGATCATACCGACTATGCAAAGTTACCGAGTCAATTACAGGAACAGGTTGCCGGCTCTTTGAAAGCAATATTTCTATATTCGAGTTTGAAGTAAACCTTTCAACCCGCTGAGCAAGAACAGGATTAGATTTCCTGAGAAGTGAAATGTTTTTTTTATACAGATTGTCTGCGGGCATGACCTATCCTTTAGAATATGTAGGCTGGCTTTGAATTTTCTCTAATAATTGATTGGCATCTGAGTGATTATCATCAAATATAAAAATTCGCTCGATGACCTCGCGCGCCTCTTCAAATTGAGCCTGTTCAAAGTAAATCCCAGCCAGACCAAATAACATATTCAAATTTGCCGGATGAACATCAAGGTAGTTTTTTAGTACCGTTTCAGCCAACCCGAATTCACCAGTGGAATAAGCAAGCTTTAATATTGATGCCATAGCCGTATTATTTTCTGGATTAATCCTGAGAGCTTCCGCGTAAAATTCCATCGCAGTGCTGTTATCATCCATCGTCTGCTTCAACATCCCCAGTCCGCACAAACCCCGGTCCTTGTGCGAGTCGATATTCAATACTGTTTCAAACCAGTTTTCCGCCTGAATAAAGTCCTTAATCTGAAAAGCCAACACAGCAAGTCCTAATATTATTTCGGGTGAATCTGGATTGATGTCATGTCCTTTTGCAAATGCTGATTGCGATTGTTTGAACTCCTGAAGCCTCAGGTGGCAATTTCCTTTACCCTCCCAGCCTTTCAGTTCTTTTGGATGGCTCTCCAATATTCCATTATAAATATTGAGTGCCTTCGACCATTGCTCATCCTGCTCGAATAATTTGGCATCGCTCAATTGTTGCTCGATATTGGATTGAAAGCTTGAACTCTCAGTTGCAGCGGTCTGATTATTTTCAGGAAGGCTAACCGTGAATCGATATTGGAATACAAAGAATCGTCGCAGTTCCTCCGGGGTCAAATCATGAATGGTCACTCGTCCCACTTTCAAACTGGTCTGCCCAGATTTCAAATACTCTTCATATTGAGGATCAAGGGTTTCCTCTACCACTCCCATTTCAAAACCGGCATCCTTGAACAGGGTTTCAATTTCCTTGAAAGTAAAAAACCTGAGATGGGTCCTGTCCAGAATTCCCTCATCTTGATAGGTCCAATTGCCTTCAGCCAGATGATTGATAATTCCGAAAAATTGAACATTGGGAATGCTGGCAACCAGAACGCCTCCAGGTGTTAAAAAAGTTTTTAGTTTTTTCAGTACATCCAAAGGATTCACCAGATGCTCCAAAACATCTAAACATAAAACACAATCAAAGCTTGCAGGCTCGTAAGCAAGCTCAAGTTTTTCGATATCGCCAACGGTCACTTCATTCAAACCTTCTTTAGCTTCAAGAGCGACTGTCTCATTTAACTCAACCCCAGCAACAAATGCCCCGTTTCGTTCCTTCAGGTATTGGCCGGTTCTTCCAGCACCACATCCAATTTCAAGAATCGAGCGTGCCTCTTGAGGAATCAAGGGCAACATGTCATGCCGGATGTGTTGATAGTAAGTGGAGTCAGCCTCTTTGACTACAGAAGATTTTTTGGGTTTATTTTCTGGAGATGAGTACAGGCTATTCAAGGTCTCGATTATTTGTTTTATGCGATGGCCGTAGGTGTGACTGGCAAGCACTTTCTCACGGCCCGCCTTCGCAACTATTTCCCGCTCGTCAGGATGATCAAGATAATACCGGACAGTTTCTAATAGATTATCGTCCTCATATTTAACAAAATGTTTTCCCTCCACAAACAGCTCGGTCAACCCAACCGCATCATCCGTCACCAGCAAACTGCCAGTACAAAGCACCTCAAACACACGCATGTTGAGATCATCGCGAATGGCGTTGTTGAAAACAATTCTGGATTGGCAAAACAACCGTGCCATTTCATCCATAAATTTCCGGTCTACTTTTAAGTCGAACCGGGTTTGGATAAGGTCCAGCAACTGCTTGCGCCGTGGGTTTGCCGGTGTCACGCTCCCAACAAAACCTACATCCCATAGCTTTTCAACATCCACTTTCCGGTGGATTTCCGGGTCGCATCCGAGAGGAAGCCAAAACACCTCACTGTTCGTTTTCGATTTTACGGTATCGACGTATTCTTTTTGCGCCAGGAAAACAACGTCAAACCTCGCCGCTATTTCGATATGTTTTTCGAGATGCAAATGCGTGTCAATGAGATAGCACACTTTGGGAATGGTGAGCTCTTCGAGGTCCACCGGAATATCAGACAATCCCGTTTCGACATAAAGGTAAAAGTCCGGAGACCATCCGGCAGGCAATTGCTTGAGGACAGAATCTACACCTTCACCCGTTCCTCGAAAAATATCCTGAGGCTCGACAGGCCATTTCAATTCTCCCAGATCCCATTTATGAATGACGTCCAGGTTAATCATTGCCCCGCAGGTGATAACATTGTGATGCTGGCGGAAAGCTCGTTCCAGATAGTACGCGGTGGTCGCAGGGTGGGAAACAAAGTCCATCAGAATATTTTTCCGCTTCAACTCGGAAAATGGAATTTTAAAATTCGCTCGATGGTAACCCCGACTTTTCAAATATTCCTTGATACAAATTTCAATTTCACGATTCCAGCCAGAGAGAAATCCCTCCATGGGAAATTGATCCCGCACAGTTTGCCTCGCATTTTTTCCAAGCTTTACCGCCTGCCCTTCATCCTTCAATAGTTCCTCACACTTTGCTCTCAAATAATCCAGGTCATCCGAGATAAATCCGTTTATGCCATCTTTTACAGGGGATTCCGGATGGGCTGTAGAAATAACCGGCATACCCGTTGCCATCGCTTCCAGCAAAGACAGATTGTGTCCATCTTCGTAGGCAGGTGGCAAGGTATTTAGATACACTCGACACTGTCGATAATGCTCCAGCAAATCTTCATAACTTTCCGATAAACGTGCCCCTGGCAATGTCGGGTTCAATCCAAGTGTCGCACTAGGAAGTCCTGAAAGAATTTTTTCACTCTTGGAGAAACCCCGAGCAATATCCATCTCTTTCAAAAGATTTCCCACTCGCAGAATGCAAACTTGTTCTCCTGAATATTCCGGAAACTGGTCGACATCAATTCCATGAGAAATCACTGCGCCAGGAAGGTTCCAATCCGCTTTTTTGTTTTCTGAAATAAATATAGAGTGAACATCTACAAGCAAACCCTTGACCGTATTCAAGTAGTCGGATTTATTAATTGGGGATTGGCTAAGGGCAAGTTCAGTCGTCAGGCGGCAATGGAAGACACATATCTTGGGAACATCATATTCCTTCAGCCACAACAGGTCTTTAACATTGTGGGCCAGAGCCAGATCGAAATCACCTTCCTGCAATTTTTCTTTTGCCTGCTCGATTGAAATCAGTTGGCAATTGGAAGGGATCGGACGCATCCGGGTGTCCCACTCCCGGAACCTTCCAGGAGCAATCTCAGGCGCGACCACATAAAAGGCGTGGTTCAGCCCCGACAGGTTACAAATATAAGGTTCGTGCCAGTTAAAAGTCAGGATTTTCAAATTCATTCACTTTCCTCCCCGGTAGTCCCTATTCTTAACGGAAATCTGCGAATAGACCTTTAATGGTATAACCTTTTAAAAAATAAGGGTTTTTTCCATAGGCTTCTGACTTTTCTCAAGACCTCATGGTAGAATAGGCCCTCTTAAGGTCGCTCTTGCGGGTTTTCCGAGGTTTTTTTGATCTTAAACAACTGGAATATGGTAAATAGTGTTGAATTAAATTGAAGCAGAATAAGAAAAAGTGGCACGCTGTGAGCTAACGGCCCTAACGCCAAGGCAGGAGACAGGATGGAGTTTCTGGAACCGGACCTGAAATCAAAAAAAATAAAGAGCCGGGAGCAGATGATTCAATACCGGCGCACTTTGATTAAAAATCAGAAATGGGACGGTCCTGCACCGATGGGGGAAGGTCCGTTGAACCGTGATGGCATGCCAAAAGTGCCTCCTGGACAAAACACCACTGAAAAATGGCCGGTACTCGACATCGGTGTTCAACCCGAAGTGCCGCTCGATTTCTGGACGCTGACTGTTTCAGGGTCGGTCGAAAATCCGCAGGCCTTCACTTGGGAACAATTCAACCAATTGCCACAAACTAAAGACATCTCGGATTTTCACTGCGTCACCACCTGGAGCAAGCTTGACAATCATTGGGAGGGAGTGAAGTTTTCAGACATTGCAAACTTGTGCGGCGTCAAACCGCAAGCGCAATTTGTTTACTTCAAGGCATACGATGGCTACTCAACCAATTTGCCGCTTGAGGAGGCCATGAAATATGACGTTCTACTGGTTCACACCTGGGAAGGGGAACCTCTGACGAGAGAACATGGTGCGCCAGTAAGAATGATCACTCCACAGCTTTATGCCTGGAAGGGCGCAAAATGGATCGGAGAAATTGTATTTCGCGAAAACGATGAGCTTGGGTTCTGGGAGCAAAGAGGCTATTCAAACTCGGCGGAACCCTGGTTGAACGACCGTTACTCTTGAGGAGGAATTCCTCAACATTATTTAATTAACTTTTTAGAAACAGGTGAGCTTATGCAAACAAAAAGTTTTCAGGGGATGATTATGTTGGGCGGGGTATTTGTGATGGCCGCCGTCATGCTTGGCTTTTTTGCCAGCATCGGTATTTGGGCGGCAGTGTCCTTCCTGCAACTTTTCGGGATCGAAACTCTGGCACCTTGCCTTTAATTGGTGGCAACTTAAAAGTCCGGAGCTTTCGCATCAGGTCATTCTCAGCGTTTTTAAATTAGAGAGTGTAGACGATTTTGTCAAAGCCTCGGCTCCCTTATCGCCGATGAATGTATCAAACATCATCAGGGTTTCTATGTTGATCAAGGTTTTAGTTTTGGCAAGGGCCACCGCAGAATCCAACCTTAAAATATTCCGGGCCAGATTCAGGTGCTTCAGTTTTTTAAGCACTTTTGATTTAGCCAGGGTTTTTATACTGCTGTCCGACAACTCTGTCCGATACAGGTTCAGTTTCCGCACATGCATAAATCCGGGATTAAGAGCCAGGGCCTTAACACAATCGTCGCCTGTTTGATTATCCTGAAGAATGAACACCTGAACTTTTTTAAACGGTGCCTTTCCCAAAGCCACACCGCCCGCCTCCCCTATGTGGTTGAAGCGCGCATCAAAGTGAACCAACTGCGGCAGAAAAACCGCATTGGCGAGTGCCAGGGCTCCGCGATCCCCAAGGTTATTTTCTCCAATATACAATCGCTTCAATGAAGTAAAACGGGTACAGTTCGCAAGCACCGGGATCGACCGGTGCGTCAGATGATTGCGCGACAGGTCCAGGTTTTCCACCTCTTCCAACCGGCCCACCTGAACCAGAGCCTCCAGTCCTTCATCGCCAATAAATTTATTTTTCATCTCGAGCGAATCACCCGACTCATTCAGCTGATCTGTTACCAGCCGGGAAATGTATTCAAGTTTTGATTTTTCAGTCATTTTAATTTTGGCCCCAAGCTGATAGCACAGCGGAATCCGATATCACTGTAACTCCTCGAAAACGGATAACTCCAGTCGCGGTAGCCGACTTTCATGCCATTCGTATGATCCGACCAGGCCCCACCGCGACGCGTTTTCATGACCCCACTTCTGGGACCTCGTGGATTGTACATCACTTCTCTAAAATAATACTGGGGAGAATACCAGTCTGCCACCCACTCCCAAAGGTTGCCTGCCATGTCAAACACGCCGTATTTATTTGGAGGATAGCTCCCGACCTTGGTCGCTCCCACTTTCAACTTTTTCTTTCCGTGGGCCAACTCCTTTTCTGGATCGAACTCGAGCCCCCATGGATATTCGCACCCGGTGTTACCACCCGCCGCTTTTTCCCATTGTGCTTCACTGGGTAGAGCCTTGCCCACCAAATGACAATAATCCGCCGCTTCATACCAGGTCACTTTAGAAACCGGACAACGATCACAGCGTGATAATTTACTGCGCCGCAGTTTGTGATCGGGCATCACCTCTTCAAAACGCTGGTTGGTGATTTCAAACTTATCGATTAAAAATCGATCAAGATAAACAGTATGCTGTGGTGCCCCGTGCTCCGGCCCAAGCAGGTCGCATCCCCTTTCAAAATTTCCAGCAGGAATAAGAACCATGTCGTGGGTCATTTCCCGGTAAGGATTGGGGTAGTGCGCGTCTTCCTGCGCCTGCACAAATTTTCCGCTCACAAAAATAAGGACGAGCAGAAGGCCAAAGTGCAAAATCACTTTATGAGTCAAAACGAAATCAATCTGCAGAGGGATGGGTGGTGCGGTTCAAGCCTTCAAGAATCTGCCGGGTGGCGTTGGATCGGTTGAGGGTATAGAAATGTATTCCGGGAGCCCCACCCGCCAATAGTTCTTCACATTGTTCCAGGGCATGAGCGACCCCGATGGCCTTGATCGCCTCCGGGTTGTCCTGCTCTTTTTCCAGCCGACCCAACAGTTCTTTTGGAATAGTGGCTCCACACATTTTTGTAAACCGCAAAATCTGTTTGAAACTTTGGATGGGCATGATCCCGGCGATCACTGGAACATCAATGCCTCTGGCTTTAAGATTATCAACAAACTCAAAGTAGAACCGATTGTCGAAAAACAACTGGGTCACAATGAACTCCGCACCCGCATCGACTTTACGCTGGAGATTGTCGAGGTCGGTCGACATGTCCGCACACTCCACATGTTTTTCCGGATAGCCCGCGACGCCAATGCTAAAGTCAAAATTTTCCCGGATGAAGTCCACCAACTCGTTGGCATATCCAAAACCGTCTTCAGTTTTGACAAATTGTTCTTCACCCTTGGGCGGATCTCCGCGAAGAGCCAGAACATTTTCAACACCACTTTGCTTTAATGAATTCAGAATGTCCCGAATTCCATCCTGGGTGCTACCAACGCAGGTGAGATGGGCCATACTTTCAAGGCCAATTTCGCTTTTAATACGGGAGACCAGTTCAAGTGTTTTGGCGCGGGTGCTCCCGCCGGCACCATAGGTCACAGAAACATAGGCCGGATGATGCGCCTTGAGCTCGCGAATGGTATCGAACAATTGGTCGAACCCGGCTTCGTCTTTGGGAGGAAAAAATTCAAAGGAAAAAGCTGGCTGAACCTTTTTTAATACATCACTGATTTTCATGGGAGCCAGTATATCACAGTGGGGAGTCGTTCTAAATCAATAACTTGTGGGTGATGTGGCAAAGGGCTGATTCAATATATATCGAAACGTTTGAGATAATCCAGAAAAGACACCACATTGACCAGTTCCACCTGATCCTCCTCCGAAGCTATCTGGATAGCCTCTTCAGTGAAATAGCCCGTGGTGATGATGATCCCGCGATGCGCCCCCTCGCCCTTAACTGTGTCCAGGAAACCCTTGACGGTCATCATGTCGACGGTGCGGTTGATCGGTTCAAATATGCAGAGCGCGAGGTATTTGCCGCCGACCACCGGGGTCTCATCAAACATATCAATTTCAAGTTCACGGTCGTTGGCCCAGATCGAGTGACGGTATTCCAGATTAAATTTAGCGAGGAAATCGAGACATTTATCGCGAAACTCAGATCGATCAAGCAGGTAAACTGGCTTGTCTTCTGGATTGTTCCAGACAACCTGTTCTTGCGGTGGAGGCGGGGAATAATTTTTCAGGAGAAAGATAAAGACCAGTCCCAAAAAGATGGCTCCAATTGGGATGAGGAAAATTTCCACTACTTGATCATCTCATCATAAACCTTGTCTTTTTTACCCTCGTTGATGAGTTTGTCGTGTTTGACCATTTGTCGGACGGCAATCCACATGAAGAAAGCCACAACGAATAACATGGCACCAATGGGCATGTTGTCGGGTTTCATCGCAATGAGAATAAAATTTTCGAGTCCTGAATTTTCCATGGTCCTGGACCTTTATGAAAGGGCTGATTATTTTTTTATGAAAAGTCGCTAACCGATTTAATGGTCATCGGGAACGCTTGGTTCTAAACCACGCGAATGTTAATTACTACTCCTCATCCTCATCTTCCTCTTCGTCCCCATCACCTTCTTCGTCACCACCTTCTTCATCTTCACCTTCTTCAGCGACAAGGTTTTGTTCGAAGTCAATTTCCGGGTTGTTGTAAGAGACAATGAAATCACCGATATGTTTCACAGCAGTGTCGACGTTCCCGCCATCTACGGTATTCAACTCTTTATATTTAGTCAGAATCTTGTAGCCTTCGCCTTCTTTAGGCCAATGGCTTGGCATTGGGGTCCATGGGATCATTTTGCGCGTGTTTTTCAACCAACCGCCAATCCAGTCATGCCGCAAACGCTGTGCCGCGATGGAGAATTCGATGCCCTTGTCGCCATCATCATGGCAACGTCCGCAATCCATGTAGTTAACAATTTTCACACCCATGTCGATGGACTCTTTATTCTTGGCTAAATGCACGCCTTTTTCATAGGTAGCGGTAGAAGGTGCCATCAAGTCAAAGTAGGCCGTTAAATCGCGTGCCTCGTCATCGGTCATGGCAAATTTGGGCATCTTCACCTTGATCCATGTGCGAACCGGGATCGGTTTTTTCAGGAATGAATAAATCCAGGAGCCCTTGATTCGTTCACCTACCTGATAGGTATCTGTGATAAGTGGCGGCGGATACTGCGCCTTCGCTTTAATGTATTTCTGGATGGCACCGCCCTCCCCTTCGACAACGTGGCACCCGCGACAATTGAACCGTTCGATCAGTTGTCGGCCCCGCTCGATAGTCAACTCATTCTGGGAGTAGTTCTTTTGGTAAGCTTTCGGAATATTGGCACCATTGAACCCTTTAAGCATCACCATCAGGGCTTCAATTTCTTCTTCCGATAAACGGAAATCTGGCATTTTGTCGAGAACCCTGTCGGTCCTGAAGGCCGAAGGATTCGACAACTTGGTATGCGTCCAGGAAACCCAATTATGCGGAATATGTGTGTCCCCAAACTCAAGTCCTCGAGTCTGCTTGATTCCAAAGGAAGACAGTTCTGGAGCGATGCGGCCCTCGCTTTCCATGCCATGGATATCATGACAGGCAAAACAGCCACGCCGCCGGACAAGCACCTTGCCCTCCGCAATGGCATCGGGGTTGCTCAACTTGGCAACGAGTCCGGGAATCGGTTTCGGCTTGGCTCCCTGGAGCAGGAAAGCCGCTATGTGCTGAGCTTCAGCCGGAGCGATGCTGAGATCCGGCATTTTACTTTTTATATTGTAATCATGCGGATTCGATATCCAGCTCACCAGCCAGTCAGGGTCGACTTTATTGCCAACACGAGTCAGGTCCGGCGCGTGATGCTCGCCTTCACCATTGACTTCATGGCAGGCCTGGCAACCGACTGACTTGAATAACTTCTCGCCCTTGGCCGCATTGCCCCCCTTGTAACTTTCCCCGTTCTTGAAGTCTTTTTCGGACTGGCTCCACAAATAAGCGGAGATTTTCAGCGTGTCGTCATCGCTCAAATTAAAATCGGGCATGCGGGTTTTTGGTAGATAATCCCTCGGGTTCTTGACCCAGCGATAGAGCCAGCTCGGATCAACCTTGGACTGTATTTTGAACAGGCTGGGCCCGACCTTTTTAAAATTTTCAAAACCTTCCGCCAGATGACAACCATGACACCCTAATTTGATAAAGATGTGCTTGCCTTTGGAAAGGAGCGGCGCTCCTTCAAGATCGACAACACTGGCGTGGCAATTCTGACAATTGGCCTGCATCAATGAACCGCGCATAATCGGCTCGTTGATCCCCAAAGACTGATCCGTCTCATGGTGAGAGCCATGGGCATCCTCAGCCGGAGCCGTGGCCGTCCCCTGTCCCTTATGACACCAGGTACACCCCGTGACAGTCGGGTCATGCTTACCAATTAATATTGCGCGGTTAGGATGAGTCTTGAGAGGATTTTTCCTATCCGCATAGTGCGGGTCATCATACGAGATATGACAAGTCTGGCAACGATCGACTTTATAAGTGATTTCAGCAAAACTGTTTTTCAAGGCTCCCGGAATTACGGTCTGGAGTATCTCAGCGGGACGATAGAGGAGATTGAAAGGCCTGTAATAATCCATCTTCCCTTCAATAATATCTTTGTTGTTCGTGAGTTTACCCAGCGCTTTCTTCAGGTCTTCTTTTTTCCCCTTGAAATTTATCAAGGCGGCTTCCGCCTTATTTCGAAGCCCTTCTTTTTCTTTAATTATCGGATCCCACTCTACGATCTTTTTTTCTGTATCATGGACTTTAGCCAAAGCCACTTCAAAGTTTTTGCCCTCGTGCTCGGCCTTTTTATAATAATAATAGTATTCGTCCAGTCGACTCTTCTCAAATTTCAGCCCCACCAAAGCATCATCATAAGCCGCCTGGGCATCGAAGGCCGTATCGACCAGATCCTGATACTCAGATGAGCTACCAAGCTTTTCTTCCTCCGCTTCAATTTCCTGATTCAGCCTGGCCTCTTCACCTGCAATTTCATCATTGACCTTTTTATAATCCTCAACAGCGCGAGCATGTTGTTCCGTGAAGAACATTTCCTGGAAATCCTTGAACCCTCGCCGGGAATATTCGTCATCCCAGAATGCCCACAGAGTAACGAACAGCATGGCACCGGAGCACAGGAAAAAGAAAAAGCTATACGAAGTATGCTCGTCAAATTCTCCATCCTTATAAGGAGGAGGCGTTGGTTCTTCTGGTGTTTTTTCAGGTGAGGACATGTATTCCAGTGGGTCAGATATTAAACCAGGGGGTTACCCAAACGTACTTGATGTTAAAACCCAGGCGTAGAACGATTTTGATCACAATACCAATCATGATCAGAACCAGTACAATTTTGATTATCATGCGCAGGAAACCAACGCTTTGCATCGCCTTGCGTTCCATGAACATATATATTCCTGTCCCTACAACAAAGTAGCCGATGATGATAATCCCCCCGACAATCGTCTGGGAATTATAAGACCGGAACCCAAGCGCATAGGGCAAATCGACGTTTGTCAGGGCCACCACTTTATGAGCATCCCAGTACTGCCAGGGCATGAACAGATTCCAGCCCGGACCGCGCAGGAACACGCCCATGATGATGAGCGCAATCCATAGTACGAGAAAGCCGAAACAGTAAACCCAGATTGCCGCTTTTCGTTCTGTATAAGTGTAGTAGCCATTCCCCTTAGGGTTAACGTCCAGATAAGGAATCAGCATCAGACCCACAATGATCAAGACAGGAGCCACAACCCCTGCAAACCAGGGATCGAAGTAAACCAGAATGTCCTGAAGTCCCAGAAAATACCAGGGGGCCTTGGACGGATTCGGAGTTTTTGTCGGATTGGCGGCTTCCTCAAGGGGTGCATCAATGACAATGGACCAAACCGTGAGAAACACGGTGACAATGATTGCGCAGAGGAATTCAAGACGAACCAGATAGGGCCAGACGTGGACTTTCTCCGGTACCGCCTCGGTTGCTTTCTTGGGTGGTGCGGCCATGTATATAAACTCCGGACCCGACAAGGGGTCTCAATGAACCTGGTTTAAAGCGGACCTGATATGCCGCCGTCTTTACGGATTCGCCAGAAATGCACGATCATGAGTGCCCCGGCGACCAAGGGTATAAAGATGCAATGGAGCACGTAAAATCGCAATAACGCTGGCGGCCCAACCAGACTTCCGCCCAATAGCACGGACCTGGCATCGTATCTTGGCGAGACCCCGAACACATACTCCTGGAACGGGCCCTCCGAACCGAGGAACGGCGTTGCGCGGGCCATATTGGTCCCCACGGTTACCGCCCACATAGCAAGCTGATCCCAAGGCAAAAGATAACCCGTAAAACTCAGCAAGAGGGTGAACGTGACCAGAAACACACCGATCACCCAGTTGAACTCTCGAGGAGGCTTGTACGACCCGGTCAAAAACACCCGGAACATGTGGAGCCAAACAGTGATGACCATGGAGTGCGCCGCCCAGCGATGCATATTACGAACGACCATTCCAAACGGCACATCGTACTGCAGGTACTTCATGTCAAAATAAGCGTACTCACCTACCGGACGGTAGTAGAACATCAGAATAACACCAGTGACCACCGTGGACAGGAAGAGCAAAAAGGTAATGCCCCCCATACACCAGGTAAACTTGACCCTCAGCGCGTGCCGATGAATTTTTACAGGATGCAGATGCAACCAGACGTTACTGGCAATCTGCAGAACGCGGTTGCGTGGAGTGTCGGCGTAGCCATGACGAAACGAGGATGTCCATACTTGGGACTCCGTAACTTTTTTGGAAACCTCATCAACGATTTTTCCAGACTTGATGGATTCCATCAATTCCTTCATATCGGGAATTGGCGGCTTATTACCCAATGTATTTACCCTCCAAATAGGGACCAGATAAAAACCTGCAACACATGGCCCCTAGCCAGTTATGACATTAAAAAAGAACCCGGTTTTCCCCATTCCCCTTTTTCAAAGAGGAACTTCTTGCTTTTATCAACGACGATTTGTCCATCGGCACCCACTTCAATCTTCAGCCGTTCCAGAGGACGCGGTGCCGGACCTTCGAAATTTGTACCGTCCATAGTAAAACCACTACCATGACACGGGCATTTGTATTTTCGCTCCGAACGAAGCCAGAGCGGCGTACACCCAAGATGGGTACAACGAGCAAAAATAGCGTACAACTGTGCCTCCTCACGGACAATCCAGACACGCTGATCTTTAACCCACTTGGAACTCACTTCCCCGACGGTGTAATCACCCGGTTTTCCGGCCTTGAATTTTGGGGAAGGCTCAAACAGGACGCGTGGAAAAAGCAGTCTCAGAAAATAAAGGGAGGACAATCCCAGACTGGCAGTACACATGGCCCAACCACTGTAAGAAAAGAAATCCCTACGGGACCACAAAGTATCGACTGCGGCCTTGGTTGCTTTTGGCTTTTTTGCAGCAGGAGCCGCAGGTTTGACCAGCTTTGCAGGAGCCGCCTTTTTCGCTTCTGTAGTTTCCGCCATGAAACCCTTATTTCCAAAGAGGTTAAAGAGGTGATCCCGGCTCCGAAAAATGAAGACAGAATAGCTCTTTAAGCTTGTAAGTGATGCGTTTTATCACAATTAAAAACCCGAGTCAAGGACAACATAATTCTCTGCAAAACCTTGTTTTATGGTCCTTGATTCAGCTTACTGAGGCAATCGATTGCGGCCTCATGCAGGGGCGCAAAGGGACCTCCCCAGGAGGCCTGTAACTGGGTGAAATCACGTGGAGTCATGCCCTTTCTCACCCCCATCTGGATCATCGAAATCATTTCAGCAGAATGGGCACCGACCGCCTGCCCACCAATGATTTCACGCCGATCACGGTCCGCCACAATTTTACAGAAGGAATCGCCTGTATCAAGAGGAAAATCATCGTCCTTTTTCCAAAGAATACTGCGTCCCTCAACTCCCCGGTGACCAAAATGATGCGCGTTCCCTTCAAAACAACCGACGCTGGCTACTGTGCAAGATAAACGAATAACCTCCGGAACCCAATCGGCATGGAAACTCCTCTTTTTTCCCAGGGCATTGGCCGCCGCCACCCGCCCTTCTTCCTGAGAGCGGTAAGAGTTGCGGGCATGACCAGTCACACTGCCCGCAGCAAACAAACCCGCCACCGTTGTTTTCATTTTTTCATCGACAAAAATTTCACCGGCAGGACCCAGGTCCGGCAGGACATCCGGGTGAAGCACACTTGCCAGACCCACCTGTCGCTCACCGCAGACTATCAGTTTTTCAGCACTGAACTTGATGCCCCCATCCAGCGTGATTGCCAGACCCTCGGCATTTTTAAAAATAGATTTGATCTGTTTTTTTAGTAGCAGTTTCACTTTGGATTGTTTCAATCCCTTTTCAATAAAACCGATCAACTCGGGATCAAACTCATCCAGTACTTCCGTGGCCTCATGGGTTAAAAATACTTTCACACCGAGCCGCCTGAGGAGTCCGGCCCAAGCCAGGCTTTCAAGGTTGCTTCCGGCAATGAGCAGACTGGAGGGTAGTTCATCCATTCCCCAAAGAGCTTCGCTCTCGAATATGCAACCCGATTCAAAGGGGAAAGAAGATAGTGATCGTGCCGTAGATCCAGTCGCAACCAAAATATTTTGGCATTCATATTGAGTGGTCTGATCACCTTCCACAGTCACCATCATCTGGTGTGGAGTGATGGCCTGACCAACACCTTTCACCAATTCAATGCCCAACCGCTCGAACTCCTTCTGCCAAAGGGATGACTTTTCTTGCGCCCGTGCTTCGATGCGTCTCTTCAATTCCCGCCAGGCAGGAATATCTTCTCCTTGCATCAGGCTGTTCAGTTCAGCAAGAAGAAGCTCGGGACTCTTGAACAATCCGCGGCCTCCTGGCTGATCCGGCTCAACAATCAGGACACGAGCCCCCTGGGACCCGGCGTATTGAGCGGCAGACAAGCCAGCAATCCCGCCGCCTAAAATAATTATCTCGAATGGTTTCATTTAATTTTAATTCCTCGACTGACTCTTGATTACGAATTTCATCGTACCTGATTTTATCCGGAGACAGGTCTAAATATTGAACGCGGCGACACCAACAAGAAGTACAAGACCAACGGAAGCTAAAATGGCGTGCAAGGTTTCATCGACTCGCCGCGTCAACGGAACCACCACTAAAAAATAAACAAAGACAAACAACGCAAAATAACTCAGGTTGTCATTCTGGTAAGACAGAATTGAAAAAACAAGAAACGACAGCATCACCAGCAAGTAGACAAGACGGTGTACCCGGTACAACCGCTTACGCTTGTCCCTCGGCAACATGCTGACACCGATCATGATGTTACCAATGACCAGCAATATGGCTAGGACCAGGATCAGGAAATCCGGTTGACCAAATAATTCGCCTAGCGTTTGTGGCTCCATACGGTATCCCAATCAGTTGAACATTGACTGTCGACTCTAACTTGAACCTTCTTTGCCTTGTGATGTATCATAAAACCTTATGCCGAACGAAGAAGAAAATCATCCATCCAGAGACTCAGCAAAGCCGGAGAAGAAAGAACCGGAGGAAAAACCTGTCCTCGAAAAACCCTCCAAAAAAAAGTGGACACTGGCACCGCGCACCGGTCAGCGGCACGCTAATCCTTTTGCCAGAAAAACCCGGTAACGGAGAACACCGTGTCAAAACCCAGTTATCAACAACACCGTCTTGTTCTGAAAAAAGGTCCTAATCAGGGGAAAAAGTCTCTCGTCAAGGACATGCAACGAGACCTGCGTGCCCTCGGCTATCTAAGAAAAGGCATCGATGGCAAGTTCGGCGGAGGTACCGAACGCGCCTTGAAAGCCCTGCAATACGACCTGCTGAACCATCACGGTAGTAGCACACGCCATGACGGCACTGCGCCAATTTCTATTGGTGATTTTAATCATGGACGGGTGACCGACATCAATGGGGAATGCGACAACCAAATGGCCGGTTGCATCGGTGATCTTCTCGCTTGCCTGGATTTCCCCAAAGTTCCAAGCGTTGACGACCCGAGGCAAGAGAACCAGCAGATCACACAAAAAATGGCGGCGATGAAAAGCAACAAGGTGCCTGTGCCCTTTCTCATGGCCATCCTGAAACAGGAATCCAACCTGCAACACTATAATGTTCCGAGCAGAAATGACGAGGATACTTTCGTGGTGGTGGGGCTCGATACCAACGCTTCGGAAAAACACATCATCACTTCGCGTGGTTATGGCGCGGGACAATACACTCTGTTTCATCATCCCGTCACGCACAAGGAACATCAGGATTATATTGTCGACTGGAAGAAAAATCTCAGCCACGCCATTAAGGAACTGCGGTTCAAGTTCGATCACTTTGTCAACGGCGACACAGGAAGCACCCAGGCAGATGACCGGCAAGTGGAGTTTGGCAGTGAGTCGTTAAGACTCTGCAAATACAGCGCGGATGATCCGCGTTACCTGCGGGATTGCCATCAGTGTGCTGTTGATGTGGGAAGTCGGGATATCGAGGACGGGGTCACCAAACTGCACCGAGGGACGACGCATGTTTTCAAACCAACACAATATTATAGAAGTGCCAACTATAGCGGGGTGCCGATCCGCAAAAACTTTGAATGCGACTGGCCTTACGCCATCCGCAGATACAACGGCTCCGGGATCAACTCCTACCATTACCAGGCACGCATATTGAAAAATCTGCTCCGCCTAAAATAAAGTCTGCAATAAAATCAACTTTAGCTTGAAGGTCAAACCACCAGGCCTTTTTTCAGAAGGGCCTGGTGCGCCTCCTCCACAGTGCTGGAGGCTTCCTGCTCCCTGCCCCACTCCACAAGGTCACGCAACCCCTCTTCCAGACTGATGCTGGGCTCGAAACCCAATTCCTGAATTTTGGATATGTCAGCGTAGCAATCTCTTATATCCCCTGCGCGGAATTTATTGATCGTCTCGGGCTCCAAATCCTTTTCATAAAGCCGGATGAGGATGCGGGCCAACTTGGCGATCGAATTGGGTCGACCGGTGCCGATATTGAATACCCGGTAAGGAGCATCCTGATGTTCGAGCAGAAGCAGTTTGGCGCGTACCAGATCTTTGATGTGAATAAAATCGCGTTTCTGCCGACCGTCTTCATAAATCATCGGAGACTGGTCATTGATAATTGAAGATGAAAAAATTGCCGCCGCCCCGGTGTACGGATTGTTCAAACTTTGCCGGGGACCGTAACAATTAAAATAACGACAGGCGACCGTCGGGATTTGATACGCATCCCCGAGCAGAAGCGAATATTCTTCCTGATCTTTTTTGCTCTGAGCGTAAACCGACTGGCAGTTGAGTGGCTTGTTCTCATTGGTGGGAAGCGACACAGCTTTTTGACCACAGTGGGTGCAGGCCATTGCCCATTGACCCATCTCTAACTGATCCGACCATCGGGAAAAAGGAACAAACGGTCCATGGTCCGGGCAAAGGTAAAGCCCTTCACCATAAAGACTCATGGAACTTGCGATCAGGACACGTTCCACCTGATGCTTTGTATTGACCAGAATATCCCACAGGATAGAAGTTCCCAGAACATTGGTTTTGACATAGCGCGCCACTTCATACATGGACTGCCCAACCCCGACCTCCGCCGCGTCATGAATGACAATGTCCTTGCCAGCAAGCACCTTTTGCAAGGCATCCCGGTCACAAACGTCTCCCAGAATAAATTCAGCCGACGGGCTGAGGTGCTCAGGCTTTTTCGGGTCCGGACCATGCACCTGCGGGCACAGGTTATCGTAGACCGTCACTTCATAACCCTTTTCCAACAGGGCATCGACAGTGTGCGAACCGATAAATCCCGCGCCTCCTGTAATCAATACTTTTCGAGCGGTCTTCATTCCACCCTTTCAACAATTCATAAGTAGCCGGGAAGCCTGCAAACACACGAAAGACTTAAACCCTTTAGTTATTAGCGAAACATCACCAGGCAAGCTTTAGAAAAATCGGAAATTGCGGGTCCTCCGCAGACGGCGGACCTGGCGGTCAGCCAACGTGATTCAAGAACGCGAACAGCGGTTCTTGAACATACAGCGATGCGCCCAGAAAATATTTTTGCTTAAAACAGTTTCAGCCATTTAGCCCCACCGCAAGGTGGTGCTGGCGCACGGCCAACTGGAAACATTTCGAGTGTGTTCAGACCCGAACGATAATGCCCGTTAAGTTGCTCTTTGCTAAGGAGAACTTTGCATAAGTATTTTTTGAGGGACTGAACAGTGGAAGCCCCCCTTCGACAGGCTCAGGGTGACAAATAAAATCAACGAACTGTCATTCTGAACAACGCCCCTCGACAGGCTCAGGATAAACTCCGCAGAGTGAAGAATCTCGCCTTTGCTTTTTGGGTTATGCAAAGCTCTATTTTCTAAGAGCGCGGCTATGGGTGTGCTGGTATGGGGGAGGAAGTGATGGCTTCGACTATGACCTGCCGCGCCAGTCACGTCGCTCACCGGAGTTTTTGGGACGCGGCCCTACTCTGTGAGGGTTGGGCGAATGCCCGACATTCGGGAAGCCACTCCCGAACCCATGCCCACAATATACCCCCGGAGGTAGCCTGTGGCAAGTGAATCAGGTTTTTTAGACCTTCAGATAGACGATGAAGCTGGAAGCGGTGATTAAACCTGATACCAGTGATGCAGGAGATTGGCCAGATCAGCCTGCCTCAATCACTAAAAACTTCACGGAGTGTGTTCAGAACCAAACGATATAGATCAGAAGGTTGTACGTTGCCCTCTGCTAAGAGTGCCGACGGGGAGAGTCGAACTCCCACGGGTTGCCCCATACGCCCCTCAAGCGCACGTGTCTACCAGTTCCACCACGTCGGCAATAGGTATTTTATTCGGCTGGTTCGGATTCCGTGGAATCAGCGGGAGTCGCTGTTTCTTCAACCTGCTTGATGACAGAATCCGCTTCCTGGGTTCGAGACAAGGTTGCCAGGGTGAGGGAGGTGATCATGAACAATGCGGCGGCCCCGGCCGTCAATTTGGTCAGGAAGCTTTTCGAGCCGCTACTGCCAAACATGGTTTGGCTGGAACCCGCTCCAAAGGCGGCACCCATGGAAGCCCCCTTACCCTGCTGAAGAAGCACGACAAGGATCAAAAATAAAGCGGCAATGATATGCAATACGGTGATCAGGGTGATCATAGAACCCATTCAAAAAAAAGGTTATTGAAGGTTTTGAATAATAGCACAAAACGAATCCGGGTCCAAGCTGGCTGAGCCCACAAGCAGACCGTCAATTTCGACTTTGGAAAGCAGTTCTGCTGAGTTTCCCGGTTTCACACTGCCTCCGTAGATAATCCGAGTGGCCCCGGCAACCGGTTCACCAAAGCGCGACCCCATCCATTGTCTGATATCACTATGAACCTCCTCCGCCTGTTCAGGAGTGGCGTTGACACCTGTTCCAATCGCCCAGACCGGTTCATAGGCGATCGTCAATTGATCACACATATCATTTGAAATTCCGCTGAGTCCCTGTTCCAACTGGCGATGAATCACTTCGCTGGTCTGCCCTGCCTCACGTTCTGCCCCGGTTTCTCCGATGCAAAAAATGACCTGCAACCCGCCGGTCACTCCTGCATTCACCTTTTCCTGGATCAACTCATCGGTCTCGCCAAAGACATGTCGCCTTTCGGAATGCCCAACGATCACGGCCTCGCAGGCACACTCCTTCAGCATGGCCACCGAAATTTCTCCGGTGAAAGCTCCGCTATCTTTAAAGTAGAGATTTTGCGCACAAAGCTTTACACGGTGCCCCGCCAGCTTTTGGCCAACAGGATAAAGCGCGGTGTAGGACGGTGCCAGCAAAATATCGACATCGGTCGAGGAAGAAATTGCCGGGAGGAATTTATCCAGATATCCAAGGCAACCTGCGACCGTGTGATGCATCTTCCAGTTGCCGGCGATCAATTTTTTTCTCATAGCTATCGCTTACGAAAAATGACTAAATACCTTTTTTGATAATAAACTTCAGGAGGTCGCGGGTCCGCGTGGAATAGCCCCATTCGTTGTCATACCAGGCCAGCACCTTGATCATGTTCTTTCCCAGAACTTTGGTTGAGGGACCATCGACAATAGAAGAGTCTTCGGCACCGTTGAAATCGATTGAAACCAGCGGCTTGGTTTCCAGCCTGAGAATTCCTTTCAATTCTTTTTCAGCGGCATCCTGAAAAATAGCGTTGACCTCTTCTGCCGTCGTCTCTTTTTCAATTTCCGCGACCAGATCGATCAGAGAAACATTGGGAGTGGGCACTCTTATGGCCATTCCATCCAGCTTGCCTTTGAGCTCCGGGAGCACCAGAGAAACAGCTTTGGCCGCTCCGGTGGTGGTCGGTATCATTGAAAGGGAGGCCGCGCGGGCACGCCTTAAATCCTTGTGGGGCAGATCCAGAATCCGTTGATCGTTGGTGTAGGAATGGATCGTCGTCATCAGGCCTTTTCTTATGCCAAGCTTGTCATTGATGACCTTGGCAACCGGTGCCAGGCAGTTGGTGGTGCAGGAAGCATTTGAAACAATCTTGTGTTCCATCGATTGATATTCTGCGTCATTGACTCCCAGTACCAGCGTGACATCAGGGTCGGTCGCGGGCGCGGAAATAATCACACGCCTGGCTCCGGCTGTCAGATGCTTGCTGGCATCGGGTCTTTTGGTGAACAAACCAGTGGATTCGATCACCACATCGACCCCGAGTTCCTTCCAGGGACATTGAGCGGGGTCTCTGACGGCGGTGATTTTGATCCTGCGTCCGTCGATGACCAGCTCATTGCCTTCGGCAGATATCTCTGCCGGATTGACTCCCTGTACCGAGTCGTACTTGTAGAGATGAGCCAGAGTTTCAGCATCGGTGAGATCATTCACAGCAGCAACTTCTACCAAGTCTTCACATTCCTTGTCTTTCAAAATCAGCTTTAAAACATTACGACCGATACGACCAAAACCATTGATGGCCACTTTTACTGGCATCACTTCCTCCAAAAATTCCTGAATTATTATCCAACGCTAATCAATTTCCAACCTGCTATCGTTCAATGCGCCGCCGACAGCAAGGGCGATTATGGCAGGTAATGCATCACTCCGTCAATAAGTACGAAGTGAAGACGGGTGGCGACGCGCCACGCCTCGCTCAATGGCATTCTGCACATCCTGAACGGCCTGTTCCATCCCGATCAGAATGGATCGCGACACCAGGTGATGCCCAATATTCAATTCCTCAATTTCCGGAATCGCGGCGATGGCTTCGACATTGTCGACTTTCAATCCATGCCCGGCAAACACCCGCAAACCCTGATCCCGCGCATGGCGGCAACCTTCCACGATTTTTTGCAAAGCCCGCTCCCGTTCTTCAATATTTGTACACTCGCTATAGGGACCGGTATTTATTTCTATACTGCGCGCACCAACGCGAAAAGCTGAATCGATCTGCGCAAAATCCGGATCGACAAATAAACTGAACAAAATACCGGCATCAACCATTTTCAACCGAACCTCATTTAAATGTTTTTCCTGGGACAGGACATTCAAACCACCTTCAGTTGTGATTTCCTCACGTTTTTCCGGCACCAGCGAAACCTGATAAGGCCTGAGTTTTTGAGCGATACCGACCATTTCATCCACCGCCGCCATTTCTAAATTGAGCGGACCCTTGATGGCGTTTCGTATGCGCTCCAGATCGTGATCCTGAATATGTCGCCGGTCTTCACGCAGATGGACCGTGATGCCGTGAGCTCCCACCCTCTCCGCCGCTATTGCGGCATCCAGCGGGTCGGGTTCGTAAGTCTTTCGCGCCTGTCTGAGAGTTGCCACGTGATCGACGTTTACGTATAACCGAATCATAACTCTGTCTCCTGCTGGTCCAGTAGAGCCCGTCCCATTGCAAGTGCACGCCGGGTGGGCGCGACATCGTGAACGCGAATGATATCGGCCCCCTGCAACATGCCAAACACAGCAGACACCAGTGATCCTTCGAGCCGTTGTTCAACCGGCAGTTCCAGGACCTTCCCAATAAACGATTTTCGAGACGCTCCAAGAACCACGGCCTTGCCCAGTTCCTTGAATTTTTTTAACCCGGCAATCAGTGACAGGTTGTGCTCCACTGTTTTTCCGAATCCGATTCCGGGATCAATGGCGATGGCATCCGCCGTCACTCCCGCCTGTTCCGCTGTCTCTATTGCCCCGGCGAGAAAACTTTTTAATTCCGAAAACAGGTTTTCATAGACCGGGTTGCTCTGCATCTTAAGGGGAGTTCCCCGCATGTGCATCAAAATCAAACCGGCGTTGTACTGTGCCACCTGTTCCGCCATTTCCGGAAACTGCGATAGCCCGGTGATATCGTTGATGACATCGGCTCCACAGTCCAGTGCCTGCCTTGCGACTTCCGGTTTATAGGTGTCTACCGAAATGGGAATTGAGAATCGCTTTTTGATTTCCTGAATTACCGAAATCAATCGCCCGGCTTCTTCTTCAACACTGATGGGAACGGCTCCGGGTCTTGTGGACTCGGCTCCCAGATCAATGATATCGGCTCCCTCCTCGACAAACTGTTCGGTCGCTTTCAGCGCCATGCCCACTCCCGGATTGCGCGATTGCCGGTAAAAGGAATCAGGCGTGAGATTGAGGATAGCCATGATGAGGGGCCGGGTCCCCGGTTTTATTTTCAATTGAAAGGGCATGTCAATTCACGAAAAAAGCTCCCTCCCGCAACGGGGAAGGAGCTGATAGCTTTATCTTGTGGGTCCGTTTGCTTAAGGGTCACGCAGGTGAAGGGTCCGGCATACCGCCACCCATCAACCCATCACCATCAAGGATATCCTTGACCTTGCTATCCTTGTCATCTTTAGCCGGAGCCGGAGCGGAGGGTGGTGGGTCTTCTGAAGATTTTGGAGATATACCGTCGATAATTTCTGTGATTTCGTTCAAGTCAAGTGTCTCTCGATCCAAGAGAGCCTGCGCCAGGCGCTCCAGCGCATCCAGATGATCGGTCAGAATGGACTTGGCTGTGTTGTAGCCATTCATTACAAGCCCCTTGACTTCAAGGTCGATGAGCTTTGCCGTTTCATCGCTAAAATTTTTATTCGACCCCAGGTCCTTACCAAGAAACACCTGCTCTTCTTTTTGGCCATAAGTGATGGGACCCATTTTGTCACTCATGCCCCATTCGCAGACCATTTTCCGGGCAAGATCGGTGGCAACCTCAATGTCATTGCCAGCACCGGTCGTCATTTGCCCGAGACAGATTTCCTCGGCCAAACGCCCACCCATCAGGATAGCCAGCCGATTATACAAATAGCTCCTGAGGTAGGTGTGCTGATCTTCTTTGGGCAATTGCATAGTGACACCCAGTGCCCGCCCTCTCGGAATGATGGTAACTTTATGAAGCGGGTCCGTGTCCGGCAGTTTATACGCGACCAGAGTGTGTCCTGCTTCATGAAACGCAGTGTTTCGTTTTTCTGTTTCGGTGATGACCATACTGCGACGTTCAACACCCATCATCACCTTGTCCTTGGCCTCTTCAAAGTCAGCCATGGTGACCGAGTTTTTCTCGTTGCGTGCCGCCAGCAAAGCCGCTTCGTTGACCAGGTTCGCAAGGTCTGCACCTGTGAAACCGGGGGTTCCCCTGGCAATGGTTTTCAATTCGACATCATCAGTGATGGGGACATTGGCGGTATGGATTTTAAGAATCGCCGCGCGGCCCTTGATATCAGGTTGACCTACCACAACCTGTCTGTCGAAACGACCGGGGCGCAGAAGTGCCGGGTCGAGCACATCCGGCCTGTTGGTGGCGGCAATCAGGATAACGCCATCGTTGTTTTCAAAACCGTCCATTTCAACCAGCAACTGGTTGAGGGTCTGCTCACGTTCATCGTGACCGCCACCCAACCCGGCTCCACGATGCCGTCCGACCGCGTCAATTTCGTCGATAAAAATGATACAGGGACTGTTCTTCTTGCCTTGCTCGAACAGATCGCGTACACGGGAAGCCCCGACACCGACGAACATCTCAACAAAGTCCGAGCCACTGATACTAAAAAAAGGAACGCTGGCTTCACCGGCTATCGCCCGTGCTAACAGGGTTTTCCCGGTACCGGGCGGACCAATCATCAACACGCCTTTGGGGATTTTCCCGCCCAGCTTGCTGAACTTTTGCGGTTCTTTGAGAAACTCGATGATCTCGTGGACTTCTTCCTTGGCCTCATCACAGCCAGCCACATCCTTGAAAGTGATTTTCTTTTTGGACTCATTCAACAGGCGGGCTTTGCTCTTGCCAAAAGAAAGTGCTTTGCCCCCGCCGGACTGCATCTGCCGCATAAAGAAAATCCAGATCGCCAGCAGTAACAGCATCGGGAACCACGATATCAAGGCACTCAGATACCAACTGGTTTGTTCCGGTGGCTTGACCTCGATACGGATGCTGTTTTCACGCATGATCCGGATCAGGTTCGGGTCTTCATTGGGAGCAATGGTCTGGAAGGTGGTACCGCTGGTATATTGTCCAACGATCTGGTTGCCCTGCATCACAACTTCGGTGACTTCACCATTTTCCACCTGATTCATAAACTCGCTGAAAACTACCTGCGGATGGCTACTGGTACTTTGACCCATTATATTTATGAAGCTGATCAGGATGATTGCGATGATCAACCACAGTGCCAGATTTTTATAGACTTGATTCAAAGCCGACTCCTTCTATTTCAGTATTCTATCCTATCTATGATAGCACAGGATTGTTGATTTTCCTCGTGCAGACCGAATTCATTCAAGCCCTTCCAAACAAAGGATGTTCTGCGTTTCAGGCCGGATTTTCGCTTTCTCTGATATTTGATGACCATACACCCAGATAATATCTCCCGAAGCGTCTGTCAAGACGGGCATTTTCGAACGCAATGCTTTAGGGATTTTATGATCAATAAACCAGGACTTTAACTTTTTCCCACCGGAGGCACCCAGCGGCCAGAATTTGTCCCCGGCACGATGGCACCGCACTTCGACCCGGTGCCCAACGGCATCCAAATCCAGAAAAGCCTGGTTGGAATGGGCGTTACTATAATCCAGTCCGCCGGATTCAATTCTGGCCCGCAGAGTGAAATTCCCGGGACCAAATCGGGTCTCCCCTGGAATCTGGAGTAAAACAGATGGGTTCGCATCTCTATGAGCGGAATCGGCAATTGGGTTTCGATCAAGCTGTGACAAAATGAGATCGTCCGCGACTCTCGAAATTTTGATATCGCCCGGTAACACACAGGCTCCAGAGGCAGGCTCTTCAAGTAACAGGCACACCTGTTGGATATGGTCAAACTCGATTCGTTTTAAGTCACCTTTGATTTCCTGAATTGCAAGACGCAGGACACGGTTTAATAGTGCTGGATGAAGGTTTTGCAAGTCTGTAACTGAAAGCACCAGAACCTGCTCCTTCCATTGCCGAAGCTTATGAAACAGCTCCTCGGCCTGACCTGACAAATATGCTTCGTCATCCTGTAGTAATTGCGCCATTTTCCCTAACTGAGACTTAAAACGTGGAGCAAAACGGTTTTCGATCTCTGGAATCAATTCAAGACGCACCTTGTTCCTGAGATAAGTCATATCCTCATTGGAAACATCCCGCCGGTAGTCTGCGTTAAGGGAATCAAGGTAATCCATGATCTCCTGACGCGGGCAATAAATCAGAGGGCGAACCCACAAGCCACTTTCAGGCAATATCCCACCCAGTCCTTTAAGACCGGTGCCGCGCAAAATATTCATGAGAACCGTTTCAGCCTGGTCATCCTGATGATGCCCCAGAGCGATGCGGTGGTAACCCCATTCATCGGCGACCTCGCTAAAAAATAATTTCCGGCAAACTCTTGCGCCCTCCTGAAACGAATAGCCATTCGTTTCCACCCAGTGCTTCATATCAACATCTTTGAGGTGACAGGGAAGGCTGTTTTCCTTTGCCTGAGATTGAACGAAGTTTGCATCCTGGGCAGAATCCTCACCGCGCATTTGATGATTGAGATGGGCAATACCGAGAGAAATTTTCAAAGTGGGTGCCAACTGTTTGAGGACATGCAGTAAAGCTGTGGAATCCGGTCCACCAGAAAGTGCCAGCAATACCTTTGCACCCTCAGGGAAGAGGCCAAGGTGCTGACAGGTGCCAAGGACCACCTGTTCAAATGGCAAGAGGTCATTCAAGAGTTTGTACGGAAGATATCCGGCGCCATCGACATCAAACAGAAAAACGAACTTCAGCTCAAAACGATATGCAAAACCTGCGCACGGGTAAGTTTTCTAAAACAGTTTTATAACTTGCTGAGGAGATATTTTTTCTTCTTCTGATATTCAGTTTCTGAAATTATATTGTCGTCTCTCATTTTTTTTATACGCTTTAATTCCCTTTGAACTTTAGCAAAACGGGAATTATTTTTTGAAACAGCTCGGCTCTTTTTCTGAACCTTCTCAGCCACCTGATGCTGGACAGAACCTGCTTTTTTATTGGGAACAGTTAAGGGAGCAAAAATGGAATCGGGATCAATTTTTTTTATTTTGCCGCCCGAGCTTTTTCTAACTTTGGTGCGGATTCGTTTTCGTTTCTTCAGGGGAGGTAATTTTTCCTTGAATGGAGTCTTACGCGCCATTCTCGACCGTTTTCTTTTGGTCGGGTTTTTTTTACCGTGCAACAACTTTTCAATGAAAGCAGACTTCCTAAGATCGCGCATATAGCTTTCATAATTTGTCTGGAATTTTTTGGATCCTAATATTTTTTCAATTTCAGGCCGGACTTCGTCAAAGGGTTTGGTCCCACCGGGTTTCACTTCATCCACCTTGACGATATGAATTCCGTAGGGAGTTCGTACAAGGCCACTGACTTCTCCCGCCTTAAGGGAAAAGATCACATTCTCAAGATCAATCACCATTTTCCCACGTTCGAGGAATCCAAGATCACCGCCATCTCCGGCGGAAACATCTTCAGAATATTTCCTGGCCAGGGTCTCAAATTTCTCTCCCTTATCCAGCAACGCCTTCACCTCAACGGCCTTTTTTTCCTTTACACTTTTTTGCTTTGTCGTTAATCCATCGTCCAGGATAAACAAAATATGACGTGCTTTCACCTTCGGGGCCAGACTGTATTCTTTCCGGTGCTTTCGGAAGTAGGCACGCGCCTCTTTTTCTGAAAGTTTGGTTCTGTTCTTAACTTGGAATCCCAC
>JAJDBF010000032.1 GCA_029261535.1 Nitrospinaceae bacterium | reverse complement strand
TCACTGACAAACAACTGAAAATCATCATGGACCGACTCAATCACAGACCAAGAAAAACGCTTGGGTATAAGACACCACATGAACTATTCTGCAAAAAGAAACCACCACTAACCGTTGCACTTCAAACTTGAATCCACCACTCTTCTCTGACAAGCAAAATCCAGATTACCCAAACTCCATTCAGGAATCGTTATCTGCCATTGAATCAATTTGCAAGTCAATCACAAAAAATAAAAATGCATCCCTAGGGCAAGCCTTAAATTTATTAAATAAACATATAGTCATCCACCCCGCTTTAATTGATGGATATAAAAACCTCTACGGGTACGCGAGCAATAAGGATGGAATAAGGCACGGATCAATTGACATTTCTACGTGCAATGCCACTGACGCGCAATATTTCCTTATTTCATGTTCTGCGTTTGCAAACTATTTAATTTCTAAGGCAAGTGAAGCAGGAATTGACCTAAATTAATTTGCAAAAATATTACCCGATCATATTTCCAACAATACCCCAAATACCTTTCTATGAGTCTGACTTTAAAATTCCAGTCTCAGGATCATATCCTGCTAAATCTTCCACAGATAAAATCTCTGGATAAACGAAAGAAAAACAACTATGGACATTGAAAAAATCAGACATGAGTTTCCGGTGGTGGAGCACCGCATATTTTTTGATCACGCGCGGGTCGCGCCTCTGCCCCGCCGCGTCCGCGAGGCTTGCGAGGCGTTCTTAAAAGATGCCACCGAAAACGGCACCGCCAATTATCCCAAGTGGATGAAGGAAATCGACCGCACCCGCTCAAGTTTCGCCAAGCTGATCGGTGCCGGTGATGATGAAGTCGCGTTCGTCAAGAATACGTCGGAAGGCATTTCCATCGTTGCCAACGGCATCGACTGGCAAGCGGGCGATAATGTCGTGATCCCGGATATCGAATTCCCCGCCAACGTCTACCCGTGGATGAACCTGAAAGATCGCGGCGTGGAAGTGCGCTTCGCTAAATCGGTGCGCGGCAGCGTTCCGTTCGAACAAATCCGTATGCAGGTGAGCGACCGCACGCGCGTCATCTCGGTGTCATCGGTCGAGGCCAACAGCGGCTTCCGCAACGATCTCTCCGCGCTCGGTGCTTTCTGCAAGGAGAAAAATATTCTCTTCTTTGTCGACGCGATTCAAAGTCTCGGTGTTTTGCCGATGGATGTTAAAAAAGATAATATCGATTTTCTTTCGGCGGACGGGCACAAGTGGTTGCTGTCGGTGGAAGGGCTCGGTGGGTTTTATATTTCAAACGATGTGCTGGATCAAATCCGCGTGGTCAATGTCGGATGGGGCAGTGTTGTCGATGCGCAAAATTATATGGACTATAATTTCACCTTGCGGCCCGGTGCTCAGCGGTTTGAAGAGGGCAGTGCCAACACGCTCAGTATTCACGCCTTCGGCGCGGCGTTGTCATTGTTCCACGAGGTCGGCATGGAAGCGGTGTCCGAACGCATTTTGCATCTCGGCGACCGCGTGCTCGATCATCTTTGGAAGCGCAACCTGAAAGTCATCAGTTCCACCGAACTTTGTGAACGCTCCGGCAATGTATCGTTCACGGTGAAGGGTGACCTCGACCAATTGACGCAGTTCATGGCCCATCACAACGTGAGCCTGACCGTACGCGATGGCATCGTGCGTGTCTCACCCCACTTCTATAATACCGAAGACGAAGTCGACCGCTTCTTTAATCTGCTGGATGAGTTTTTGAATCAGGCGTGATTTGAATCAGGGATGAAGGGATTGCCCCGAAGCTGGCGTTATTGTTTCGGGTAAACCGTGCTCAGAACCGTCGGCAGGTTTTCTTTGGCTTTCAATTCGCGCGAGGCTTTGAGCGCTGTCTTTTTGTCTTTGTATTTATCGACATGGACGCGGTAAATTTTTTCATCATCTTTTTTAAACCAACTGACAAATGCGCCGTGCCCGCGGTTGATGAGATATTTGAGGGCCCGCTCGGCAAACGCCTTGGTCTTGTACGCGCCCACCTGCAACGTGTACAGCACACCGGAGGGCGGTGGCTGGAAAGAAGCAATGCGGACCTGTTCAAATTTCTTTACCGGAAGCTGTGCGCGGCGCACAGGTTTCTTTGCCGTGCTCACCCGTGCCGGCCCCGCCAGCGTGCGCGGAATCGAAGCCACCTGCTGGCCCGGAGCAAACGCTTGATAGCGCGGAGACACCCTCTGTTTCTGCCGCGGACTCAAGTCCATGGCCTCCCACAACGGGGCTCGCTCCTTAGGCTGACGATTCAGAGCGGCCAATTGTTCGACCGTACTGGATCGTTCAACTGGCGTTGCCTTGCCTGATGTTGTCTTCGCCGTGCGGGGGATGTTTCTTTGAGGCGACACTGTTTTTTTCTGAGGACGCGCAATTTTCCCAAGCGCGGCTTTAGGCGGGGCCTTCTTGATATTCTGAGCGACTGTCGCCACCACCACTTTTTTCGGATTGGCTTTTTGATTTACTTCCCGCCGTGCCAGATCGCGCCGTGCGGCTTTGGCGATGATGGTGTTATCAAACGTCTCTTCTTTTTTCGCGCGCTCCGGTCGCTTGACCAGATTGGTGAGCTTGGTCACCATCGCGTGGGTGATCCTGTTGAGGTTGAGCTTGTTGGTGACAAACTGGATCGGTGCCCACACCGCCGAACTCATGCCGGTCGGGATTTTGCCGAGGCCCTGAAAATCAGATTCTGTTTGCTCCGCCCGCCATAAAATTTCCCCGGTGCGCGTGTCCACCATTTCCACCGAGATATCCACTTCAATAGAAGAGTGCAGGACCAGGTACGAACGCTTCACCCGGTTGATGCGGGTGATGACCACCGCATCCGCTCCCAACACTTCTCCGAGGCGGAGCGGACTTATTTTTTTAAGGTCAGCCGGTTTCGTCAAGCGGTTTTGATGCAGAAGCGAATCGACCACATGCCGCTCCATCAGGCGGAAGCGCGCGTGTTGCAGGTTGGCGTACAGACTCTGGCGAAACATGGCACCCGCGTCCTTCTGGCCATCGCCGGTGAGTTCCGGCGGCAGAACGGCAACCACCTGTTGCCGTGACAACTGATTGAGGTTGCCGGAAATCTTGGTCTGCAACTGGCTGGTGCAACCGGACACCAGAACAGATAGCAGGATGACTGATACACGAACAATATTTTTACAAGAGGCTCCATCACCAATATCTCTGGGCCGCGAGCGCGCACACAAGCCACTGAGGCCGCTCACGGTTGCTGAAAATGCGCGCGTTGCCCTCTCAAAAAATATTGACCTGTTGACAGCGTGTTTAAACATTAACCTTGCTCACCAGTGTGTTGAGTATTTTTTTGCCGATCAAACCTTCATGATCCTGGAGTCGACCGATGATCAGCGCACGTTCAAAACGATCTTCCTTCTTTATGCTGTAGCTTCCCTGATACACTCCCGGCGCGATTTCCTGCATCGCCTGATAGGTCAAGTCACTACCGATATCAAACGAGGCCTTGAGCCCTTTCGGCCCGACCAGCAGGACTTCGATCATATCGCCCTCTTTCAACAACTGACCGGGGCGGAGGTTGGCCTGCATACTTTTAATGACCGGGGGATGCACATGTTTTTTGTGAAGGCGCGCCGGGTCCGGAATTTTTTTCATCGCCTTCACCGCGAACACTTCGGCGGAGCGGTAGTAGGCAAGATCCGTTTCCGAATTGATTATCTGATCCTGCACCATGTTAACAATGGTGGATTGAGCGATGCCCGACAGTTCAATTTCGTGATGGTCCAGAACCCACAGCGGTTTGTCGCCGGTCAATTCCCAGAACTCCAGTTCCGCTTTCAGCCGGGTTTCGGCATACACACCGGCAGTAAAATTACTGGCATCAACAACGCGACCATAGATAACCGCATCGACCCCTAAAATTCGCTTCAATTCGGCGCGTGGTATTTTATGAATAGCCTGCACACTTCGATATCCTGCCTTGCGTAAACGACGGTCAACTTCTTCCAGTTTGAGATCGCGGTAACCAAGGTAGGAAAAATAGCTATAGAACACTTTGCGGAAAATCGACTGCGGACGCTCGCCCGCATCAAGCTCAACTTCGAGGGAGAAAGGCAGAACCGCGACCGTTGAGGGACCAGAGGCATCGGCAAGAGGGCGCACCATCTGAATATCCGGAGTGGTGCAGGCACTGAAAAGCAAGCCTCCGGAGACCAGACAATATTGGAAAATGCGACGTATCAGCATCGAATCACCGCCAACAATAATCGATTTAAACGCATAAATTTCAACGGATTATGATATATAAACCTGATGGTTTCCACTATAGGTCAGGCCCCGACACTTGTCAAACAGTTTGTATAAATTTGTTAAAATTCTGGCATGATAAATACGACAGACACCAATCATAACCTCTTTAATAACAATGACTAATGAAGCAGGCGCCCCGACTCCAACAGATTCCCTGGATATAAAAATTGCCAGAGAGGCCTACAGTCCTTTTATTATCAACAATTAGCTATATTACCAAGACTACCAGAAGGGTGAGGGCCTGGGGAACCCCTAAAATAGAACAACAGGTTGTTTCTTCCTTATATGTAGGTCGATTGGGTCGATGATGAAATCAACCATCCCTTGTAACCTGAATCCAACTTTGGTAAATTTAAAAAGAAACTTGCCATAACCGGTCAACCTGATAAGGAGACGCCTCTCCCATGATGCGACGCAAACATATTTCCCTGAAGACTACCATTGGCCTCACCGCCCTCTGTATATTGATGCTCACATCGAATGCGGTCACCGTCCACGCCAATGCTATTTCAAACGAATTGAAATCCACCATAGATAATGTAATCGAAGTGGTGACGGACCCTGCATACAGTTCCAATAATAATGGACAACGCCAAAAACTGCGGGACATCATCAATCCCATGTTCAACTATCAGGAAATGGGCAAACGCGCGCTGGGAAAAAAGGACTGGCTGTCAAGAAGCAATGAAGAGCGCAAGGAGTTCATCGACCTGTTTGGAAAATTACTGGAAAACTCCTACGCCAGCAAAATCGAATCCTATCAGGATGAAACAATTGAGTACGGAGACGAAGTCGTTAAGGGCAAGTATGCCATGGTGAAGACCAAAATCATCCGCAAGGACGACAGCATCAATGTTGATTACAAGTTGATCAATCGCGGAAAAGATTGGCGCGTGTACGATTTCGTCATTGAAGATGTCAGCATGATCCGTAATTACCGGTCGCAGTTCTCCAAGATCATCCGCAAGGACTCCTTCCAGGTCCTGCTCAACAAGATGTCCAAAAAACTGGGTGACCTTGAAAACGGTGGGAAGAAAAACGACGATCTTTGATTTTTCCAGGTCACATTCTGCACAACTAAAAAGCCGGTGGAAGGTTCCACCGGCTTTTCTTTTTTTCTACCGGTACCCACATGATAATTGAAAGCTCCGCACCCACCCGGATTGATCTTACCGGAGGCACCCTCGACCTCTGGCCTCTGCATCTGTTTTTCGACAACCCGCCAACGCTCAATGCCGCCATCGACCTTTATGCAAGGGTAACCCTTAAAACCCGGCGCGACCGGGCACTGGTCATCGAATCCCGCGACCTTGGAATTAAAGCACGCTTTGCATCGATCCAACGCTTACCGGAGGACCACCCTCTTGAGCTCATCCTGCGTCTCATCCAGTTTTATCGGCCTTCAACAGGCCTCGACATCATCACGCATTGCCAGGCTCCGGCAGGTTCCGGCATTGGCGGTTCCTCCGCGCTCAACATCGCCTTGAACGGCGCGCTCAACCGGCTGACCGGCAGTCGCTATCGGCGTGCAGAGCTGGTCGAGATCGCAAAAAATATTGAGACCCGGGTGATCGATGTTCCGGCAGGAATCCAGGATTACTATTCGGCACTCAACGGCGGCGCACAATCCATACGATGCGGTTACGATCGCATCCGGACACAATCGCTACCTCTCGATTTGAAACAACTCACTCGTCATTTCGTATTGTGCTACACCGGCAAACCACGCGCTTCGGGCATCAACAACTGGCAAGTGTTCAAGGATGTCATCGACAAGAAAAAAAGAACCCACCAGCACCTTTGGCAAATCGCCGAAACCAGCACCGCCATGGAACAGATGCTTCTCAAAGGATCGCTAAAAAATTTCGCCGACCTGTTCTCTGCGGAATGGCAGGCCCGCAAAAAACTGGCCCCCGGTATCAGCACTCCTGAAATGGAAACCCTGATGCGTGCAGGAAAAAAACAAGGCGCACTTTCTGCCAAGGTCTGTGGTGCCGGTGGCGGCGGTTGTGTCGTCTTTTTTGTGGACCCGGCAAAACGCGAGTCGGTCATCTCTGCATTGGAAACACAGGGAGGCCACGTTCTGCCGTTTCGTTTTGTCAAACGAGGGCTGGCCCTCCTCGAGGGTTAACCCTCCGCGAAAATTGACCCACAATTTCGAGCTAGCCCTCTCCAGATAACCTTAGGGTCTTTTCACACGTTTGGTTATAATAATGAAGCAAGGTGAGAATATGGACCGTCCCTCGCTTTAAGGTGAGGTTATGCCAAATCAAAAAACAAAATTCGGATGGATGACTTTCGGATTTATTTTGCTTCTGATCCTGCCCTTCTCCGCGTTCCGGCAGAAAACCCCGGTCGCGTCGATGAATCCCGACCACACGATCAATCCCTACCCGGCGGCGAAAGACGAAGCCGACCGCCTGATTCAAAAAGCCTCTGAAAATTATTTTTATCGCGAATTCAAACAGGGCGCGGACAATTACCTAAAAGCCATCGCGATTTATGAATCACGCAACGACTACCCGAAAGTCGCCAAAACCTATCACAGTCTGGGCGACTTGTATGTCTGGGCACATCAACCTGATGAAGCAAAAAGATATTACCTGCTCGCGGCGAATGTTCATCTGCAGGTGAGCAACTCGATGGGGCAGGCAGAAGACCTGATGGAGATAGGAGAAATCCAGCACAAAGCTAAACACTATAATAAAGCGGAACAGTGGTATAAAAAATCGGTACTGGCTTTAGGCAATACCCCACCCAACCGTATCCATGGGAAGGTGCAGGAAGCCCGTGGTCATAATTTCTGGAAAAACCAGAAACTCCCCGAAGCGATCCGCGCATTCACTCAAGCCAAAAAAGTGTACGCCCACTTGCATTATGGTCTTGGAGTTGAACACATGACCAATATTATTTTTCGGCTGGAAAACAACAAGTCACGCATACACAACCATGCAGTGCGAGACGAAGACCTGTTAAAAGAAGGGTACGCCACGCATTAAATCCTCCCTCACGCAATTAACCTGCGTCATTTTCAGAAGAATTTTTAGGCACGACGTTTTCGGTGTCGTCGAGAAAGCGGTCGTTTATTTTGGAAAGATCTTTTTTGCTCTTGTGAACTTTATGCAGAAGCGTCTTCAGTTCTTTTTCCGGGAAGAGTTCGTTTAAATCCTGCTCCTCTTTGGGGAACATTTCGTTGAGGTCAATGTCTTCCTGCCGGGGAATCCCACCCTCGGGAAACCCTTGCCCTGTTTCATTTTCTTCGCTAACGGATGAAGACGCGCTTTCAGTTTTCTCGGGAGGCGTGCCTTCCTGTTTGAGTTTTTCCATGCTGATGTCCTTTACGGTTTCCGGTTGGTGAGGAATTGGGTGCGCTCTAAAATAAGCGGGACGGCTGTAAGGGCCAGGGTCTTGTCGAAGTCGAGCAGGAACTTGATGGTCCGTTTGATCCGGTCCCAATCCGGGTTGCCATCGGCTAGGGCTTTCAGCACCCGGTCGATTTCCTCCAGGGCCTCTTCCTTTTCGCGCCGGGTCAAATCGGACGCTTCCACCAGAACCGGAAGTGCGTCCAATCCGCCTTGGGATGAAGCCTCTGTGAGTTTCAACGCTTCAGGTTCAGCCGGAGTCCGTCCGGCGGCTTGCTCTGGCACCTCAAACGATGCGCCACCTTTCACTCTCTCGCGGCTTTTCTTCAGGCGCAACTCTTCGACCACCTGCCTCCGTGCGACCTCCAGCAAATCGAGCGCCAGATCGATATCCGAACACAGGGCAATGCGATCATTGATGTCACTTTGTTCGGTATCAGGTTTCCCCAGAAAAAAATCCGAGGCAAAAGGGATTTCATCGAACGCAGGAATTTTGACCACCGCGTAACGCAACAAGATACTCCGCGCTTGCCGGTGCCAGGGGTCAAAATCGCGATCATGCCGATTGAGTGCGACTTCTTTCAGTGCCCGTGCGTTATCCGCTACCTGATCAAAGATTTCAGTCCACGCACCTTGAGTCATCCTGCCCCTAGTACCGCGCCAGGTAAATTCCCATGAACACCGCCAGGCAAGTGGCTGTGAGCGCGACCTTTCCCGTCGTTTCCATTTTTTTGAGAACCGCCGGCACTTTCTCGCGCCGCTGAGGCTGGAGATCAATGTTGGCGATCTCTGGCTTGAGCATGAAGGTCTGGTAAGCGCTGAAGAAAAATGCCACCAGCACAAAAATGAGTTTTATGCCAAGCACGTTGTAATATCCGTCGCGCAAATTGACCTGATCGGTGTAATTTTCCATCATGTAATAAATGCCGGTAAAAACCAGCACCAGCATGGACGTGAACAGGGTCGGGGCCAAACGATCCATCAGCAAATACGCAAGCGATGTCTCGTCTGCCGGTTGGTCCTTGTCCCGCAATCGTGCCTGCGGTAGCAGGAAGAGTAGCGCGAAGGCTCCGGCACCAACGGCCACAGCCGCTCCCATGACATGAATAAAAATGATGATCGCATTTCCCATAACAAGTGAACCGTTGTGTTTTTTGAATAAAGTTTAGAGGACGCGCGAGTGACCCTGAGTAAACCAGCGCGCTAAAACAATCCCGAAAAAAGCTTAGAGGGAGCGCAGGGTTTCGATGAGCAGTCGGACACCGTAGCCAGTGCCGCCTTTTGGAACGTACGGTTTTTCTTCTCCGGTCCAAGCGGTTCCGGCGATATCGAGATGCGCCCATGGAAAATCGCCGACAAAACTTTTGAGAAACGCCGCGCCGACAATGGTCCCACCGCCCACGCCAGGGGACGCGATGTTTTTTAAATCCGCCACATCGCTTTTGACCGCTTTTTCGAATTCTTCATAGAGAGGTAATTGCCAGACCCTTTCGCCGCAAACCTTGCCTGCCGACATCAACTTGTTGATTAATTTCTGATCCGTTCCCACCACCGCCGCGGCAGAATGCCCGAGGGCCACCAGACAGGCTCCGGTAAGCGTTGCCAGATCGATCACCGCACTGGGTTCATAGCGTTGAGCGTAAACGAGCGCGTCGGCCAGCACCAGCCGACCTTCGGCATCGGTGTTGAGCACTTCAATTGTTTTTCCGTTTGATGCCGTGAGAATATCGCCCGGTTTGATGGCGCGACCGCTCGGCATATTCTCCGCCGCTGGCACCAGCCCGATAAGGTTGACCTTCAGCTTCAGGCTGGCGGCGGCACTCAGAGTGCCAATCGCCACCGCACCGCCGGACATGTCGTATTTCATTTCGTCCATACCGGCACCGGGTTTGAGCGAAATCCCGCCGGTATCAAAGGTGATGCCTTTACCGACGATAACAATCGGTGCCTGTTTCTTTTTACCGCCATAGTATTCCATGACAATAAACGCTGGCGGATGTTCGCTTCCCTGAGCCACGCCCAACAGCGAGCCCATGCCCAGCTGTTCCATTTCCTTGACACCCAGCACCTTGCAGGAAAACTTGTGTCGGCGCGCCAGTTTTTTTGCTTCATCGGCTAAGTAGAGCGGCGTCGCCCGGTTGCCCGGTTGCCATTGCAGGTTGCGCGTCACGGTAACCGCTTCGGCCAACAACAACCCTTGATCCACATATTTCTGAATGGCGCGTTCGCGGGCCTTGGCAGGACACAGCAGAGTTATCGAATCGAGCCGGGGTGGCGCGTCCTTCGGGTCGTCTTCCTGTTTACTTTTGTATTCATCGAAATGAAACAACGCCAAGTTGACAGCTTCCGCGATAGCCCCCCACGGCGCGTTCTTGTCGTATCCCTTGCCACCGCCGATTTTCCCCATATCCTGTTCTGGAAAACACAGCACCGGATTTTTAAAACGCGACCGCTCCGCCAGCTTGATCGCGGTGCCTGTCGCCTGCCTCAGGCTTTCGAGCGTCGCATCCTTCTGCTTGCCCATGCCGACCACCAGCAGGTTTTCGGCAGAAAAAGCTCCGCGCGAATCGAGCAGGCAGGTCTGATTTTTCTTGCCCTCAAAGCGACCGGCTGAAACCTGTGCGCTCAGCGCACCGCCTAATAATTCATCCAAAGTTTTTAGCAAGCCGGACAGTTTTTTTTCCGTGCACAAAAGGATCAGGCAATCCGTCTGGATCGTCAACGGGTCAGCAGTTTTAATCAGCGTTTTCATCTAAGGGCCGTTTTCTGGAAAGGATGGAGGAACGCGGGGAGATTGCCCCCGACTTGAGATGGATCAACAGTCCTTTGAATTCTAATAAATTCACTGGAGGCGGACAAGGGGAATCTTCGGCTCACCACTACAGAGGCCTGTCGATTGGAAACGGTCCATGAAGGGGAAAAATAGTTTAAAAAAAATAACCTCGCCAACCGAGTCAAAAAGCTTTCCATTCGGGTGCAACAGAGGGACTGGCCTTTGAAAACCTCCCACCGGAACCTTCACCAGAATAATCGAGAATCATCCACACGTTTATCATGCAATACCAGAGGTGTTTAAAGTTGCAATTCCTGTGTCAAGCTCCCTCAAGAAACCTGCCTGAAAAATCCAGGTAATAAATCATAAGTCAAAATGAATCAGGCAGTTAGAAGAATGCAGGCATTATGATATTCGCCCTGGACAGAGCCTCGGCTGGATGCCTCACAATCCCCTGAATTCGCAAGCTTTGGAGCCGTTCGACTGGGACCGTTCCTCCTTCAATTGACAAAACCTCAAGAACCTCATAAAATCTCCAAAATTCCTTTGATTTTCATCTAAAAAGGGTGTGGAATGTAGCGTCCCGGTCTGCTGTCCGGAAGCAGGAAATCTGAAAATGGCGGATTCCCCGTTGGGGATCGGCTTTCATCAATAAAGCGGAGGAAACATGGAAGCGGTTGAAGAGCAGTCTGCGAAAACCGAAGAGCAAAAAGGCACCATCAAGGTCACCGTTTGCCTGAGTCTGTCCGGCCTGGCTGAAGGCGGCATGGAGGTGTACAAGGAATTTGAAAAGCAGATTGAGGAAAACGCCGCAACGGCAGAATTGCAGGAACGCGGTGGATGCTCTTTGGGCCAGGTCGGTTGCCGTGGCTATTGCAGTAAAGATGTTTTAGTCGATGTCTACGTCCCCGGTCAGGACCGCGTCACCTATGAGCGGGTCAAGCCGGAAAGCGTCAAGCAGATCATGAACGACCATATCCTCGGTGGCAAACCCTCCGCACGCCTCGCCGCCAAAGCGGATTACTACGAAACACTGAACAAACAAACCCGCGCCGCGTTTGCCAACGGCGGCAACGTCGATCCTGAAAATATCCAGGACTACATTGAAGTGGGTGGCTACGAATCCCTGCGCAAAGTGCTGACCACCATGCAACCCAAAGAGGTGATTGATGAAGTTATTAAATCCGGCCTCCGGGGTAAAGGCGGTGGCGGATTTTACACCGGGAAGAAATGGGAAAAATGCGCCCGTCAGGATTCCGAGCGAAAATTCATCGTGGTCAACGGTGACGAAGGTAACCCTGCATCCTACATGGACCGTTCCATCATGGAAGGTTGTCCACATCAGGTGATCGAAGGCATGATAATCGGCGCGTATGCCATCGGCGGCACCGACGGCATCATCTACACCCGCTCCGATTATTCCATCGCGGTTCATCGGCTCAACAAGGCACTGGCCGACCTTAGGGAAAAAGGCTGGCTCGGTGACAATATCATGGGCACCGGTTTCAGCTTTGATATCTATGTGCACGAAGGCATGGAAGCGTTTATCGGTGGCGAATCCACCGCCCTGCTGGCCTCCATTGAAGGAAAGCGACCGTTCCCGAAAGCGCAACCGCCGCATTCGGTTCAAAAAGGATTGTGGGGCAACCCGACCAACCTGAACAATGCCGAGTCCTGGGCCACCGTGCCAAAAATCATCGAAAAAGGTGCCGACTGGTACACCAGCATGGGTCCGGACAACGCGCCCGGTTGCAAAAGCTGGGCGATTGCCGGCAACGTCAAATACAACGGCATCATGGAACTCGACATGAACACCACGCTCGGTGAAATCATCGACGACTATTGCGGCGGCATCCTGAAAAAGAAAAAATTAAAAGTGATGCATGTCGGCGGTGTCACCGGCGGCTTGCTTTCTGAAGAATGCCTCGATGTCAAAACCGATTACGAAAGCCTGAAAAAAGCCGGTGCCCTCATGGGGCAGGCCAGCTTCGCGGCATACGATCAGTCGGCCTGCGTGATCGATCTGGTTCGTTTTTCCATCGGCTTCAACGAAACCGAGACCTGCGGCAAATGCACCCCCTGCCGAATCGGCATGACGCTCATCCGAAACCTGCTCGATGATATCGCCGAAGGCCGCGGAAAACTGGAACACCTCGACAAGCTCGAATCCATGTGTCACGAAATCCAGGTAACTTCTCTTTGCGGACTCGGGGAAACCGCGCCGAACATGGTGCTCACCGGCATCCGTTACTTCCGCAAAGAATTTGAACGGCATATCGTCGATCAAATCTGCGATGCGGCCAAGTGTACCGGGCTGTATCGTTATGTGGTCAAAGCAGACGACTGTGTTGCCTGCGGAGCGTGCATCAAACCCTGCCCGACAGGAGCCATCACCGGCGGCACCAAAAAATTCGCGGCCCATATCGACATGGACCTGTGCATCAATTGCAACGCCTGCTATCAGGCCTGTAATTTTCTCGCGATTGAGTAGCACATTAAATAAAATTCATAAAGTCCATAGGGCCTTGTGCCCTGTGGACTTTTTTTTTGCCTGCGGTAAACTGACAGGGATCGGCAAAGCACCGAATCGAGATCAGCATCCCCTGAAATATTTTTTGGAGACTTTAATGCACCGGCTGAAAATTTTATTTATCGCCCTGTTGATCGGGTGCCTGACAACCACCCCACTGTTTGCGCGCGAAAAACCCATCGCAAAAACCGGCGATAAAGCCTGGGACGCATTCATCCGTTTACAAACAGACTGGACCCGCCAATTGCACGATCTGGTTCTGAAAGAGCGTAAGGAATTAAAAGGCATCGCCGATCTCAGTTTCCGCTGGCGTCTGGCGGAAATGAAACTCGACACATTAAAATTTTTATACCTCAGAAAACACCGGGCGGACACGATTCAACGCGATAAAGGCCTGCCCGCTTTCGTCACCCTGGAATGGTTTCCCGAGTATTCCCAAAAGCTGGAAAAAGCCGATCCTTCTTTCCACAAACAGGAACTGTTAGCCACCAATTTAAAAAAGAAAGTCGAGCAGAACAAAGACTGGGAAGGCTTGCAGGATTATCTGAAAGAGCTTCAAAAAAGTGAGGCCCACCAAAAAAGATTCGATGACTTTCTCGGGGAAATGAACGCGGTACAAAAAATCCTCGCCAAAACTGCCGCCGACGAAATGCGCGCTCGGCAATAGTCCGCAATAACCATTATTCCATCAGGGTACCTGCCGGATGCCTGCATAAGAATGACATGGGTTATCTAAAATCAAAACGCGGACGATTTATTGTGGGATGCGCCGTCGTGTTTGTTATCGCGTCTTTCAACAACTCCCAAAACCCCAAGAAAAATCCGCCACATTACCGAGCCCTGCAACTGGGAACCTCCATCAGCTTTCCAGCACCCATAAGCGGAGAGCGGGTGGCGGTTGTGCTGACAACAGAAACAGCGCAAGACTTGAAATACAGCGTCAAAGGCCCGAATGGTAAAGAAATTGTTGCCAAGGCCGACACGCTCAAAACCAAACAGCGTGGATTTTCCTTCAAGGTCGAGCAGACGGGCACCCACACCCTGTATGCGGCGTATGATTGCACCGACTGCTCCCCCGGCATCGGCTATGCCACCGCAGACATTCACAAAGCCGGCCCCGGCGAATTCCTGCATACGAAAAACCAGTCCGCGCAATGATTTTTTCAACTTTTAAGAGATATTGAGCAGAGGTTTTAAACTCGCAACTCGTCAAGGCGGGTGAAGCGCGGGGATTCCTGAAACAGGAGATAGGAGTTGGCGCTTGGGCGGTTGCGTCGCAGGTCCAGCACTTTTAAAGCGGGCAGGCCATCGGCTTCACTGAATGCCTGATAGCCGAGCACGCCGATATTATTTTTCGAGAGACGCAATTCCTCCAGCTTGCTGAGCTTGCCGGAAATCGCCATGGCAGTAAAGCCTTCGTCTTCGGTCCAGGTGCTCCACATCAGCAGAGTTTTCAATCCGGAAAAGTTATCGCAATTGGCGAGAATCTTTCCGGCTTCATCGCCAAGGTCATTGCCACTCAGGTTGAGCGTCTCCAGGTTTTTGAACGGCGACAACGCCAGTGCCTTGAGGCCGATGATGCTGAGTCCACATCCCTCTACATTCAGGCTCTTGAGTCCGGTAAAGGTCGGCGACTCACATAACGCGACCAGCCCCTTGTTGCCGAAAGCGTTGTCCATCACGTTGAGGGTCTGCAGGTTTTTCAGATGCGGCGAGGTGGCTATTTCCAAAAGGCCGGTATGGTCGAAAAAATTGTTGCGCAGAGACAGAGCCGTCACACCTTGCAAGGCTTCCGACCGCGCCAAAGCGCGCAGGCCGCTGTTTTCCAGCTTCTTCCCGTTTAAATTGAGATGACCGTCTTTCAGATGCGCTCCGATAAGCTGGCGAATGCGAAGATCCATCAACACGCGCTCGCCTTCCCCATTATATTCGTTGTCGTACATATAAAGGTGACGCACACCGGTGAGATTTTTTGAAGCGGCCAGTGCCTTGGCTCCCTCATCACCGATCCAGTTGCGATCCAGAATGAGATGATTGAGTCGCTTGAACGGAGACGCGGACAATGCCAGCACTCCGGCATCCTCAATGTAATTCCAACCGAGGTTGAGATGCTCCAGCGGGATAAAGGCACCCGTTTGCACCCAGTCGCTTAAACTTTCGTTGCGGATTTTATTGCGGCGCAGGTTGAGCCAGCGCAGGTTGGGGTTCGCCAGACCGTCGGGGAATTTAGTGAGTCTGCTGAAACCCAGACGGTTCAGTTCCAGTTCGAGGAATTCAAGTTGCGACAGCTTATCGGATTTAATCAATTCGAGCGCACCGGCATCGCCGACCCGGTTGTTGGTCAGGTTGATGAGTTTCAAGGCACTCCAGTTTTTCGAGTGAGCCATGGCGTGCGCACCCTCATTGCTTATCTGGTTGGAATCGATTTGAAGGTGAGTGAGGCCGGAAAGTGAGGCGCACTCGGCAAGCGCGCGGGCGCCGATATCGGTGATGCCGTTCCAGCCCAGGTTGAGCAGACGCACGTGTGACAGGTCGTACAAACGGGTCAGAAGCAGAACACCTGCATCTCCCATCCGCTCGTAACTCAAATCAAGCGTCGAATCCTTTAACGCAACTGCATCACGCAGGCGGCGGACGAGACGGGCGTCTGGGGTATCGTGTTCCATTCCGGGGTTCCTTATCTTCCGGCGGCGCGGCGTCGGATTTAAACACGCGCAGGTTTTTTATTTTGCGCGAAGCAAATAATCGATCATAAACATCCGGCTCAAACCGGTTGTAAGTGACGTACAATTCTTTAAGATTTCTGAGGCGTTTCGATTCTGCAAGAGCCAGCAGGCCCTCTGCGCCGATGCCGTTGGCATCGAGGTGAAGCACCTTGAGGTTGTCAAGTGCCTCCGATTCGGCAAGAGCCACCGCACCGGCATCGCCGATGCAATTGAAGGACAGGTCCAGCGACTCCAGATTCTCAAGACCGTCTGCACCGGCCAGAGACTCGGCCCCTTCCGGCCCGACCTTGTTGCTCCACAAAACCAGTTTTTTCAATTTGCCGAGGCGGGAAGAATCCGCCATGTATTCCATCGCTTCACTGTGCAGACGGTTGTCGTGCATCCAGAGTTCCTTGAGCCCCTCGAACATATCCGCGTCGGCCATTTCTTCCATGTGGGCATCTTTCAACCAGCAATTGTTGAGATGCAGGTTCTCGATACCCGGTACCGCCAGATTCTCAGCCAGGTCCAAAGCCACCGGCATGGTGATTCTGCGATTGGAGATATCGAGCGTTTTTTTGTCTTTGCTGAGACCCTTTTTGATCCAGCGGCGGATCCAGTTCAGGTCATCGGAGTGTTTCGGCATAGAAGTTTTTGGGTATCTTTATAAAATTTAAATTTTCCGGTTCAGGCAGGCAACCGCACACCCGTATGAGACAAAGGGCACTCGCGGCTAATGTCAATTTTCACAAGAGGCTAATTGTATCGGGTCACGCTGAAATGTAAAGCACAATCCCCGATTGAACAGGGTTCTTAGAATGCTAATATAACGGCATGAAAAAGGTCCCTCTCCCCTATTCCGTCTGCCGGATGATCGCCCTGGTTTTCCTGCCGACTCTTTTGCTTGCGGCCTGTTTCCAGACACCTGATGAAACCGGGCAGGATGAAAAAATCCTGCGTATTGCCCTGCGCAGTGAACCGCCCACGCTGGACCCGTCGTTGGCCACCGACAATGTTTCGTTTGACCTGCTCACCAACCTGATGGAAAGCCTGACCCAATACAACGACAAGCTCCAGCCGATTCCTGCCGTGGCCGAACGCTGGGAATTTTCGGAAGATGGCCGGGTCATCCGTTTTTATCTGCGTGAGGATGCGCTTTGGTCCGACGGGCGACCGGTCACCGCCCATGATTTTGAATATTCATGGAAGCGACTGCTGAACCCTGCCACCGCCGCCGAGTACGCCTACTTCCTGTTCGATATAGAAAACGCCGCCGAATACAATTCCGGTAAACTGCGCGACCCGGACAAGGTGGGCATCCGCGCGGTGAATGATCGACTGCTGGAGGTTCGGCTAAAACGCCCGGTGGTTTATTTTCCCAGCATCACCACCTTCATGGTCACCGCACCCCTGCGGCAGGATGTCATCGAACAGTATGGCGATCATTGGACCGATCCGGAAAACATCGTCACCAATGGTGCCTTCACCCTGAAGCAATGGCAACACGAATATAAACTCCTGCTGGAAGCCAACCCGCACCATTTCGAAGGCCGACCGGCACTGGACAAGATCCGGATTTTCCTGGTGCGCGACCCGACCACCGAATTGACCCTTTACGAAACCGGTGAGCTCGACATGACCCAACTGCCGCCCATCGCCATCCCGCGTTTTCGCAATCATCCGGAGTTTTTAAATCAACCGATGCTCCGCGGTTACTACTACGGATTCAATGTGGAGAGTCCGCCGTTTGATCGGCCGCAAGTGCGCCGCGCGCTGGCCCATGCCATCGACCGGTCGCGCCTGCCAGTGATCCTCAAAGGCGAAGAAGTGCCGACCGCCTCATGGATTCCGAAAGGCATGTTCGCCTACAATCCGGACATCGGCCCGAAATTCAATCCTGAAACTGCCCGGCGGTTGATGACTTCAGCCGGGTTCGCAGAGGGTAAAAGTTTTCCTTCTTTCTCGATCCATTACAATTCAGACCCCACCAACCAGCTCATCGCACAATTCATTCAGGCGCAATGGCAGGAACATTTGAACCTGAAGGTGACGATTGAAGAGATGGAATGGAAAGTATTTTTAAAACGACTGCAAGTGGACACCCCGCCTGTGTTCCGGCTTGGCTGGGGCGCAGATTTCCCGGACCCGGACAACTTCATGAATCTGTTCACCTCCACCAGCGGCAACAACCACAGCCGATGGGCCAATCCCCGTTACGATCAGTTGATCGCCACTGCCGCCGGGGAACAGGACCCCGTCCGCAGAAAAAATATTTATGACGAGGCGCAACGCCTGCTGACGGAAGAGGATGTGGCGATTATTTCATTGTTCGTCACCACCAAAAGCATGCTGGTCAAACCCCACGTCAAAGGCTTCAAGCTGAACGCGATGGAACTGCTGACTCTCAAGAAAATTGATCTGGAAAAATAAAGCCCTCTTCCCCTCTCATGTCCCCTTCCCTAATGAGACCCTGGCATAGCCCTGAAATCAAAAGCAAAGGCAAGATTCTTCAAAGAGCCTATCCTGAGCTTGTCGAAGGGGGACCTCCATTTTCCAGTCCTTCACAAAGCACTCACGTAAAGGTTTGCTTTATAAGTGGTATAATTCCAAGGCTTGAATCTGGATGGAAAGGCCTGAAAGAGCTTATCTATTCTAAAACCCAGGGCTGAAATATATCTTTTTGCCAGCTTCTTCAATACTACACGGGCGGTCGTGGTGTTCTGGAAATTCTGACTGCACTTTTAGGATTTGAATGTTTTCTTTTCTATTGTTTACAAAAATCAGAGTGACTATTGGGTATCAGGTCCTATTCCTGGCCCTGGTTTGCCCCGCTCATGCTCAGGTCCAGGCCCCCTTACCACCTGCGGGCGAATCCGGGGTCATTCAAAAGTCTTTGGAAAAATCCCGCCCCGAACCGGGCCGCCCGCTCCCTGTTTTTCCTAAAATCAAAATCCAGGACAGCCGTAAACTGACCGACCCCGGTGCCGGTCCTTCGTTTTTTGTTAAAACCATCCTGGTGCAGGGCAACCATCTGGTAACGCTTGAAGAGATCGCGCCCATTATTTCCCTTAAGGATGGGGAAGAGTTGACCCTCGGGATACTTGACCTCATGGGTCAGGAAATCACGGCTCTGTATTTAAGCAAAGGTTATATTCTGGCGCGAACCTATGTCCCCGCCCAAACGATCCAGGATGGCGTGGTAATTCTTCAGGTAGTGGAAGGCCGACTGGGCCGGATCGAGGTTACCGGCAACCAACGGTTTTTGGCAGATAAAATAAAAAAGCAATTTCAATCGCTACTGGGGCGAGCCAACCTCAAGGAGACGGATCTTGAACGCCCCATTTTGGAATTGAACGATCTGGTAGGTCTGAAAATATCGACAATCCTCCGACCAGGTAAACAAAACGGAACCGCCGACCTGCTTTTGGAAATCAAGGAATCCAGCCCCTACCTGTTTTCATTTGACGCAGACAATTTCGGTTCGGAGTTTACCGGTCGCAACCGTACGGCAATCACAGCGATCACCGGCAGTGTTTTCCAATTCGGGGATGTGGTCAAGCTTCGCGCCCTGCGCTCGGATCTGGGACAGAATTTTGTCAGTCCCAGCTACCAGATTCTTCTGAACGATCAAGGCACCCGTCTGGACCTTTCCTATATCTATTCGGATCACCAACTGGGAAGTATTTTAACTCCGTTGAATGCCAGTGGATATTCCCACCTCGCTACTGCCGACATCTTCCACACACTTTTTCGTAGCCGCAGAGCCAGGTTTTATGTGGGCGGAGGACTGGATTTTCGTTTCTTTAGAAATTTTCTCCAGAACGTAATCAGCACCAGTGACGATATGTTTAATGTCCATGTGTTTGCCGGGGGTGAAATCCGGGACCCGCTACAAGGGCAAACTTATTTCTCAGGTCGGCTCCAATTCGGGTACACCGAGACCGATCGGACAGACCCGTTTAATTCCAGATTTCAAGGAAATGGTGATGCGGTGGTCGCTTCCCTGAATATTACCCGCTACCAGTCCGCTTTTTTTTTGGACAGCTATTTCATCATGAAATTCAACGGGCAACTCACAGACACTCGGGTTCTGTCACCGGATCAGTTTGTATTAGGCGGTGTTGGAACAATTCGCGGCTACCCGCTGGCGGATGCCTCGGGTGACAAGGGGTACCAGACATCGCTGGAATACGTCCTACCGCTCCCGATTAATTTCCCCGTCACGACAAACCCCGTGTATACTTTTAAGGACCTGTTTTCATTGTTTGGATTTATCGATCATGGTCGCATTTTTGTCGAGAATCCTCAGCCTGGGGAAAGAGCCGTCTCACTCACCAGTGTCGGCGGCGGCATTCGGTTGTCGGTCCCAAAAGGCAAAGGTCATATGCCGGGAGCAGATTTTTCCCTGACTTATGGCATTCCGGTTCTTGGAGATTTGAAAACCTCTGACGGCAGTCTCGGCACTGTTTATCTTGGAGGTCGGCTGAACTTTTAGCGTGAGTGCAAGATGATGATATCTAAAATATCAACGACAGGTAATACGGGTTTGAAACACAGGGCGATATTTTTTATCGCCTGTTTTGGCATCCTGTTTTTCACCCAATGGGCCGAGGCCAAGGAAGAAGTTCTGGGTCGCATCATTTCCATCCGGGGAACGGTGGAGTATCAATCTGCCCAGTCCGGCCCAACATCCGAGGTCGCGGGAAAAGTAAAACCTGTCTCCTTTGGTCCCTGGCAAAAAGTTCAACCCAAGCAAACGGTTCATGTCAACGATCGCTTCAGGACCTCTCGAAAAAGCCGGCTCAAAGTTCTTTTCAAAGACAACAGCCTGTTTGCCATGGGACCCAAAACAGAAATCACTCTGGAAAAGTTTTTGTTCCAGCCCGACAGCAAACTGCGCCAAAGCGTGGTCAGCGTGGCGCACGGGCTATCCATGTATATCGTTAACAAAAGCTCGACTCATCCAGACTCTAAATTTGAAATTCGCACACCGACGGCCATCCTCGCGGCGCGGGGCACTAAAGGTTTTTTCAGTGCCACATTAGGGCGAACCCTGATAGCCAACGAGGCGGGGACGATGAATGCGAGTAACAAGAACCAACAAGTAGGCGGAAATGTCGATGTCGGCACCATGATGAAAAGCATTATTGAGGCTGGCATGCCCCCCACCACGCCAGCTCCATTACTTCCGGGAGAGCGTGTGCTTATTGAACGGATTATCAATGGTTTTCCTGCCTCCCGATTCTCCGGAGAAGCGAAGGCGGGAAATGTGGTTGTGGAATTAAAGGAAGGGGAGGATGGATCGGGTGAAGATTTCACCGAATCCTATGAATTCTTTGATGACTCTGATGCCGAATCTTGTAGTATGTAAGGTAAGGAATTGATTAGTGTTTGTGAAACTCTGGCTACGTTATGACTGCAAAAATGTGGAAACGATCGGTCGCTATGAAACCTAAAGCCCTGTTGATTTTAATCTGGACGTTATGGTTCGCCCTGTCGCCTGTATGGGTGTGGGCGTTACCAAATGGTGGCAATATTATCGCCGGTAACGGAGCCATCCAGTCTTCGGGTGGTCAGATGACTATCCAGCAGAATACGCAACAGATGATAACCAACTGGCAGGGGTTTTCCATTGGTGCGGCGGAAGCGGTTACCTTTCAGCAACCCAACGCGCAGTCTGTTTCTCTCAATCGTGTCGTAGGGACCGACCCCAGCCGGATCATGGGGCTTCTTACATCCAATGGTCGAGTATTTCTGACCAATCCGTCGGGAGTGCTGTTCGGTGCCGGTGCGCAGGTGAACGTCCATGGTTTGATCGCCACCACACTTGCCATTTCCGATCAGGATTTCCTGGATGGCAACTATCGTTTTTATCAGGACCCGACACGGTCGCTGGCTTCGGTCGTTAATAAGGGGCGCATCACAGCAAGCGGTTTTGTCGGCCTGTTCGCTCCTGCGGTTGAGAATCAGGGAATGATCGTGGCAAACCTCGGTTCGGTAGTCATGGCTTCTGGCGAAGCGACCGCACTCGACTTCACCGGCGACAACCTCATTCGATTTGCCATTACCCAGGCGGTAACGGGAGAAGTCAAGGATACCGAAGGCAATGTGCTGGTAGACCGGGTGCGTAACACGGGCACAGTATCTGCGGATGGTGGGCTGGTCACGCTGTCAGCATGGGACGCGGGGCAGGTGATTCAAAACGTGGTCAACAACGAAGGCATCATTCAGGCGCGGTCGGTTGAGAAAAAAAACGGACAGGTGATTTTGCACGGCGGCCCCTCAGGCACGGTAATGAATACAGGCATGATTGATGTGACGGGAGATGATGCGGGAGAAACTGGCGGTGTCGCCGTCCTGCTCGGGGAGCATGTTGGTCTGGACAAGACGGCGATGATTGACGCGTCCGGCACCGCAGGCGGTGGTGCCATTCTGGTCGGCGGTTTCGTGCAGGTTGATGGTCAGGAAATTCCAAACGCGCAAGCCACTTTTATCGGTGAAAACGCGACCGTCAAGGCGGACGCAACTGAATCCGGTGACGGGGGAACGGTAGTAGTTTATGCGGAAGGTTCGACCCGTATTTATGGAAAATTAAGCGCACGCGGCGGTCCGAATGGCGGCAATGGCGGGCTTCTTCAAACCTCCGGTATCCAATACTTTGAATTAGGACAACTCCCCGATTTGACAGCACCCAATGGTCAAGGTGGCTCCTGGCTGATCGGCCCGGTCAATCTTGATCTGGTCGCAGGCGGCGGTGCAACCCCTGAAAGTTCTGAACCCAACTTCCAGCCTGCCGAAGAACAGTCTACGCTCGGTGTGGACCTGATTACCGGTGCACTGACCGGAGGTGTTGCCGTTACTGTTTTTTCCTTCAACGAGCTGGCAATCGAAAATTCCAATCTGGGGAACGACATTGACCCCGATTTCCAGTCAGGCGGCCTGAATTTAAAAGCAGACATCGATTTCAATGGCTCGCAAAATGGTTCACTCGCTCTGTTCGGTAGCAACGATGTCAATATCGATGCAAATATTTTTGATAGCACCCCCGGCGATGGCGACCTTTTGAACCTGACCCTCACTGCCGATTCTGACACGAACGGGAGGGGCGATGTGAATATTGGCCGGGGAGTTTCAGTCAATGTGGGCAATGGCGACTTTGGAATTGTCGGGAATGATGTCGATATTGAGGGCCAGCTTTTTTCCACCTTCAGGATTTATATCACGCCCAGGGATAACGGCACCATTGGTGTCGATGGGGCTGTAGGTTCCGGAGATGTCTCCAACATCTGCGGCGGACCCTGCGGTCTGACTTTGAGCGGTACCGAGCTTCAAAACATCCATGCGCCTGGTAACCATTCCCTTGTCATTGGGAACGGATTCAACGACGATGTTTATGTTTCCGGAGTGACTACGGACCACACCGCTAATCACGCCATAACGGATTTTCGCTCCGCCAGCGATTTGCATTTTGTGAATGCCCCATCGGAATTTTCTTCACGGATAAGGGCACTGCCTTTCGGAGAAATAATCGTCGACACTGATGTTTCAGGCGTTGACATTAATTTCTCTTCCATTGGCAATGTATTCGTCAATGCCAACGTCACGGCCTCAAATAATTTTTTCTCTTTCCTTCCCCTGGGTGATTTCCATCTCGCGGCGGGAAAAACCCTCATGGCTTCCAATGATGTCTTTTTAGCCGCCAATGATATTCATATACAGGGTTCTGTAGTTGCCGGGCAAACCGTTCATATCAACAACAGCGTAAACTCCGCAAACATCGGCTTGGGCAACGCCACCGGCGACCTGACCATTGACAACGATGAACTGAGCAATATCACCGCTAATGCCCTGGCGGTTGGGGACACGGTTCTCGACACACCGGAAGTGATTGTTGACGGCATGGAAGCTGAGCATATTCTCCATGTCGGCATTCAATCTGCGGCACCCGGCAGTTTTAAAGGTCAAATCACATTCATGGGTTCATCAAAATTTAACAACCTGATCCTGAATGCTGGTGACAAGATTCTGGTAGATGGCACAATCACCACACTGGGTGATTTTCTGGCTCGCGTGGAGCAGGATTTTCTGATCGGGGGCCAAACCTTCACTTTCACTCTGGATGGGATCGGCACATTTGAGGTGACTCCCGGTTCCAGTATCACCACTGGGAAGTCCATCACTATCATTGCTGAAGAGTTTATCATTGACGGCACCCTGGCCGGTACCCCGGTGGTCTGCATTGAATCCACCACCTGTGTTGTCCCCGTGGAAGGAACCATTCCACCGGTGGTAGCCGCTCCGCCGAGCGTTGTGACTCAGACAGAAGACTCACCATTGGATAATCCCTTCTTGCAGAAGGGCACCCAAAGCACATTCATCAACTTTTTTATCGAAGACTCCAAAACCAACTGCTAGGTCCGCCAGTGGAAATGATTTGGGCCGGTAGGAATGAATGACATCATAAGGGGCCTCCCCGGTCCCGCCAAGGGCTGTGAGTTGTGAACCGTTACTTGCTCAACAATTTCACTATCGCCCTCTTCCTCACCCTGATTTCCATTTCTATTTATTCTTTAAACCTTCCTTTTTTCCAACTCCTTGACCTGAAAGCCTACGATGTCAAACTAACCGCCCGCGGTACCCGTCCGGTTAGTGACCAGGTGGTCATTGTTGCTATTGACGAGCAAAGCCTTCAGCAGGAAGGGCGCTGGCCCTGGCCCCGTTCTAAACTCGCCCGCCTGATAGACCAGCTGTCCGCGTCCGGAGCCGCAGTTATCGGCGTCGATATTTTTTTCCCCGAGCGCGATGTATACGTTCCGTTCGAGACTCTTGATTCGGCCCTGGTCGAACAGGAAATCCTGGGATGGGACAGCAAGAAAACAGCCGGCTGGCTGAGGCAAGTGGGCGATTCTGACAAACTATTCGCTCAATCCCTGCTCAATTCCGACAGAAGCGTACTGGGTTATCTGGTGGTTCCACGAAACCAGTTGGGCAAAGACAAAACAGAGCCGATGAACCAACAGCATCTGGACCTGCTGGATTTTTCCCAATACGGACTGGTGCATCGCAGTGACCAGCCAGAAGACAAAGTCAGGCTTCCGGAGATCGACAAGGTCAACATGAGTTTGCCTGAATTTATGGACGCTTCCAACAATGCCGGGTTTGTTCATTACCTGCCGGACCGCGATGGTGTGGTGCGCCGGATTCCCCTGGTGATGAGCTACGGTGGCGAGTACCTGTTTCCTCCGCTCAGTTTGCAGGTCCTGCAGGAAGCCACTAAAACTCCCTTGATGATTAATATTGTCCCCTACGGAGTGGACAAGGTCATGTTCAACAAAGTAGAAATTCCAACAACGGCCAGCGGTGACTATTTTGTGAATTACTATGGCCCGGCCTATACATTCCGCCACATCCCGGCATCGGATGTGCTGGCAGGACGTGTTCCTGAAAAAGACCTAAAGGGAAAAATAATTTTACTGGGTGCCACAGCCGCCGCCACCTACGATACAAAAACCACCCCGTTTGACCCCATTTTTCCGGGCGTTGAAGCACACGCCACCATCATTGAAAATGTACTGCAGGAAGATTTTATTCAACGTCCTCCCTGGATCGACCTGCTGGATATTTCTTTAATGCTGATCTCCGGAATATTTCTCGGCATCATTTTTCTGAAATTCAATGCCATCGCCTCGGGCATTTTAGCCATGGCGGGCACTGTGGCTTTTCTGGGATTCGATTTTTATTTATTAAATGAAAAAGGACTGCTGATCCATACCGTATACCCGGTGTTCACCCAGTTGTTTGTTTATACCGGAGTGACCTTTTACCGGTTTGCTTTCGAGGAACGAAAAAAACGATTCATTCAGGATGCCTTTGGTCAGTATCTGGCTCCGGAGGTGGTCAAGCAGGTCGTGGACAACCCCAACCTTCTGAAGCTTGGAGGAGACCGCAAAATTCTCACCGCTTTTTTTTCCGACGTGAAAGGATTTTCTTCTATATCAGAATCGCTGACACCAAAACAATTGGTGGAATTGCTCAACGAATTCCTGACCGAAATGACCGACATACTCATGGCTAATGAAGGAACCGTCGATAAATTTGAAGGCGATTCCATTATCGCCTTTTTTGGTGCGCCTCTGCCTTTCGAAGACCATGCCACCCGAAGTTGCCTGGCCGCGCTGGGGATGCAGAAACGTCTGACCGAAATGCGTGAAAAATGGAAACAGGAGGGACGGCACGAGTTGTATATGAGAATAGGGATCAACACAGGGCCGATGGTGGTCGGTAATATGGGAAGCGCCCATCGAATGGATTACACCATCATGGGAGACAGCGTCAATCTGGCCTCCCGGCTGGAAGGAGCAAACAAGGTTTACGGATCCAATATTTTAATCAGCGGATTCACCTACGACTTTGTAAAAGGAACTCTGGAGTGCCGGGAGCTTGACCGCATCCGCGTGTTTGGAAAGGACCAGCCGGTGGCCATCTACGAAGTCTTGTGTGAAAAAGGAACACTGGATGCCTCATTGCAGGAAGCCTACTCAGTCTTTGCAGAAGCCTTGGACCTGTATCGACACAAACAATGGGAGAAGGCCATCTTGCAGTTTAAACAATGCATTGAAATCAAGAAAGGCGATGGCCCTTCAGACACATTTATTGAAAGATGCGAACTCTTCCAAAAAATTGAAAAAAGAAGCCGACGAGGTAGCGACAAAACCAACGTCATTCCCGAAGATTGGGATGGCGTGTACACCATGCAGTCGAAATAAATTCCCGGCTATCTTGCAGAGAAAGTTTCACCATAAAAATACCCGCGATGGCATGCCCACCGCGCAGGAGCCGTACCGAGCCTGCCCAAAAAATTACCGAAGAAATATATGGGCAACGAAAAAAACCTGTTTCCAGGAGAGCTTTGCATAACCCTAAAATCAAAAGCAAAGGCGAGATTCTTCACTCTGCGGAGTTTATCCTGAGCCTGTCGAAGGAAAGGGGGACTTCCACTTTTCAGTCCCTCAAAAAGTACTTACGCAAAGCTCTCTGTCTCCAGGGGCTTCAAGGCTTTTTCGGGTTTTATTAAATCAGAAAAAAATTGAGCTGAGGGGATTTTTTCAACTCCTCAGTTCACACGAGTGTATTCCATTTTCACAACCATATCTTTTTTGCCGTCCGCATAACTTGTCCATGTCTGAGTCATCTTGTCCTTGTCTTCAAATTGAAAGGAGACAGAGTGAATGTGCTTCTCCTTTGCAGTGTCGATGTCACTGTCAGACGCGAGGTCCATCATCAACTTGTTGCTACCCATTTCCGTAAGAACCAGCTTAGGTTGGTTTTGTTCGGCGCAATAATGGGTCATGACCAGATTTTTATTTTTATTGTCGTGGTAGACAGACACCATTTCATGAGGTGCGCCTTCATGCGTGGTTTCGATCAATACGCTTCCACCGGAAGTCAGTTTATAGCTGGCAATCATCTTCATGGTTTGTTCTCCCATTTTCATAGAAGCTTCCCAGTTCCCTTCTAACTGTTTCATGCGTTCAAAGGCTTTTGACCCGACATAGGGTTTATGCCCTTGATCTGCAATCGCTGAAAATGTTGCGCCGAATAGAAGACCAAACGTAGCCACGACTATCAATAGCGTATTATTCATTTTTAAATTTCTCCACATTAAAAGTTTTGAAAGTTTTTTATATTTTGCCAAACCCGCTATTTAATCTGTGCATTGAATATCCTATTTTAACGCGACCCTTCCTGACAATACAATTACCATACAGTTCTGGCATCACACCCTTTTATTTTTTTAGCCGTTTTGGTCCACTTTACTTTGATGACTTACACTCATGGTCCACTTTCAACTGACACCGATATTAACGTATCCTTGAGGCACACCATCGACAGCCCCAAGTTGAAGATGAGTTCGTTTGGAAAAAGTTCCATCCAGCATCACCTCCATAAGTTCGTTGCCCAAGGTGAATATTTGATTGGCGTAATCCAAAACAACTTTCCCAGCTTCTGCAAGAAGAAGTTTTCGGCTTTTTCATTTAAACAGACTTTGGTTTAAAGGTTCTTCTAAACTTTTAATCTGGGTGCTGATGGTCGATTGTCCGACTCCCAGCTTTCTTGAAGCATCCCTGACACTTTCTTCTTTGGCGGTAACCCAAAAGTAATATAAGTGGTGATAGTTTAGCTAGGTCATATTTTTCAGTGTTTAATAGCTTGAAAAAACAGAACCAATAAACACAAATTATAGAATATTAATAATTCTATTTTTAGAATACTATTTTCCTTATAATTTGAAAATACAAAAACATGCGGTGAGGAGTTGGAGCAAGAAATCGACCGGTTCGGGAATATTACAATCACCACCCGTACCACAGAAGCTTTGGACAACGTCCACCTCGGCTGATCTACAACAACCGTCATCGGGAAATAAGGAGGGGCTATGGGCTTGCCTGGAATAATCTATCAAGGGTCGGTGAAAAATATTAATGGTCTTGAAGGAGATGCCGCCTATGTTTTTGAATACTCCGACCGCTATTCCATTTTTGACTGGGGCGTTATGCCCGATGAGCTTGCAGGTAAAGGGGTGGCGCTTGCCTATATGGGAGAACTCTTTTTTAAGCTACTAGGTGATCCTGCTATATGGAGAGAGTGGGTAATTACCCCGGCAATGCGAGATGACTCTAGCGTTGATGGTGTTCTCTTGGAAAAATTCAGGCAACATGGAGTGGCCCACCACTGCCAGGGCTTGGTTGATCATACCGGGAAAAAAGTCGCGCCAGAAAAACTATCTGCTTTTCTGGCCGTAGATGCTCAAACTGTTTTGCGACCATCTTCAAAAACAGTGAATGCAGAGCTTTTGTGGGATTACAGTGCTTATCAAAAAAAACCCACCAAAACATTAGTTCCATTGGAGGTTATTTTTCGTTTTGGGATACCCTCCGGTAGCTCCCTGCTAGAGCGAGCTGAAGATAGTGCTTATTGCAAGGAATTGGGACTAACCACCCCTCCTAAAGAGGGTGATGAATACGAGACTCCAATCATTGAGTACTCCACCAAACTGGAAACGCGTGACCGGTATATTGGTCTGCAAGAGTCGCAAAGTATTGCAGGATTAAATGATGCTGAGTTAAAATTGTTGCGAGATACCGTAACTCTGGTGGCATTACGCTTAAAAGACATTTTTGCTGAAGTCGGAATCGAGATGTGTGATGGCAAACTAGAGTTAGCGTTCTCCGAAAATTTCGATACACAAGGGAATCGCCACTTTGTTTTGGTGGATTCAATCGGCCCTGATGAGTTACGCTTAACTTATGAAAACGCACCGCTCTCCAAGCAGGTTTTGCGAAATTTTTACGACAACTCATCTTGGTATAAGGCGACCAAAAAAGCCAAAGCTCTGGCCAAGGATCGCGGAAAAAAAGATTGGAAGAGAATTTGTATGGATGAGCTGAAGATGACCCCACCCAATCTCGACCCAAAAATTATTGCTAGCGTAGCGATGATGTATAAAACGTTATCCAATACTCTAAGCCTTAAGCATGAGGATCGAGAGGTCTTCCCTGATTGTCTTCAATTAAAAGAAATGGCGCTAGAATTAAAGCAGTTGGAGACTCGTCTCTGAAAACTTTAATTCAAGGCAGTGGTGAGAGTATACGGACAGTGTAATCCAACTGAACGGCATCTTTTGTCGCTTGGATTTTTGTTTTAGGGAAAATAATAAAGAGTTAGGAGCCGCATCACTGCGTATTAAAAAATTCCCATAATCTACTAATAAATGAAAACCACAGGAGCCGGGCAATGATGGATAGTTCTTTTTCATTTTTAAAAAACATACTCTTTCTTTTCATAGTCAGCATTTTTTTGCACCCTATTCCAGGGCTTGCAAGCGTGATAGATGAAACTCTTGAAGGTGACGCTAAATTGTCGCAAGGAGAAATTCAGGCGGCGGAAAAACATTACGCCACAGCCTTGGGAATGGATCCTGAAAACTGGCGGGTCATGCGTTCTTTGGCTGAGGTCAAGTTTCAACTGAAGAAATACAAAGAAACCCAAAAACTGGTGGATCGTCTTTTAGCCAAAGAAGTGATAAAGCGAAATACAGTAATGGTTACGGTGGAAGGGGACCCGGAACCGTTCGAAGCAGAAATTGTTGATGAAAGAGTCGTCACCCCTGACAGCGGAATAAATAATATGGAAAAAGCTGAGGATGGCGATGTTTCCAAACCTGTCAATTATTACCGCCTCTTCAATCTTAAAACAGGACAAATGCTCCTGGTTCCACACAAGTCTACCAAGATTCAATACCAAAAAGTTCCTGGCAGAGTATATGCTTATGTGCAGGAACTGCATGCCAAAGTTGAAAACATATTAATCAGCAAGACTAGAACCAACGGTCCTGTGGAAATGGTGAGGATTGAGGGCGGCTGTTTCAAGATGGGTAGCAATAATTACGCTCAAGCCGAAAGGCCGGTTCATGACGTTTGTTTGAAACGCTTTAAAATGGATAAATTCGAAGTGACTCAGGCCGATTTTCAGGCGGTGATGGGAAGCAATCCGTCTCAATATAAAGGGGCTGGACGACCTGTTGAAATGGTCACATGGCACGAAGCGGAGGAATATTGCAAAAAAAAGAATAAACGTCTGCCGACAGAAGCGGAATGGGAATACGCCTCGCGTGCAGGAGCAACAACAAATTATTACTGGGGCAATGAATTCGACGCGACTAAGTCTAATTTTTGTGACAGTTCCTGTTCCCGCAACCTTCGCTCCAAAGACAGTTCGGATGGATTTGAATTCACAGCTCCCATAGGTTCGTTCCCAGCCAATTCTTTTGGACTTCATGATATGGCTGGCAATGTTAATGAATGGGTGTCCGATTGGTTTGAGTCGGATTACTACAGGAAAAGTCCAAAAGATAATCCTCAGGGGCCCGCACGTTCTAATCCTTCCGACCGACGTGGAGGGGGAACTCAAAAGGTCTATAGAGGCGGAGGATGGCAAACCGACGCGAACAGCCAGCGTTCGGCCTGGCGTAAGGGATTTGAAACTGATTACCGCCTGGACAACACCGGCTTCCGTTGCGCTGGGGACCTGTCCATCAAAAGCTAATCCATTTGCCATGCCAGGGGGATTTGGATCAATAAATCGTGCCTGTTTGGCTTCATAGAAAATCGGACGCATAAGAAGTATTCGTCTGAGGGGAGGACACGTATATATTTCGAATCAGAACAAGCATGCTCATGAGCGAATTCTTTAATAGCTTATTGACTACTGAAATATTTGTCGTGTATTCTATTTCCGCTATTTATCGGGGCGCAAGTTAAACTTTAAAAACTATTGCACTACCCCCATTAGGATTGAGGATGAGCACAAGAAAAATGGCTACCGTAGCATCGTGGACTTTTTTGACGAATCATGCGCATGTCTTGTTGTACCTGGCCCAAAACTCGTCTAAACGGATTCGAGATATAGCGGCGGAGGTTGGAATCACGGAACGCGCGGTTCAGCGTATTATCGTTGAGCTTGAAGCTGACGGATATTTAAAACGCATTCGTGAAGGGAGGAGAAATGTATACAAGGTTTTCAGTCGCAAGCCTCTGCGGCATAGTGTTGAGAAACATGGACAAGTATATGGCTTGATTAAGCTAATTAAAAAATGATTTGAATCAAGCCATGGGGCTGGTTTATGACCATCCTCGATGAAGCTTGAAACAAACTTAACCAAGTAATTAGTCTTACGAAATAAGAGACACCTTTGATATGAAAAATAATGATTCGAAAAATAAAAGCGGACTGGGCGAAGTGTCCTCATTTATGAGGAGTGCGCTGAAGAACGCGATACGAGAGGTGATTTCTTCTATATGAGTACTGTTGCAGTGAAGTCCATTTCCCCGGAAGATCGTGATCAGATCCGGCAAGTTGTATTGAACGCCAGTGAGCCAATCGCGCCGTTTTGGCCCATGCGGACCATGGTCGCGCAGAACCCCATTCATGGATTGGAATATCTGCCGTTTGATCAGGCTGTTCGCAAAGGCAAGGACTTGCTTGGTGGAAATGGGTATCTCGCGAATGAGGAATATCGTCAATTTTACTTAAATGGCCGTATTACTCAAGAAAGTTTTAAGCGCGCTTTTTCCAGGGTTGGGCCTCGCCCAGAGAGGCAAGTTTCTATTGAAGTTGGAAGTCGAAAAGTTACCCCCCAAGATGTTTGGCAATTACACATGCTTTTTGGCTTCGAGGAATTACCAGTATCTCTTCTGGAATGGGAGTTAAGTGGTGGTGGCGCTACAAAACAGTTTAGGCAAGATCTTTCCGAGGAATCCCGGAAACAAATCATTGAACAAACCATCAAAGAAGGTAGGCAGTACGGGGAGTATCCAGAAGAGAGCTACCTGACGAATTTATGGGAGAGTGTGTTAGTCACCTTCGGACTATCTGATTTTCATGCTTCATCTCAAATATCCGAAGATTCGCAAACGTCTGGTCCCATTTCCTTGTCGCCTCAACGGACCATCAGCGATTGGGTTGATGATTTGACTGAAGGTGGGGTGGTTGACCAAATCAATAATCAACTCATCAAATGGGTAGCGGCGTTTCTCGATGAAGGATTAGCCGGCTGGGAAATGCCTGGCCGAGAAGAAGGTTTCTACCAGGTATGGCGGAACCTGGCGCAGAAAGATTTTTCGGGGCAACTACTCGGGATTACAGGTTTTGCCCAAAAAGTTCGTAGCCTTCCTGCAACTCCAGAGGACGCGATCCGTTCCAGCCTGGTCCAACTCGAAATTCCCCAAGATAAATGGGAGGATTATCTCTCAAGGCAACTATCATTATTACAAGGCTGGACGCGATACATACGGTGGCTTGGGGAACACCCAACCTACCATGCGCAACACAAACATCCCATTGACACCACACAATATCTGGCTGTGCGTTTGTTTTATGAAGTGGAGTTGACCAACATTAAGTGCCAGCAAAAATGGGGCATTGATGGGACGGTTTCTACCCTGACTGCCTATTGGAATGATCGCCCCGAAGAGTACCACCAACAAATTGGGAATAGAGGACCCTCCGGGAATCCAACCCAACAGATGAAATGTCGACATGCCTGGCGATTATTCCATTTGGCGCAGCTTCTTGAGTTATCCCCAGGAGAAGTTCACGATCTCCCGCTCACTGATGCCCGGATGTTGTTGCAATGGATAGATCACTTTCCTGCTGATCAGCATGGGCGGGTATGGATTGAGGCGTACGAAGATTCCTTTCGAGAAAAGTTACTGGGAAATATTTCAGCGCATCGCGGAACGATACCAGAATTGGAAACTCGTCCCCATGCACAACTCGTCTTTTGTATCGACGTACGTTCTGAATCATTTCGTCGCCATATTGAAGCCCAAGGCCCCTATGAAACGTTTGGGTATGCAGGTTTTTTTGGCATTTCCATTAACCATCAACCTTTTGATAGTAATCAACGTGCCTCTTTATGTCCGGTGCTATTGACTCCTGACCATGCGGTGACGGAAACACCTCGGCTGGGCGAAGGGGTGGCGTTAGAAAAATATTCTTCTGGTACTCGCTGGGGCCAACTGGGGCACCATCTTTTTCACGACCTGAAGCATCATCCTATTGGATCGATGATGACGGTTGATGTATTGGGATTCTTTTTTAGTATGGGGTTGGTGGGCAAGACCGTGTTCCAAAAAACATTTCGTGCAATGACCTCTATTATCCAGAGTGGGTTGACGCATAAG